>CAYTVN010000122.1:0-9660 GCA_964441655.1 uncultured Verrucomicrobiota bacterium | reverse complement strand
GGCGCGCGGCGCGGCAACCACGAAGTGATGATGCGCGGCACCTTCGCCAATATCCGCATCCGCAACAAGATGGTGGAAAAGGAAGGCGGCCTGACGGTCTTCCAGCCCACCGGCGAAACCCTGTCCATCTACGACGCCTCCATGCGCCACCAACAGGCAGGCACCCCGCTGATCGTACTGGCGGGCAAAATGTACGGGGCGGGTTCCTCCCGCGACTGGGCGGCCAAGGGCACGTACCTGCTGGGCGTGAAAGCGGTCATTGCGGAAAACTTCGAGCGCATCCACCGCAGCAACCTGGTCGAGATGGGCGTGCTTCCGCTGGAGTTCACCAACGGACAGACCGCGGACACGCTGGGACTGACCGGACGTGAACACTTCACCATCACCGGGATCGCCAACGGTTTCACCCCCGGCAAACTGCTCGAGGTGAAGGCCGAACTGAATGGCAAGGTCACGTCGTTCCAGGCCAAGGCGCGCGTGGATTCCGCCGTAGAGGTGGATTACCTTCGTCATGGCGGCATCCTACCCTACGTACTGCGCGGCGCTTTGAAGTAGGACGCACTGTATAGCGCGACAACAAGCAAACGGCCGGCCGAAAAACGCCATGCGCATTGATGCACAGCGCGACTTTGGGAAACGGGAATGCCCATCGTGCGCCTGCGCGGTGGAGGCCAATCAAAATCATTGCCCCATCTGCGGCTATGCGTTCCCCAACGCAACCCCGACCCAGACCGCCATGCGCGTAGGCGGCGCCCTGCTCATGCTGGCCATCTTGCTGGGCCTGTTGCTGTATGGCTTGTGGCGGTAGACCGCCAACGCCGTTCACTGCGCGTCAACGGACCGAACCGAGGCGAATTCGGCCCCTCCCCGATTCAGGCCGGAAGGGACGGCAACGATGTGCATTACGGCACAAGTTCGCCGGAAAGATAAGGCCAGCCCCGACAAGCTACTTGCCGACTTCGGCAGCCGGGGCGTTGCAACCGCCCTTCTTGGAACACATACAGGCGCATCCCATGGTGGACGCCGCCATCAAACCGGCCAACAACACAAGCATGACATACTTCATCAGGCACTCCTCCATATGGGGGCTAGCATACCCACCTGTGCGCCCGCGGTTAATACCGTGACTATCAGGATCAGGGAGAGAAGCCGAGTTGCCGCACTTCCGGCTGAAGTTCTATGCCGAATCGGTCTTTAACCAGAGCTGCCATCTGGCGCGCCAGTTCGTACACATCGGCGGCCGTGCAGCCCAGGTCGGCAATGATGATGTTGGCGTGTTTCTCGAAGGTACGGGCGCCGCCCACCCGCAGGGCCTTGGCACCCGCCTGCTCCAGGAACCAGCCCGCCGCCTGACGACGTTCCGCCTTTGAGGTGGGCTCGATATTCTTGAAAAAGCTGCCCGCCGTGGGCGTACGCTTCCAATCGGGATGCTTGCTGGCGCGCAGTTGCATGATTTCCTGACGCTGGGCGCGCAGCCGTTCGCGCTGGCCGGGTTTGAGGCGAAACCGGGCCGTGGTCAGATACGCTTCGGTGCGCTGCAGCTTGGAGGTGCGATAGGCAAACTCCAGGTCGTCGCGAATGACATCCCACTCGTTGCCGGCCCGGTCCACCAACGTCGCGGAAACCAGGTGATCACCAATCTGCTCACCAAAGGCTCCCGCATTGCCGGCAATGGCCCCGCCCACCGTGCCGGGAATACCGGAACAGGAAACCAGTCCATCCAAGCCTTCCTGCACCGCAAATTGAACCAGGTCATCCAGGGCGGTTGATCCCTGCACCACCACATGGTTGCCGTCCCGGCCCAGCAGCGGTTTCTCGCTGCAATAGCGCACCACCACCTGGTCCAGGCCGCGATCCGAAACCAACAGGTTGGAACCGCCGCCGATCAAGGTGAAGGCCTCGCCCACTTCGTTGAGATCGCGCAGGGCCTGCACCAGCTCGCGCCGGTTGGCACAGGTCACCAGACCGCGGCAGGGCCCGCCCAGCTTGAAGGTGGTGTAGGCGGCCAGACGCGGGCCACCCGCGGCGCGGGGCGGGGCGCTCATCGTTGACCATCCTCACGCATGCGGCGTACTTCCTTCAGGGAGAGGGATTGTTTTTCCTCAAAACGTGCCAACAACCACAGAAAATCGGAAAGACGATTCAGCCAGACGAGCAACTGGGGATTGGAGATAAGCCCGGCGCGGGACAGGCTGACCGTCTTGCGCTCCAGCCGGCGCGCGATGGTGCGGGCGTGATCCAGATGCGCCGCCCCCAGCGAACCGGAGCCACCGGGGATGATGAAGCCATCCGGCATGGTGATGCGTGCTTCGAGGCCGTCCCGCCGGTCCTCGAACATCTTCAAGTGGTCGCCATCTATGCGCTGCTTGAGCATGCTCACGTGATCAATGGAGGTGGCCAGTTCGGCGCCCACCGTGAACAAATCGCGCTGTACTTCCAGCAGGATGTCGCGCACCTCGTCATGCACCACCTGGCAGCGCGCGACCCCCAGTACACTGACCAGCTCATCCACCTCGCCATAGGTCTCGGTGCGCGGGGAATCCTTGAACACTTCCTCCCCCGAAAACAGGAAGGTGGTGCCCTTGTCGCCGACCTTGGTGGTAATGCTGGGTTTCACAATGTTGATCCTGCAAAGGCGGCGATGCTAAGCCCCGTCCGCCCGCGAATCAAGGTTGGGGGGAGTTTTCTTTGCCGAGGAAATAGAGGCCGGCGTAGATTTTCGGATCAATCATGAGCCCGGCTGCCGCCTTCTGTTCCAGCCAGTCATGCACCTCCGCGAGCGGGATGGCGTGGACCTCGATGTCCTCGTGTTCATCGCCCCCGCCCTCGCCCACCCGGCGCAGGCCGGAGGCCCGGAAAAAGGTGTAGAGCGCATTGCTACGGGCCGGCGAATAGGGCCCGCAAGTCAGGGGATGCAGGGCCGCCGCCTCGTAGCCGGTTTCCTCGATCAACTCGCGCCGGGCCGCCGCGGCAAACGATTCGTCGCGCGCTTCCGGACGGTCGCCCACCATGCCGGCAGGCAGTTCGATGACGCGGCCATCCAGCGGTATACGGTGCTGCTCGACCAGCAGCAGACGCTGGTCCTCGGTCACGGCCACCACTACGACAATGCCGGTGATGCCGTCGCGCTCAACAAATTCCCATCCGTTCTTGCGCACCAGCCGCACATAGCGGCCCTGGTGCAACACTTCATACTCCGGCCCATCCGCGCTCATGAGTGGGTCTCGTCATCCAGCATGGCATCCAGCAGGTCCAGGGTTCGTTCCGTGGTCCCCACCTTCTCGCGCACCAGGCGGGCCGCAGCCTCGCCCAGGCTGGCGCGCCGGGCGGGATTCGAACACAAATCATCCAGGGAGCGCCGCAGCGATTGCAAATCGCCTACCTCAACCAGGGCGTCGGCGGACCGCATATCTTCCACCACGGCCCGGAAATTCTCCATGTTGCGCCCCACCACGATGGGCTTGCCATACAACGCGGGTTCAATGGGATTTTGCCCGCCGTGCTGGGTCAGGCTCTTGCCCACAAAGATGATGTCGGCACAGGCATAGAAATTCTTGAGCTCGCCCGTGGTGTCGAGCAGGAACACCTGCGGCCGCGCCCGGACCTGGTGTTCCGGGTCCTTCAACTCGCTGCGCCGCACCACGCTCATGTGGGAATCCTTGATCTCGCGCAAAACCACGGCCGTCCGCTCCACGTGGCGCGGGGCCAGCACCAGCACCAGGTTGCGGTAGCGGGTCTTGAGCCCCTTGTAGGCGTCCAGCAGGGCCTGCTCCTCGCCCGGCCAGGTCGAGCCGCCCAGCAGGATCAGGTCGGTGTCGTTGATGCGGGCCCGGCGCAGCAGCTCGCGCGCTTCCGATTCGCCCGAGGGATCGAAGGAGGCGACATCGTACTTGGCCGTGCCCAGCACTTTCACGCGATCCGGGCGGGCACCCAGCGCGATCAGGCGCTCGCCGTCCAGTTTGGTCTGCACGCACAACACATCCACCAGCGGAAGCAGGCGTCGGGTGAAAGCGCGTAAACGCTGATAGCCTTTGAAGGAATGGTCCGACACCCGGCCGTTGACCAGGATCACGGGCAGGCCGCGTTCGTGGGTCAGCCGGACCAAGTTGGGCCACAGTTCCAGTTCGACCAGCACCAGGGCCAGCGGATCAATGGTATCCAGCGCCTGGCGCATCACCATCGGCACATCCAGCGGGAAATACAGCAATACATCGCGCGGATTCAGCTGGCGTTCGGCAATGGCGTGCCCGGTGGAGGTATTGGTGGTCAGCACAAAACGAAGGTCCGGCCGACGTTCCCGCCACTGCTCCATCAGTTTGAACGCGACAAAGATTTCCCCCACGCTGACGGCATGGACCCAGATGCGACGCCCCTCGTCTAACTTAGCGACCACCTCCGGCCGGTAGCGGGCAAATCGCTGGGTGAAATCGCGTGCATAGCCGCCCCGCCGCGCCATGCGCAGCAGAAACTTGGGCAGGAGCAGCAGGAACCCGATAACAAACAAGACGTTATAAAGAATCCAGATCATGGGCGGCGTCGAAAATCCCCGCTCCCGCGCACAATGTCAATCCGGCTTTCGCGGCGATTAACCGCGGGCCGAGCTCGTTATGCCGCGCGGATGGATCAGGTGGCGGCCACAGGAACCCTCAGTCCACCAGCGCGAGCGCCTGCGCCTCACTGACATAATCCATCATCTTGTGTTTGTAGATGGCGCGCAGCGCGGATTCGGGGTCGCGCGGGAACCCCACGTCCCGAAAAATCGCGCCGAGCACGTCACGGGCAAAGCGACTGCGGAAGGCGCGACTCAACGCCACGTGCTCTTCGTGGATAGGCCAGGGATTACAGTCGCGCCGAATCACTTCGTCCACGCCACGGGCCACGGCCTCGGGGCTGGCCTCCACCAGCAGGGAGTTCGCCGATGTGTAGAAAACATCGCGCCCGCCCCGGGACGGGGTGGACACCACCGGAAGCCCGCACAGCAAGTACTCGGAGGAGGAGTAGCAGGCGCCTTCTTCTGCCGACAAGATGAGCCCGCTCCGACACCGATTCAGGAGATCGGGTACGCCGTCGGAGGGAAGTTGCTCAATCACCTGGACATCCTCAAAATCCGCCACCGCCACACGCTGGTGGAGATGGAACTGCGAAGCGGGGACCAGCGCCAGACCCCGCACTCGGGCCGCCAGTTCGATGCGTTTGTACGGGGCCAACTGGCACACCATCGCAGCCCGATAGGACTTGGGCACAGCCCGGGGCTTGAATCGGGTTTCATCCAACCAAGCATTGTGGTTCACCCATGCACTGCGAAAACCGGCACGCTGGGCGGCGTCCGTTTCGTCCAGCGTGTTTCCCAATACCCAAATGTGATCAAGGGGAACCGGCAGGCCGGCATAGAAAGTGACCGCCTGCTCAAAATACGCCTGATCGGCATGCCAATACGTCATCCAGATCAGGTAATCCTCCGGCCGCATCCGGGCCACCACCCGTCGCCAGGCCGCCACATCGTGTTCATGATACGGATCCAGACGGATGGCACTGAGAAATATGCGCGAGTGCCCAACGTTCCACAGACGACGTAGCGCAACCGCAACCGGTGGACTGGACTCCGAGGTCATGGGCGTGAGGCATTCATTTCAGAAAATGTAGCACATGCAACCATCGCACGCCGGCAAAACAAGCTACCCGTGAGCGCGCGGGTGGCTCTTTTCGTAGACTTCCTTGAGCCGTTCGATGGAAACGTGCGTGTAAATCTGCGTGGTGGACAGACTGGCGTGGCCCAGCAGTTCCTGGAATTGTAGAAGTGGGGTCAGGCAGTGGTGTGTTTATTGAGTCGAAAGGCCAGTAGATGGGCCTTCCGGCGTGTCCAAGGGAAGCCAGAATGACAGGAACAGGGCACCACCTGCCGGTGGGTCAGACGGGTTTTGCGCCACGCTCCACGAAAGATCAATAAAGTTATCCGCCAAAAGTTTTGCCAAAAGCTCGCGCAATACGTAATCGCCAACAGGCAAGTCCACGATCAGAGGTGGAATATCCGCCAGCATCCATACGCTTGAGGCCGGATTGCGTTTCCCGAACTGAAGCGCGGACTCCACGAATCGAACGAGGTTTGTTTCGCCGCCTTCCACCCGAATCTTCGCGTCCAGTTGATTGGTGGCAACCTGCCAATGACCTATTGTATCTCGAACTTTGTCCGGAATGACATGCCAGCAACCCGGTACTTTTTGAACCCGGTAGTGCGCCACCTGCGAAACGCTGTTGTATTGGTCTACGATCTGGCGCAATGCAGCATCAATCTGGTCGTCCGTCATGGTCCCGAGTTCGTAGTCAGCTTGAAAGCGTGTTTCCTTGGGTGCGAGTAGGCGAGGCGCCTTGCCGGGAGGAAATTTATTCAGATCCTTGCGTTCTGCCGTGCGATCCACCATGGCATCAAGGTTCTCGTAGAATGGATCCTCGTAGGTGACCACCACGCGATGCATCTGCATGAATCCCTGGAGCGCCCGCTGGAGGGGGCGCTCGCCCTCAACATTCAGGCGATAGAGGCTCGGGTTCTTCGCATCCTGAACCGGATTCAACTTTTGCTCTACATAGGAAGCGTTTTGTGTCGGTGGATCTCGGCGCAGAGGCCGAGGTGGACGAGGCGGCAAGGCGGCGATATCGGCGCTGATTTTATTCAAATCAAGGAATAATCGGCCCGTTCCCGGCACCTCAGAAGCTGTACGCCCGAGCTGCCACGTAAGATTCCCCACCTGTCGAATTGTTAGGTCAGTAACGAGGTCGCGCAAGGGGCGAACTCCAGCAACAACACGAACTAAAGGACCACCAACAGGCAAATCCTCATATCGAAAGCTGAGCTTGGGCCATCCAGCAGCAGCGGCGGCGGGCTCCAGAATGGAGCCAAGAAGCGGAATCAAGTGTGCGTTAGTCGCTTGAACCTCAACTTCTTGATCCAAGAAGGAGCGCACCTCGCGCCAATCGCCATTAGCATCACGCATCTTATCGGGTATGACATGCCAGACGCCGTCCTCAGCCTTAAGCTTGAACTTCCCAGGGTAATCCTTGGCATTGTAATCATCCAGAATTTTAGATAGTGCAGCCGTTACGGCTTGAGGAGTTACGTTGGTCGGGTCGATCTCGTATTCGAAATTGAGATCCAGGGGGCGACCCACATACATTGGTTGAAACTTGGCTGGCCCACGAACCCGATTGTTCGGGTAGATGGACGGCGCGATATCTTCAAAGTCGCCAGAGAATACATGCGCTGGCTCCTCATAGGTGACGCAAACGCGATGCCGTCCACTAAACTCAGCAACTGCCTCGGACAAATAGGCAGCCCGAATCTCCAGCGTTTCGGCGACCACATTCGTGATGCTGCACGAAATTGGCAGGATGGCTGCCGCGCGCACCATGACATGGAGCACACTTCTTACCATTGTTCGACAGAATGCGATGTTCATCCAGATATAGTCGTGCGCGATTAGGAAAATGGCAATGGGGCTCAGGTCGTGATCAGGAGACCCCATCAAGAGACCCCATCAGGACCCAGCTGGATTCTCTCCCCACAGCTTGATCCGATTTCTCGTAACGAATTCGGATGCCTCCTCTGCCCCCTGCTTTCCTGGCGCCAAACAAAATAGCTATGGATTCTGTTAACTTGATTCAAGCTACCCGTGCGAACGCGGATGACTCTTTTCGTAGACTTCCTTGAGCCGTTCGATGGAAACGTGCGTGTAAATCTGGGTGGTGGACAGACTGGCGTGGCCCAGCAGTTCCTGCACACTGCGCAAGTCGGCCCCCGCGTCCAGTAGGTGGGTGGCGAAACTGTGGCGCAGGGCATGCGGGGAACGCTCGCTGTTCAGGTTGGCCGCGATCAGGTATTTTTTCATCAGCCGCTCCACCGAGCGCGGGGTCAGCGGTCCTCCGAATTTGTTGAGGAAAACCGATTTGGGCCGCCCGCCCTTCCCCCAGCCCATCAACGCCACGTCGCGATGTTCGAGATAACGCCGCAGCGCCTTGAGCGCGGGATTGCCCAGGGGGCATAGCCGCTCCTTGCGCCCCTTGCCCCGTACAACCACCGTGCCTGACAATTGGTCCACCTGTTCATCACGCAAACCGGTCAGCTCGCGCAAACGCATGCCCGTGCTGTAGAGCATTTCCAGGATGGCGGTGTCGCGACTGCGCACGAATTCGGTCCACGCGCCTGACGCCCCCTCCTCTGGCACCGCCGCATCCGGCGCGGCCAGCAGACGGGCCACCTCGTCAATGCTCATCACCTCGGGAAGCGTGCGGGCCCGGCGGGGCATGGTCACCCCGGTGAACGGGTTGCCCTTCACATACTCTTCCCGCACCAGGAAGCGAAAGAAAGAGCGCAGGGCGGACAGCTTGCGCCGGGTCGTGGTCGCTTCGCGTCCGGCCTTTTGCTGGCTGACCAGGAACCGGCGGGCGGCGAAGCGGTCCACCTCGTTCCAACGAAACGGCGGACGCGCTTCCGTTCCCCATTGCAGAAGGATGAACTGACTGAGGTCGCTCAGGTAGCTGGACTGGGTGAAATCGGAGGCGTTCTTTTCCGCCCGCAAGTACTGCAGAAAATGAGCCAACCCTGGATCGTTATCAGAAATGGGAGCGGATTCATTCATGGCTATCCCACCGCCCCTGCAGGAGGAGCTTTATGCCCCGATAAAATCGCGGGGTAAACCCGCTCCTACGCATCCTTTTTCGACGATTTCTCCGCGCGCGGCAACAGATTCAGTTCCTCGACCTTGGCATCGTAGCCCGGCACCTGGTCGGCATACCGGCGCAGCATCTTCTTCAACGCCCCCACTTGTTTGGGGGACAACGATTTCTTGCGACCGAACTGCTCGTCCAGCGATTTGAAGAATACCTGATCATCCCACGTACGCTTGCCCCGCACCGTGGCTGGTTTCCATTCCTTCACCGCGCGCATTAATTCGAGCAGCGGGCCGGCCGCCGGATCACCCGGCAACGGCTGCTCCAGATTCAATTCGCGGGCAAGCTCCTCGAAATTGGGGATATGTGCGGAATATTTTTGCAGCAGCCGGTCCAGCACCCGCATCTGATTGTCGGACAGCCGTTTGCCGGCGCGCACCTGCTCATGCAGTGACGCGTGGAATTTTCCATCGTCGTAGGTCTTCTTCCGGACTTCGCGAGGTCCCTCAAAAGGCGCGCCCAGCAGCAATTCCAGTTTGCGGATCATCGAGGCGTCGGGCGGCTCGGCGGCACGGGCATGCGTGGCCAGTTCATCGTGAATCTTGAGCTCGGTAGCCGCCGCGTCCAGGCCCGGCAGTTGCTCGCGATAGCGCAGCGCCAGTTTGAGCAACGCCTCCAGCTGGCGGTCCGTGATGGGTTTGCTGCCCTCATCCATCTGCTCCCGTACCGACTGCACAAATTTCTGGTCACTGTAGGTGCGGGTGCCGCGCTTGGTGGGTTCGGCCCACACCTGCACGCTGTCCAGCAGGTCCAGCAGGCCGCGCACCTTGCCCAGATCGGCGGGCGGACCCTTGGCCTTCTCCACCCATCCCAGGAAGGAGCCGTAGAAGTCCTTCATCATGTGGGTCCATTCGACCTTGCCCTCCTCGACCTCGTCGAGTTCCTCTTCCATGCGAGCCGTGAACTTTTCAACAGAAAATGCGAACGCTTCACGCCTGT
>CAYTVN010000121.1:0-9668 GCA_964441655.1 uncultured Verrucomicrobiota bacterium | reverse complement strand
CGATTACGTGATGCGTGAGGAGTCCACCGTGGGGTTGGCGGTATTATCCCGTTTCCCCATCGTGGCTCGCGATCCGATCACCAACGAGACGTATAGCATCGGGAGCGAGACGTTGTCCGTGCAACGCGGTTTTCTGAATGTGGACATTCAGGTGAATCCCGCCTACCGGTTCCGCCTGCTGGTGGCTCACCTGAAGTCCAAGCTCTACACCCCAATGGGGCAGACCGAGATGCGGCGCAATGAAGCCCGCCTGCTCAACAAGAATGTCCGCCGCATGCTGAAGACGAATCCTGACCTGAATCTGGTGGTGGTGGGCGACATGAATGACACCATCACGTCCGCGGCGATGCGGGAGTTGATCGGCAGTCCGCCGGTCCTTTTGGATTTACGGCCCGTGGATTCCGTGGGCGACCTGTGGTCCCACTTCTGGGCGTATCAAGAGTCCTACGAGCGGCTGGATTACATCCTGCTCAGTCCAGGCATGGAGCCGGAAGTGGTGAAGGAGCAGTGCCGGGTGGTTCGGGAACCTACCACGTTTCAGGCGTCAGACCACCGGCCGGTTGTGGCGGTTTTCAAGGCGAGCGAGCAGCCGCCGGCACCGCCTGCAGGCGATAATAGCGCGTTTGCCCCGTAGGCACGCGGTCGCGCCACGTCATGGCGCCCTGCCCCCGCAAACGCTCCGCGCCGGGGAGGACTTTCCACCGGGTCTGGGCATCACGCCGTTCGGCGTACCAGATCACGTAATCCGTCCGGGGTTGGGCGGTCCAGCCCAGCGTGGTGTCTTCACCCGCCCGGGTGACGATCAGGGTGGTGTCGGCCAGCGGTTGTTGTTCTTCGCGGATGGTGGTGCAGGCCGTCGTGCCCAGCAGAACCAAGCCGGCGGTAAGCAGCAGAAGGCGGCGAACGACAAGACTCACCGTGCGTTCCGCCATCAAGGCGTGGCTTCAGCCGCAGGAGCCACCGGCTCTACGGCGTCCACCGGGGCAACCGCATCCATGGCGTCGACGGATTCAACGGGCTCGGCAGCCACCACCGGAACCGGGGTCAAATCTTTCTCGGGGCCTTCGGTCACCCGTTCCAAAATGTGGGGACGGTCAGGCAGCGGACCGGGCCGATCGTACCAGCTGGATTTGCGAAGCGCCTCGCTCTCGTCGTGCAATTCCAGATTATACCGTTTAGCAAACCAGGACCATTCCGAGGCGCGCCAGTTTTGCAGGTGCCCGAATTCGTTCACCAGGGAGCGGGTGTTGAGGTCGCGAACACGGACCACATCGGAAACCCAGGTGGAGGATTCCACCAGGCTGGTCGGCAGCGTGCCATCATCGCCCAGCAGCACCACACGTTCCGGAACCTGCTGAAGGAAATTGCCCTCACGGTAATCCTTGGACGTCAGGAGCACCCACTCACTGCCGTTCCACGCATGTAGCACAGGTTCCTCGGCTTTCGGGTCGACCTGATAGGAAACCAGTACGGCGGAAGAGCGGGCCAGGATGTCGAAGGCCACCTGCAACACGGAGTATCGGGCAGGAGCGACGATCAGGGTGTAGGCCGGGCTCGTTGCGACCATGCTGAGCAGCATTAAAATCACCAACGCGGCCATACGCCACGGGCAACGAACCAACTTCATGGACTTCATATCAATCAACTCCTTGGATACAAGAGGCGACCATAGCACTGACCCCAGCGAAATTTCAAGTCACAGACCGATAAGTTTAAGCACCGGGTTGCACTTCCGCTTCCCCGCGTTATAGTCCGCTCACAAGGAGATAGTTATGGCAACCATTACGCTTAAAGGCAATCCCATCCATACCATCGGCGAACTCCCCCCGGTCGGCTCCATCTGCCCGGATTTCCGTCTGGTGGCCGGTGACCTGTCGGAGTCCACCCTGGCCAGCTTCGGGGCCAAACGCAAAATTTTAAATATCGTGCCCAGCCTGGACACCGGCATCTGCCAGATGTCCGCCCGTCGGTTCAACACCGAAGCCGGTGCGCTGGCCGATACCGTCATCATCAACATATCGGCAGACCTGCCCTTTGCGCAGAAGCGTTTCTGCGATGCGGAGAAACTCAGCCACGTGACCAACCTCTCCTCCTTCCGGTCGCCGCAATTCGGGCATGCTCTGGGCGTGGCCATCACCGACGGGCCGCTGGCCGGTCTGCTGAGCCGGGCCGTACTGGTATTGGACAAGAACAACAAGGTGGTTCATGCCCAGCAGGTCCCGGAAATTGCGCAGGAACCGGACTACGATGCCGTCATGGCGGCGGTGAAAAAAGCCTGACATGTCCCGCGCGTTCTTTGCGGAATTGATGGGCACCTTTGCCCTGATCGTGATCGGGTTGGGTTCCATCGCCGCCAACCAAGCTTCGGAAGGAAGCCTGGGCTTGACCGGCATCGCCCTCGCCCACGGGCTGACCATGGCGGTGATGGTAAGCGCCACTGCGGCGGCCAGCGGAGGCCACCTCAATCCGGCGGTGACCTTCGGCGCATTCGTGGCGGGAAGGCTGGAAGGCGCGCGGGCTGTGGTTTACGTGTTGGCTCAATGCCTGGGCGCCCTCGCGGCGGCGGCCACGGTCAAACAAATGTTCCCGGTTTCGGTCCTGAGCGCGATCCACATGGGCACGCCGGAGCTGGCCCCCGGGGTCACGATCGGACAGGGCATGCTGACTGAAATTGTGCTGACCTTCTTCCTGGTTTTTGTGGTTTTTGGCACCGGGCTTGACCCCAAGGGCCCCAAAGCCGGGGGACTGTTTATCGGCATGGCGGTTACCATGGGCATCCTGGTCGGCGGACCCATCTCCGGGGCGGCCTTGAACCCGGTCCGCCACCTGGGGCCGGCCCTGCTGGACGGCAGCCTGGAAAATCTCTGGCTCTACTGGCTGGCCCCTCTGGTGGGCGGCGGACTGGCCGCCCTGTATTACCGGCGGTTGGTGGAATAAACCTTTGTTCGACCTGCGCGTTTTCGGGTACAGTAGCAACTGGAGCCGATACGCGTGAACCCGGTTATTTCCACATCGCAAGGTTTTGACGAAGGCCTCCTGAGCGCAGTCACCCACGCGAGTGCCCTGCTCATGGGCAACGGTGAACTCGACGAACGGATCCCGCAGGCGCTGGCCCTGCTGGGTCAGGAAATGCAGGTGGATTACGCCTACCTGTGCGAGTACCAACTGGATCAACAGAGCGGAGCACCCGGCCTGCTTCATCGCCACACCTGGCAAAGCAAGGAAGGGCCGCGAACCGACCCGAAGGCCCACGCGCTGTTGCATCAGCGACTGTTTAACGACGTGTATAAGAAACTGGCCGCCGGAATTGTCATTAATTTCCGAACCAGCGAACTGCCCTCCGTACAACGTGCCAACCTGGAAGAGCGCGGAGTTCGATCCTTCATCATCATTCCCATCACGGTGTGCGGCGCGTGGTGGGGTTGCCTTGGCTTTGAAGACATGCAGGGGGAAAGAACCTGGAGCGCCCTGGATGAAACCCTGCTGCGAACAGTAGCGGGCAGCCTCAGCATTGCCCTGACCTGCCGGGTGATGAACCAGCAATTGGCGTCGCGCGACCGCCTGCTGCGCGGAATTGCCCTGGCCACTCAGGATTTGCTGTCTTCTCCGGATATCGAACGGATTCTGCCTCACGCCCTGGCCACCCTGGGCGAGGCGGCCCAGGTGGACCGGGTGTATATCTTTGAGAACGCCATTGGCCCGGGCGGGGTGGATCGGCGGTTGTTTGCGCGCCACGTGTGGAGCCGCGGGGGGGCCAGCGTGGAAAGCGCCATCCGCGATTTGAAGAACCTGGACTACGACCAGCTTTTCCCGCGCTGGTTTGAAATCCTGTCCAGCGGCCGCCCCATCAGCGGGCGTGTGCTGGACTTTCTGAAGCTGAACCATTCCCAGGGTGAACCCACACTGCGTTCCATCCTGCTGGTCCCCATTGTCAGCGAGAACCACTTCTGGGGCATCATCGGCTTCGATGACCACAACGTCACCCGGGCGTGGGCCAGCGGCGACGAGGCCATTCTGAAGGCGGTGGCGGGCGGCATCGGCGGCGCCATGGCCCGCCAGCAAGCCGCCCTGGCTCTGCGCGCCAGCGAGGAACACTTCCGTTCCCTGATCGAAAACGGTTCGGACGTCATTGCGCTGCTCGATCTGAACGGGGCGTTTGTCTACGCCAGCCCCTCGGTGGTACGCACGCTGGGTTATACGCCGGAGGAGTTGCATGGGCAGAAGGCCCTGAGCCTGCTGCACCCGGACGACCTTCGTTCCATGACGCCGCTACGCGATGTCCTGATCACCCAGCCCGAGGCCATTCGCACGGCGGAATTCCGGCTGCGTCGCAAGGACGGATCGTGGCGCACGTTTGAGGGCATGCTGAAGACCACCCGGCCGGGCCAGCCCCGGGGCTATGTGCTGAACGCCCGTGACATCACGGAGCGGCAGGCCTCCGAGGAAGCCCTGCGCCAGAGCAACGACATGCTGCGGCACTCCCAGAAAATGGAGGCGGTGGGACGACTGGCCGGCGGAGTCGCCCACGACTTCAACAACCTGCTCACCGCGATCATGGGCTACGGCGATATTCTCCGGGAACGCCTGGGCCCGGAGCACGATATGCGGTACGAGGTGGATGAAATCTGCAAAGCCGCCGACCGGGCCCACGGCCTCACCCGCCAGCTTCTGGCCTTCAGCCGCAAGCAGGTGCTGGAACCCAAGGTGGTCAACCTCAACTCCGTGGTGGTGGAGGTGCGAAAGTTGCTGGGCCGCCTCATCGGAGAACACATTGAACTCAAGACGGTGCTGAATCCGGATATCGGCTTTGTACGGGTGGACCCCGGGCAGATGGAACAGGTGCTGATCAACCTGGCCGTCAATGCCCGCGACGCCATGAAGGATGGCGGCTGCATCACCCTCTGTACCGGACAGGAGGATCTGGATCAGCCCCGACGCAGCGGGAACCACACGGTCAAACCCGGCCACTACACCACCCTGTCCATCAGCGATACCGGCCATGGCATGACCGAGGATGTGCAATCTCACCTGTTCGAACCGTTCTTCACCACCAAGGAGGTCGGCCAGGGCACGGGGCTCGGCCTGTCCATGGTGTACGGAATTATCGAGCAAAGCGGTGGACACATCCTCTTCGAAAGCAGCCCCGGCCAGGGCACAACCTTCACCCTCTATTTCCCCCGTCTGCCCCGTAACGAGCCCGCGGCCCGCGTCACCCCACCTCGTCTTCCGGTGGGCGGAAATGAAACCGTTCTGCTGGTGGAAGACGAGGACATGGTGCGCGAATTGACCAGCCGGATTCTGCGGGAGCGCGGCTATCAGGTGCTGGCGGCGCCCGGCGGTGCGGAAGCCCTTCGCATCATGGAAGAAAAAAAGGGTCAGGTCGACCTGCTGCTCACCGACATCGTGATGCCCCAGATGGGCGGACGCGCGCTGGCCCAGCGCATCCTGGCCGATTGGCCCCACACCCGGATTTTGTACATGTCAGGTTATGCCCAGGAAAGTACGGCCTTGCTGGACGCCCCCCTGCTGGAAAAGAACTTCATCCAAAAGCCATTCCCGCCCGCCGACCTCGCCCGCAAGGTGCGGGATGTCCTTGACGCGCCCTGACCCTGGTCGCGTACACTGCGCGCCCCTTGAACCCAGCCCTGTCAGCCCAGCAGCTCGAACGCGAAATTGCGCGCCGCCGCACCTTCGCCATCATCTCCCATCCCGATGCGGGTAAAACCACCCTGACGGAAAAGTTGCTGCTCTATGGCGGCGCCATCCACCTGGCCGGCTCGGTGCGGGCCCGCCGGAATCAGCGCTCGGCCACTTCGGACTGGATGGAGCTGGAGCGGGAACGCGGCATTTCCATCACCTCCACCGTGCTGCAATTTGAGTACAACGGTCACTGCATCAACCTGCTGGACACCCCCGGCCACAAGGATTTCAGCGAGGATACCTACCGGGTGCTCACCGCGGTGGACAGTGTGATCATGGTCATCGACGCGGCCAAGGGGATTGAGGACCGCACCAAGAAACTGTTTGAAATCTGCCGCCTACGGCACATCCCCATCTTCACCTTCATCAACAAAATGGACCGGCCGGCCCAGGAGCCGCTGGCCCTGCTGGATGAGCTGGAGAAGGTGCTGGGCATCGGCGCCTTCCCGGTCACCTGGCCTCTGGGTAACGGACAGGACTTCCGCGGGGTCTACGATCGCCTGTCGCACCAGCTCTACCGGTTCGAGCGCACCGAGCACAACGCACACCGCGCCCCTTTTGCCGTTACCGGCCCCGACGATCCCGGGCTGCGCGCGGAAGTGGACGCCGATCTGTACGACACCTGGCGCCAGGAAGTGGAAATGCTGGCCATCGCGGGCGAGCAGTTTGATCGCGAGGCGGTCATGGCGGGCCAGATCACCCCCGTCTTCTTCGGCAGCGCCATGACGAATTTCGGCGTCCAGCTATTGCTCGATTACTTCGTTAAATTCGGAGCCGCCCCCGCCCCGCGCCGCGCGGGTGACCGCCTGGTGCCCCCGGGAAGCGATACCTTTTCCGCCTTTGTGTTCAAGGTGCAGGCCAACATGAATCCCCGCCACCGCGACACCATCGCCTTTGTGCGCGTATGTTCCGGCGTCTTCGAGAAGGACATGATGGTCATTGATCCGGCCACCGGACGCGATATCCGCCTGTCCTATCCCCAGAAGATGTTCGGCCAGGAGCGCGAGACGGTGGAGCTGGCCTATCCGGGTGACATCGTTGGGCTGGTGGCGCACCGCTCCTTCCGCATCGGCGACACCCTGACCGCCGACCCCAAGCTGAAGTATCGCGAAATTCCCCGCTTCCCGCCCGAGGTTTTCTCGTGGATCAGCAATCCGAATTCCGCCAAATTCAAGCAGTTCCGCCAGGGCTTGCACCAGATGCTGGCCGAAGGCGTGATCCAGTCTTTCAAGCCGGTATCGGTGAGCAGTCACTTCGCCCTGCTGGGCGCGGTGGGTCAGCTGCAATTTGAGGTGCTGGTGCATCGCCTGCAAAATGAATACGGCGCGGAAGCCCGCCTGGAGCCGGCCCCCTTCAGTCAGATCCGCTGGTTTGATCCCGGCACACCGCGGGAAATCCTGATGGCGGAATACCTGGGTTCGGGCGTGCAACTGGCGGAGGACGTGGAGGGCGAACTGGTCATCCTGTTCCCGGACAAATGGAGCATGGAGTACTTTGCCGGCAAACACCCGAAGCTGAATCTGCGCACCGTTTCCGCCGGGGCCGAGCCTTCGCATCGTGACGAAGAGCCGGAGTAAGCCGCCGCGCCCCGGCGCGCCCGTCTACTCGATGGATTTGCCGCAATGCGGACAGACGGCGTGCCGCTTGTCCTTGCGCCGGTTGTTCAACTCCTCGACAAAGGCCGCGCCAAAAACGCCGGTGGGCAGGGCGATCATGAGGATGCCGATCAAGGAGGTGAAAACCGCGATCAGTCGGCCCGTCGCCGTCACCGGAAAGACATCGCCATAACCCACAGTGGTGATGGTCATCATCGCCCACCACATCGCGGAGGGTATGTCCGGAAATTTGTCGGGCTGGACGGTTCCTTCGGCATAGAACATGGCCGTGGCGCAGAACAGGGCCAAGACCACCAACAGCGACATGGTCAGCATCAGCTCTTCCCGCTTAGCTATCAATACGCGGATCAACAGGTTGGAGGCCTGGGAGTAGCGGCCGAACTTCGCCAAACGGGCCAGACGCACGAGCCGCAGGGCGCGGACAAAACGAAGGTCCAGCTGCGTAAACGTGAAAAAGGTGGGAACAATGGCAGCCAGGTCCACCAAGGCCATCGGGCTGAAGACGTAGCGCAGGCGGCCCCACACGGGATGCTGGTAGCGCGGATCTGCGGTGCATGACCACAGGCGGGCCAGATATTCCAGAGAAAAAACAGCGACGGAAAAATACTCAAAGACATCCAGAAGGCGCCCATACTGGCTGTAAATGCGGCTTACCGACCCCAGCAAGACGGCGAATATGTTGAGGAAAATGAGCACCATCAGGAATATGTGCAGCCGGCGTTCCAACGGGCCCGCCTGTTCATCCGGCTCGCACAAATCCCACACGTAGTGCTTGAAGGAGGGGTGCGTGCTCACAACCACTTCCTCCGGCGCATGAAATACATGAGGGTCACGGCAATGATCAGGCACAGCCCCCAAAAATAGGCGTATCCGAAGTCCCACTCAAACTCCGGCACGCCCTTCAGATTCACCCCGTACACGCCGCACAGGAAGCTCAGGGGCAGGAAAATGGTGCTGATGAAGGTGAGCCGGTTGACCACCTTGTTGGTGCGATGACTCACCATGCCCATATAGAGGTTGAGGGTTTCGTTGAGCACCTCGCGTTCGGTGGTCAGATCGCCCCCCAATCGCTCCAGCGTGCCCGCCATGTTGTCCAGAAAGGGCTGCGTGGTTTCGCTGACAAACGGGGAACGGCGGGTGGCCAACTCATGCATCAGTTCGCGCGAGGACAACACCACCTTGCGAAAGATGAGAATGTCCTGGGTCAATTCGGACACATGGCGGAAGATGCTGTCATCCACCTCCGCGAACAACTGCATCTGCACCTGCTCCACCGACTCCTGAAATCCGCGCAAGGTCCGGCGGTAGCTCTCGATAAGATAGTCGCCGATTTCGTAGAGCAGAAAGCCGGGGGAACGGGCAAATTTGAGGAAGTCGTCGCGATAGGTGCGGCGCATTTGCTTCACAAAATCGGCTTCGCGGCGACGGTAGGTCACCATGAACCGCTCGTTGAGCACCACGTCCACATGGGCGGTCTGCAGGCGGTTCTCCACCAGCTTGGCTTCCGTCACGGCAAAATGGAGGCAATCCTCGTAGACATCATACCGACCCTCGCGGTCCGGCCCCAGTACTTCCGCCAGCACCACATCGCTCACGCCCAGCGTGCGCAAAATCGACTCGCAACGTCCGCATTGCGGACCTTTCTCCGGGCAATGCGCGCAATCAATATCCACCCAGAAATACAGTGGGCCACCCAACAGGTCGGGCAGGTCCTCGGGGGAAACCGTGCGTTCCTGCTTGGCGGCAAAATCCAGTGCGACAATGGTGATCATGTCTTTGCATCATTAACGGCACCACCGCACACCGCGTCAAGCGGCGTTTAACGCTCAGAGCTCGATCACCATGCGTTCGCGGGCCAGGTCAGCCTCGGGACGCCGGGCCTGCAGGTCCCGCCGCAAAGCCTCCAGGGCGTCATCGTTGCGCCGGGGATCATGATGGGTCAGCAGCAGCCGGGGCACCCCCGCCGCTTCGGCCACCGCGATGGCCTCCGACCAGGTGCTGTGCCCCCACCCTTTGAATCGGGACACTTCGTCCGGCGTGTACTGGGCATCCATGACCAGCAGTCCGGCCGGCGTCGGCTGGGCGCACAAGTTGACCAAGTTCTGGCGTTCCAGTTCGGTGGCGCTGCCCCACTCCACGTCGGTGGCGATGACCAGGGCGCCGCCGCGGGCGGGCTCATCCACACGGTAGGCGGTGCAGCCACCGGGATGATGAAGGGGACACCAGCGGATGGTTAAGCCACCGTAACGCAGCGCCGCCTCCGGAGCATGTTCCAGCGCGGTGAAACGAAGGCGCGATTTCAAATCCTCCACTTGCAGAGGCCAGAAGGGCTTGTCCATGACCCGGCTCATG
>CAYTVN010000120.1:0-9699 GCA_964441655.1 uncultured Verrucomicrobiota bacterium | reverse complement strand
GAACCCCGTTTGGATGCGGCACAGCCGCATCCATCACGGCCCGGAGGGCGAACATCGCATCGCAAGCGATGCAATGTTCGGGTTAGCCGCCGCGCCAGCGCCGAACCAGCGACTGCAGCCGACACCGCACCACGGCCCACCAGGCGTGGAGCCGCGATTCGGCCACGCGCCGGTTCCCACAGATCCGCGCCACCAGCACCGCCTCCACGCGGTCCCGCGGCACCCGCGGCGCATCCGCCACCCCCAACGCATCGCCCTGGGTCAGCAACAGATCACCCCGCACCGACAACACCCGATGCAACACCCAGCGCGCACCGCGGGCATAGGCCACCACCTCGCCGACCCGAACCGGACCACGGGGCGGACGCAACACCAGGCCCTCGGCCCGGCGATACCGCCCACCCATGCTGTAACCGGCGGGCGGCACCACCACCTCGCCGCGCTCCTGCAGGACCGCGCGCAACGCATCAAGCACCAGCGCGTCATCCACCATGGCCGGCCTCCGGCGACAAGCCATAGACCCGGAACACCCGCTGTTTTTCCCGGGTGGTAAATTCGCGCCCGGACCGATGCTGCAACGTTTCGCGGTAGTGCACCGGCGGGCCGGACCAGCGCAGGTACAGGGTCGGCGCATTGCTGCCCCACACCTCCGGGCCCACCTCGGTCGAGGTCAGCACGAGAATTTCCCGGCCCTGGTCGCGCAGGGCGCGCAGACGGTCCCACACGGCGCGGGTGGACTCCGCCTCCGGTTCACGCCACAACGTCTCCCCGTTTACCACCGGACAACCCCAGGTCAGGGCCAGCGGAGTGGCCCACAAAAAATGATCCGCCACCACGCCATCCGCCCCCGTCAGATGTGCGGCCACCTCCGCCAGATGAGCGGGCATGCCGTCATACGAAGCGGCGCGCCAGGCGGCGAGTCCGCGCGGCAGCTGCATAAAAACAACAACCGCAGTAAGGGCCAGGACGGGCCACCGCACCACCCGGCTCGCGCGAGACACCGACTGTACGAGAACCGCCGCGCCCACCGCCGCCAGCGGCAGGCTGAAGGCCAGGAAACGCTTGGTGGCCCACGGGTACAGTTCAGCCACGTGGGGATTCCGCACCACGATCAGTGTAACGGCCAACGTCCACAGAAGAGGAAGGCGCACCGCTTCGTCAACGCCCCGCCACACCACCAGGAACAATCCCGCGCCGGCCAGCGCCAGCATCGCGGGACCGAAGTAGGTGGCCGTCGCAGCCAGGCGCTCCGCCTGAGCAGGTTCGGCGCGGAAGGACCACCAAGTCAGCGCGCCGATTCCGACGGCGACACTCCAGCGCACCGCCGCGGGTAGACAAGTCACTAGGCGCTGCCGCAACACGGACCCTCCGGCCCCGACATCCACCAGCAGGGCGGCCAGGGCCAGCACACACGACGTCCACTCCAGCCGGGGCAGAACGTGCTGGAGCTTGGCCACCGCCACCGGCGTCACCACATGATGCGAAGCTGCGCCCACGGCGAGCGCCACCACCAGCAGCGCGTGCTCGAACAACACGCGTTGGCGATCGGGCCGCGCCAGTTCCAGAGCTGCCAGCAGCAGCAGGAACAGGGCTCCGAACAATACGAAGGAGGTGCGATTGGCCGAAGCGGCGGCGAGCAGCCAGGCCATGCCCACGGTGCGGCCCATGCCCACGGGCGCGCGGTGCAACAACAGCAACCCCGCCACCAGCACCAGCTCCAACAGCTCCGAGGCCGGAGTGTGGGCGTGGTACAGCAACAGGGGATGGGTCGCCAGGAGGAGCCCCGCGGTCAGCGCCGCCCATCGCGATGAAAACAAACCCGCCGCCACGGCCCACCACATCCACACCGCCAGCGCGGCCAGCAACAGCGGAGTGCGCCAGCCCGCCGCCGAACCGCCCATCAGATGGACGACTGCAAAGGCCACCGACGTCAGGCGGGGAAACTGCAAATAGATGGAGCCTTCATTGATATGCGCGGGAATGCCGGGAAACACATCGCGATGCGTCCGCTCATCCGTCGTGAGGTGGCGAAAGTGGTCCGAACCCAGCTGCTGGTAGAACGAGACCGGGGCCGGATTGAAGGTGCCGGTACGCGCGGCGCAGGCTCCTTCGTTGGCGTAGACGCCGGGATCCCATCCACCGGCCAGCCAGGGCCCATGCTCCGGACCGCGCGCCAGCAGCCACGCGCCCAGCGCCGACACCAGGGCGAAGTACAACAGGGAACGCCGCCCCGCGGAACCGGCCTGCCAGAGCACAGCACACGCAAGCCACACCCAGAGCAGTCCTACATGCAGACGATTCAGGCCGCCCACCGCCCCCAGCACATAGCCCGTGGTCAGCGCGACCATCAGGCCGGCCAGAAGTGACAACGCCCAGCGCGTTATCCGGCGGGTCGGCGCGATACTGCGGAGAATCAACCAACCGCCGGCCAGAGCCAGCGAGAAAAATGCGAGCGGGAGCAACCACGGCGCAGGTGAGACCAACTGGATATTCATGCGATCATCGCTGTAAGGAAGACCTTACATGCAGAACTCCGTGCTGTCATGTATCTTAGACCCGTGTTGAAGCAGTTGTGTTTCACACGTTGCTCTTTAACAATTCGGTAGTGCTGAGGCTGCTGCAGATCTGCTGCGCCCCCCACCCCTCAGACGCACAGTGCGGCACTGCTGATCCTGACCCCCGGGCGGGTTTACCTGCCCGGGGGTTCTTCTTTTCAGGGAGACGGCTTTTCGGCTGGTGGGATCGGCCTATTTCAACAGGCCGTGTTCCAGGGCGAAGCGGACCAGATCGGAACCGCTTTTTAGATCGAGCTTCTTCATCAGGCGCGCCCGGTAGGTGCTGACCGTCTTGTCGCTGATGCCCAATTCATCCGCCACTTCTTTCAAGGACTTTCCACGGCTCAGCGCCGTCAACACGGCAAACTCCCGCTCCGACAACCGAGACAAGGGACCTCGGCCCGACCCGGCCCAGCGCGCCTTTAGTTTTTCGCTCAGCGCGCCGGAGAGGTAGCGTCGGCCGGCCGCCACTTCCCGCACCGCCCGCTCCAGCTCTTCGAACGGCGCACCTTTGGCTAGAAATCCATCAGCCCCGGCCTCCAGCGCGCTGGCTGCATACCGCTCGTGATCATACATGGTAAGCACCAGGATGCGGAGCTTGGGCAGCCGCTCCTTCAAGTGGGTCACCAGATTGATGCCATTGATATCGGGCAGGCTGACATCAAGTGTCATCACGTCGGGCTCTAGTTCGGTAGCCCGCTGCAGGGCCTGCTGGCCGCTGGAGGCGCGGCCCACCACCTTTATATCCTTGCGGTCGCTAAACTGACGAGCCAGGCCTTCCAACAGCATGGCATGATCATCCACCAACATCAGCTGAATCACCGTGCGCCTCCCAGTTCCGTTTCATCCAGTGGCACCACCACTTCAACGCGTGTTCCGCGGCCGGGCTCCGACTGGATCAGCAGATCGCCGCCCAGCGAATGGACGATTTCACGCATGCCGATCAGACCCAGCTGACGGCTCGGCGCCACCGCCTTTACATCAAATCCGCACCCGTTGTCCTTGATCACCATGGACAGCTCGCGCTCGCGCCTCTGCACCACCACCGAGGTGGCCGTGGCCTGGGCATGGGCCACCACATTGCTCAAGGCTTCCTGCAGAATGCGGAACAGACAGGTCTTTACTGCGGGTGACAGGGCCGGCAAGGGAGGGACGGGTTCCAAATCCACGGGCAAGCCCTGAGTCTGGACAAAATCATCCACCACAAATTCCAGCGCCTCGTTGACGGCCAGATCATCCAGCATGGGCGGCCGCACGGCCAGGGCCTTGTGCCGGATACCGCGCAGGGCGTCGTCCATGCGCGCCAGCGCCTGCTGGAGCATCGGTCGCCGCCCGGCGGCCAATCCGTTGGCCAGTTGCTCCAGATCCATCTTGGCCAGCAGAAGCAGGGGTCCCATGTGGTCGTGCAGAAACTGGCTGATGTTTTTGCGTTCCTGCTCCTGCACCTCGAGCAAGCGCTGGGCCAGCAGGCGTCGCTCCGCGGCCAGACGATGGCGTTCGGTGACATCCCGAAAGACGACGCTGACCCCGCCCACCTTCTGCTGCGGATCCATCCATGGCGCCCAGGAAGACTCCACTACACGCACCGAGACGCCCGACGCGATGTACTCTTCGAAGCTGACAGGTTGTCCCTTCGCGATCACCCGCGCGATGCGGTCACGCCAGATTTCGGGCATGCGGAAATCGGCCGGGGGCGTGGATATGCCGAGCAAATCGCGGGCGGCTGGATTGATATACCGGCATGATCCATCGCTCCGGAAAACCAGTACGCCTTCCGCAGTATGATCCAGCACCGCGTGCAAGGGGGGCTCCTCCTCCCGATCCCGATTTGCACCGGCGGTGGCCGCGGATTTCCTGGATGTGGTCATATGCAGAAGAAAACTCGCAACCCGCAAGTTTCATTGTCCAAGCACATGGAACCGTAGCACAACCGGAAAAACTATCAAAGGACGATGCTAAATTCCCTAGCAACAAGGTCCAACAGGGTGGCCATACGCACGGGCTTCGACAGGTAGCCGTCAGGCGGATAGCCCGCCACTATCGGAACCGCCGCTTCAGGATTGAGCCCGGACATGACAATCACACGGACGCGGGGATGCTCGTGGCGCAGACGCCGCAGCATGGTCGCCCCCGCCAAACCCGGCATGGTGAGATCGAGCAGGACCAAGCGAATGGCGTTGTCCGGTTCGACCAGCCTGCGCAGGGCCTGCTCACCATCGGAAGCGATGGCCGCGACAAACCGGGGCGCCAGCATCCGCTGCATGACGTCGAGCACGTACGGCTCATCATCCACGATCAAAATCTGCGGACTGTTTGGCGGGGCGACACTCATAGTAACGACACTCTACTATCCATCCAACCGGGCCGCGCACAAGCACGCGCATGTTACTTTTTTGGTTATTCGCACCGGTTGGCATGGCCGCGGCGCTGGAGTAGAGTCGCTCCATGCCCCTGCGTTTCCGCCGCATCACCCGCACCGGACCGATCCCACCCGAACTCGAGGTGATGCATCTGTCCCGGTGCGAGCACTGCTTGATGTGGGAGCGCTCGCACTATCAGGTCATCGGTTCCTGCCGCCGCTATCCCCACCCCAAAATGTACTACTGGCAGAAATGCAAATACTGGACCAACCGGCACGGCAAACGCAGCCTGCTGGATGAATTCATGGAGAGCTGACCCATGCCCGACCCCATCCATCCCGGCGCTTCCATCGGACACGTCCACCTCAAGGTGGCCGACCTCGAGCGCGCCCTCGCCTTCTACTGCGGCGTGCTCGGCTTCGCCCTGACCCAGCGCATGGGCCGCCAGGCCGCCTTTGTCTCGGCCGGGGGCTATCACCATCACATCGGCTTGAATACGTGGGAAAGCGCGGGAGGCTCGCCGCCGCCGCCCCGCGCCACCGGGCTCTATCACCTGGCCATTCTGTATCCGACCCGCGCCGCCCTGGCCGACGCCTTGCGCCGGCTGGAGGCCGCGCAGATTCCGCTGGAAGGCGCGGCCGACCACGGGGTCAGCGAAGCCCTCTACCTGCGCGATCCGGATGGCAACGGGGTGGAGTTGTACCGGGACCGACCGCGCGAAGAGTGGCCGCACACGGATGACGGGGCGTTGATGATGTTCACCCGCTGGCTGGATCTGGACGACCTGCGACGCGCGACCTAGCGCAGTTCGAAGGCCGCGATAGGTTTTTCGTCGAGGATGAAATCCGGCCGACTGTCCTCCGTTTTAAAGACGGGGATTTCAAATTTTACGTCCACATCGATGCCGGGCTGGCGACCCCGGATCTCCAGCCACCAGTTGATGACCCCGCCGCCGTCCCACGTGCTGCTGGCCGGCATGTCGTACGGCAGGGCAAACAACACGGGCAAGGCCTGGCCCACATCCACCAGCGGAAGCGCATCCGGATTCAGCCGCCGCTCGTTCTGCCAGATTTCCGTGGTGGTGGAATTTTTCCCGCTCCGGGTGGTGCGTGTGCATTTCACCTTCACCGCGAAGCCCTCGGGTGGCCGGGCGGATTCCGGCAGGCGGACCAGTCCGGCCAACCGGCCCCCCAGCACCCCGGGCACCGGCGCCATCTGGAATACCGCGCTCCCGTAGCGCCGGGCCACCAGCTGGTAACGCACGGCCACCACGGCCAGAATCACTCCGATCAAGGGAAACAAAATGAAGAGCAGGGCCGGGCCGCCTTGCCGCAGCAATTCGCGTCCCATCACGCCGACCATGATCCACGCGATGGAATTCCAGATCACAGCCATGAAAGTGATGGCCCACGCGTCCACCCGGGCGCGGCTTTTGATCATCCCGCCGGCCCAGTCCGGGCGCTGTTTCCACGGCTCCTCCGCAGGTGCGGTCGCGGCATAGCGCTGCTTGCGCAGCGTGGCCAGTCCTCCGAGGAAAATGGCCAGCCCGGCGCCACCAAAGGTCACCGCGAACGCGCCGTAAAAAACCACCATGCCGGTGCGTGCACGCGGGAACAGAATCGCCTCCGCAGGCCGGGCCGGGTTCACCCGGCAGGTCAGGGCGCGCCGCCCCGCCTGGGCCGCCTGCAATTCCGCGTAACGCTCCTGATGCCAGTGTCCGATGTTGTCGCTCCCGCCCTGCAGACCCACGCGCGTCCCTTCGTACGAGCGTCCGTCCACCCAATAGCGGTAGCGCGCGGTCACCCGATAGGTGGTGGAATCATCGCCCCGGTGCTGTTCCAGATCGGCGGCCAGGATGGTGGCCGGCACCTCCATCCACTGCTCCATCTGGTGGGCGCGCTGTATCGTGCGCAGGGTCAAGCCACCCATAAAAATACCCACGCCGATGAAGGGCAGGGCAAACAGCAGCAGAAATATGGGCGAGCCGCGGTTGCGCATGTTAACCATGTAGCAAGTTCCAAGCCCCAGGTCCCAGGTTCCAAGTCGACCTGAAACTTGGAACAATGGACCTGGAACGAATTAGCCCCGGATCAGGGCGAGAATCTCGTCCCGCTTCTGCGCCATCTGGGCTTGTGTCTTCGCCTCCAGATTGAGACGGATCAGCGGCTCTGTGTTGGACGACCGCACGTTGAACCACCAGTCGGGGAACTCCACCGAAAAGCCGTCGAGCTCAATGACCTTGCCCTGCCCCGCATAGCTCGTGCGCAGCTTCTGCAGCACCGCCTTGGTATCGTGCACCTCGGAGTTGATTTCTCCGCTGGCAAAATAGCGCTTGATGGGCTTGACCAGTTCGGACAGCGGACGGCCCGTCTGGCTGACCAGATTGGCCACCAGGATGGCCACCAAGGCCGAGCTTTCGGTGTAGAAGTTGTCCTTGAAGTAGTAGTGACCGGACAACTCGCCGGCAAACAGGGCGTCCGTCTCCCGCATCTGCTGCTTGATGAAGGCGTGCCCGACGCGCGACATAAACGGACGCCCGCCGTTTTCCAAGATGACCTCCTTGACGGCCCAGCTGGAGCGCAGGTCGTAATAGATGGCCGCGCCGGGATTCTTCTTCAGCAACACCTCGGCCACGAGCGCCGTAATGATGTCGCTGGTCACCACCTGGCCCTTTTCATCCATGAAGCCGCACCGGTCGGCGTCCCCATCGAAATACACGGCCAGATCGTACTTCCCGGCCTGCACCTTGTGGCGCAGGGCCGTCCAGGTTTCCTCGTGCAGCGGGTTGGCCTCGTGGTTGGGGAAGGTGCCGTCCAGCGTGTCGAACAGCGGATCAATGCTGAGATTCTTGACCCCGCGCAACACCTCGCCCTCCGTGATGCCCATGCCGTTGGCGTAATCAATGGCAATGTGCAACGGGCGGGGCAAATCGAGGTAACTGCGGATGCGCTCCACGTAGGCGGGCACGATGTAATGGGTGCTGATGCGACCGCGCTGGGCCGCCGCCGGGGCATAAGCGCCCTGCATCACAATGCGTTCGATATCCTTGATGCCGGTGGCCCCGCTGACCGGAATGGCCTTTTCGCGGCACAGCTTGAAGCCGTTCCATTCGCCCGGATTGTGGGAGGCGGTCAGCATGATGCTGGCGTCCGCACCCAGGGTTCCGTTGGCGTAATAGGACATGGGCGTGGAGACCTGACCCAGATCAATCACGTCCGCCCCCTGCAGGGTCAACCCATCAGCCAGCGCTTTGAACAGCGGTTCGGAATGCGGCCGCATATCGCGCCCGACCACCACTTTCTTGCATTTCAGAAAGGTGACAAATGCGCGCCCGATGTTGCGCGCCAGGTTTTCGTCGAGATCTTTGCCGTAGATGCCGCGGATGTCATAGGCCTTGAAAATGGACATGGGGGGTCTCCTTAAAAACGGGGCTCACTGTAGACCCCGTCCCGACACCCCATCAAGAGCGAATGCCGATCCCGATCGGGTTTCCGGATTGGCGAAAATCGGGGCTATTGCTACGCTTTCGACCGGAGAGATTCATCATGAACCTTCGCATAGTCGGCCTGCTCCTGCTGGGCTTCTGGATGTCGAGTCCGGTCCGGGCGGAATTCGAAATGCCCAAGCATGTGTACCGGATGAATGAGCTGGACAAGGCCAAAGCGGAGGCGACCGCCAAGGGTGAGCCCCTGGCCATCATCTACACCACGGAAAAAACCACCTGTGGGCTCAACCGTAGCGCCAGCCTGAATGCCGCCGACCGCTTGAAGAGCAAAACCGTCGTGGTCTACGCCGAATGGGGAGACAAGATGTTGCCGGACGTGGTCCGGCAAGCCCTGACCTCTCCGGAAGCCGGAAAATTCATCCCCAGAACCGTGCTGGTGGATGCGAAAATGGAGAAGGTGCTGGCCATCATTCCCTATGCGCTGGGTGAGGAACAAAACAAACTGATCAAAACGGCCTTGCGCGGGGTGGAAAAAAGCCCGGCCCCCGCGGCGCCATCCCCGGCGGCCCGCCCCGTTACGGCGTCCCTGGCCCGCGATGAAAACCGGGACATCCGCACCTGGACCGCGCGCAGCGGCAGCTCGCTGGAAGCCCGCCTGCTGGAACAATCCGGCCCGCACCTGGTGCTACAGACCGCGGAAGGCAAGCAGATGAAAATCCTGCCCGCCCAGCTCAGCGACGCCGATCAACAGTACGTGCAGAGCCTGCGCGCACCCTGACAAAAGCACCATCCCGTGGTAGCGTGGGTCCATGTCGTCTTCAGCTCAACTACCCCGCCGCATCGCCATCGGGCTCAGCGGCGGCATTGACAGCGCGGTCGCGGCCGCCCTCCTGGTGGATCAGGGCTGGGAGGTCTATGGCTTTACCCTGCACATGTTCAAGGACGGCTCGCGTTGCTGCTCGCTGGAGGATGTGGAGCGGGCGCGCCGGGTGTGCGATCACCTCGGCCTGCGCCATTTCGTGATGAATGTGGTGGACCAGTTCGAGGAAGCGGTGGTCCGCCCGTTCGCCGACGCCTACGCGGCGGGGCGCACCCCCAACCCCTGCATCTTCTGCAACCGTCATTTCAAGTTCGGCGCCCTGGTGCAGCGGGCCCTTGAACTGGGTTGCAGCCACGTGGCCACCGGCCACTACGTGCGCGTGGCGCAACGGGCCGACGGCTACCACCTCCTGCGCGGCTGCGACCCCGGCAAGGATCAATCGTATTTCCTGCACCGACTGACCCAGGAGCAGCTGGCGCGCTGCGTGTTCCCGCTGGGCGACCTGGTCAAGACCGAGGT
>CAYTVN010000119.1:0-9707 GCA_964441655.1 uncultured Verrucomicrobiota bacterium | reverse complement strand
CCCGGGTGACCCGCCGCGTGCCCGGCTCCCTGATCGCCATCCTGCTGCTGACCCCGCTGGTCCAGCTCCTGCAGCTGCCGGTGGAAACCATCGGCAGCCGGTTCGGCAGCGTGCCCAATCACCTGCCCATGCCGCAACTCCCGGATATCCCGTGGCGCGATCTGCCCAAGCTGTTCCAGCCCGCGTTCGCCATCGCGCTGTTGGCTGGCATCGAATCGCTGCTGTCCGCCGTGGTGGCGGATGGTATGACCGGACGTCGCCATCGCTCCAACACCGAGCTGGTTGCCCAGGGCATCGCCAACCTGGCCTCGCCGCTGTTCGCCGGCATCCCGGCCACCGGGGCCATTGCGCGTACCGCCACCAACATCAAGAACGGCGGACAGACTCCCGTGGCCGGCATGATTCATGCGGTGACCCTGCTGCTTATCATGCTGGCTTTTGGCCGGTGGGCGGTGCTTATCCCCATGCCCGTGCTGGCCGCCATCCTGATCAAGGTGTCCTTTGACATGGCGGAGTGGCACCTGTTCTTCCGCCTGATGAAGTCCTCGCCGGGCGAGGTGTTGATCCTGGTCAGCACGTTCCTGCTCACCGTGCTGGTGGATCTGACCGTGGCCATCGAATCCGGGGTGGTGCTGGCCGCCTTCCTGTTTATGCATCGCATGTCGGAGGCTACCCAACTGGGTTTTGTTACCGACGAGTTGACGGGGGATGAGGATGACGAGGCCGATCCTAACGCCATCCAGACCCGCGAGGTGCCGGAGGGCGTGGAGGTGTTCGAGATTTACGGGCCGTTTTTCTTCGGCGCGGCCGACCGGTTCAAGGATGAGATGCGTCGGCTGGAAAAGCCGCCCCGGGTGCTCATTCTGCGCATGCGACACGTGCCCACCATTGATTCCACCGGCCTGCAGGCGCTGGACGATCTGTGGCGCAAGAGCCAGAAGCAGGGCACCACCCTGGTGCTGTCGGGCGTGCAGGATAAACCGTGGCAGCAGTTGGAGCAGGCCGGGCTCTATTATCGCATCGGCCCCCAGAACGTGCATGCCAACCTGGACGCCGCCTTGCAGCACGCCCGCGAGCTGGTGGTTTCCCGATAGCGGGGCCGACCGACGCCGGGATCAGCAGGCGTTTACTTCGCGGCGAATTGTTTGCAGCAGGTCCAGTCGGTCCAGTTTGGGCCGGTTGCCCTGCAAGCCCAGCGTCATGTAAAACTCACAGCCCTCGGTGGGGAAAAACGCGCATTCCTGGAAGGGGGACAGGCCAAGCTCATGCAGGTCCTGGATGAGCAGTCGGAACGAGCTGGGCGTGAAGCACCAGGCGTGGGTGTCAATGTATTCGGACTGGGCCCGGCTCTTGGCCAGAAGCGCGCGGGCTTCCTCCATGGTGTGCACGAAATCATACGACCCGCTCGCCCCGGCGGACCAGGCGATGCGTCCGCCCCGGCTCACGGCGTTGAGCTTGCTGTCGCAAACCGTGCCCGGCGTCTGCATGACCCGTCCGCCCAGGTGGGCGTCAATGACCGAGCCCAGGCTGGTCAGGGGGCGAAAATGATCAAAGCAGAAGCGCGCGTCCGGGATGGCCAGGGACAGCACGCCGTCGGCCCGCAGAATGTCCGCGCAGTTTTTCAGGAAACCGATCAGGTCGGGCGTGTGCTCCACCAGATGGGAGCCGATGATCCACTGGTAATAGTGCGGGTGTCCGGTCAGCTCGGCGTAGGGCTCGCCGTGCCAAACGAAATCCACTTCCTCAATGTTGTCCACCGGCATGCCGTGGGAACGGTATTTCTCGATCAACTGTTCCCGGTTCAGATGGTCAATGACGTGCACGCGGTAACCCTCGCGCTTGGGCGCCAGGGGGCCATAGCTGGGGCCGATTTCCACGCCCCAAGCCTCGCGCTGGACGTGCTTCAGGATTTTTTCGGCCCGGCGGGCCGTGTGCGGGATCGCTTGTCCTTGTAGCCGCGACACGATGCGGTGAAGACCTGCGCGGAGGCGGGCAGCCAGGGCGGCGACCTGGTTCATAGCGGCCTCACATGGGTGGACGAGCGCAAGAGAATTTTCATCCGCAAAAATTCCGATCAAACATCGGTGCTGTCGAGTCCGAAATTAATCGTCCGCACACGACGCGGTATCAACCGGGTTTGGCGAGGGGCGCAGCTGATCGAACAGACGGTTGGTCAGGACGGCCAGGGCCATGATGGAGGTGAAGGAGAAGGGATGCAGGTAGCGCAGGGTGCTTACGGTGGTGGCCACGCAAACCGCGCCGATGATCAGGCCGCCGAGCAGGAACAACAAGAGGGCGCCACTTCTCTGCGCCGCGGTACACAACGGATAACACAGCAGCCAGAGCAGGGGCGACATCAACAGGACCATGCACCAGGGGTAGGAGGCCAGATGATAGCGTTTGAGCGGGGTCAGGGTGGTGGCTTCTGTTTTGGGAGTATATCCGTAGTGATCGCGCAGCAGGGTTAACAAATTTTCTGGCCAGGCTCGGTCGGAGCCTTGTTCGGTCAGTAGACGATTCTGTTGCTCTTCGGGTGGCATCCAATAACGGCCCAGGGTTTCGCAGGTCAAAACGGCCAGGCCCCACGGGTCCCGGAAAAAGGTGTGCCGGCAGGTCCGCTTGGCGCTTTCATTGGCCGCGTAAACATCGTTGTTCAAGGCGCGCAGCAAACGGCAACGCAGGCCATCGTCCCGCCATAGTTGTGATTCGCGGTGATAGTGAGCGCGCAGGGGAAAGTCCGGATGCACCGCCTGTTGTCGCAGGGCTTCGGCCATGATGGGATCGCCCGCATCGGCCACGTCCACCACAGGGGCCCAGGCGGAGATCAGAAACAGACCGTTCATGTGGTAATAGGCCGGCGGCAGGTGGGTGCGCCGCCCGACCTCGTGCCGATAGCCGGCGTGCAGGGCCAGGCTGGACGCGAGGGCGACAAAGAGATGGAGGGCCAGGGTGGAGGTGCGCGACCACCGCGGGGGTGAGGCCGGGGGACGAAGCCACGCCAGCACGGGCAGGAGCACGGCCTCGGCCAGCACGACCGGGATGTACATGAAGCGCAGGCTGAGCATGCCGAGGCCGGTCAGCGCCACGCCCAGCAGCGGCCACACCCGGGGCTGCCGGACATAGGCCAACCCCAGCAGGATGTTGAGGGCCAGCAACAACAGGGCGAAGGTTTCGCACAACACCATACGCTCGTGCAGCAGCTGCATGGGGTCCCAGGCAAACAGAACTGCGGCCGTCACCGCCACCATGGGCCGCACGGCAAAAAAGCGGAGCAGGCCAAAGGCCAGCAGCCAGGCGGTGACGCCCCCCGCCAATACCTGCCAGAAAATCAAGACATACAGGTTGCGCGAGGCCAGCGCCGTCCATTGGATGATCCAGCCATAGATGAAGGAGCGTTCCGCGGGGATGTAGTCGCGCAACGCCGCGGTCAGGTGGGACAGGGAATCGCCCAAAAAGAAAAGCGGTTCTGCGTCCAGCTTCAGCTGAAGGCCCTTGATGGCCAGCAGCAGGACGGCGCACCCCAGCAGGGGGGCGTGGGGATGGGCGGCCATTCTCCGGATTGCACTGAACATGCGGCCCGGAATCTAGGACAGCGGTGGCCGTTTCGGCAAGGTTTCCGTTCCGCATTGCCCCCGGGCCCGTCGCGCGGTAGATTCAAAATTTATCCGGCGAACATCTGTTATGTCTGCATCCTTGCCCATCAAAAAACGACATGCCGGTGTGCCTGCCCACGTGGTGTTGGATCGACTCGCTGCCATTCCAGTTGCGGAACGGCCGGGCGTGCGCGTGCTGGATGTCCCGGCGGGACATGGCGTGGTCACCATTCCCCTGAGTCTGGCCGGCTTTGATGCCGTGGGGTGTGACTTGTTTCCCGAGACGGCGCAGCAGGTGGTGGAACATTTGACCCCGGATACCGTGGCGCAGGCCCTGCGGGAGTATTGGTCCTCCGCCTCGCCGCCCCGCCTGGTGGCGGAGTTGCAGGCCCAGAGCGGAGGCCTGCGCGTGCGTAAGCCGTTCCTGGCCCAGGGTGACATGACCAGGCCGCTGCCGTTTGCCGACGGTACATTTCACCTGACCATCTGCCTGGAGGGCATCGAGCACATTGATACGGCGGAAGGTCTGATCGCCGAGTTGCGGCGGGTGACCCGCAAGGGCGGTCGCCTGTTTATCAGCACGCCCAACATCCTGTGTCTGCGCGCGCGGGTCGCCTATGCCCTGGCGGGGCAGCGCACCCTCTCCTCCTTCATCGACGAGTTCACCTCGGTTCAGGCCTGTGAAAACGGGCGGCTATACCACGGGCACATTTTCCTGGTGGATTATTTCGAGCTGCGCTGCCTGCTGCATCTGCACGGTTTCCGCATCGTGCAGCCATTGACCACGCGCTTGAGTTGGTCCAGCCTGCTGCTGGCTCCGCTGCTGCTGCCGTGCGTGGCGCTGGCCACCGTGCTGGCCCCACGCCGGGCCCGCCGTAAGTTCCGCGACTTGCAGCGGGGTGGCGAATTGAAACCGGATACGCCGGCGCCTTTCGGCGAGATTATCCGTCACGTACTGTCCCCGGCTCTGCTGTTTGGCAAGAATCTGTTGCTGGAAGCGGAAGCCGTGTGAAGCGGTCGCCGTGTTCCGCATTGCCCGTACCCGCCCTACGCGCTAACTTGGGCGAGGAGTTGCCCCATGAAGCTAATACGTCTTCTGATTATTGTCGCGCTGGTGGTGCTGGGCGCGGGCTATCTGTTTCGCGACACCCTGTTGAAGGGCCGGCTGGAGAAGGCCCTGTCCGCGCAGACCGGATTCGGCGTGGAGTTGGGCCGCCTGCACCTGGGCTGGAACCTGAGCTCGTTTGAAGTGGAAGGGGCGCGCCTGCTCAACCCGCCCGACTTCCCGGTACGTGACGCCCTGGATCTGCGTACGGTGCGGGTGGTGGTGGCGCCGCTGTCCCTGTTTACCCGCGAAATTAGAATCCGCGAGGTGGTGCTGGACGTGGCCAAGCTGGTGGTGGTGCGCAAGGCGGATGGCGAGAGCAATGCCGAGCGGCTGGGCGGAAAGAAGCGGAGCGGCGGCGGCGGTGGGCGGGGTGCCCCAACGCCTCCGGAAGAGCCGGCTCCCGGAGAAACCAAAACGAAGGAGCCCCGCGCATTCCGCATCGAACGCCTGGTCCTGAAAGTGGGCGCGGTGGAGATGCACGATTTCACCAAGGCCAAGGACGGCGGTGAGCCCGCGGTTACGGCCATGAATCTGAACCTGGAGCAGGAGCACCACGACGTGACCAGCGTACAGCAGCTGGGCGGCCTGGTTCTGGGGTCGGCCGTGCAACAAATGGGGCTTTTCCTGATTGGCCAGGAACTGCAAGATGGGGACAGCAAACTAAACCAGAAGATTCAGAAGGCCGCGGACAAGTTTCAGAAGAAAATGAACCAGCTGTTCGGGGCGCCGCAGGAGAAATAGCCATGTCGAGTTCCTTTCACGTACCGGTCAAAAACAACGAGATGCTCAAGAAGGTGCTTGAGCGCATCCAGAACGATGCCGAGCTCAACCAGCTTTGGAAAAGCGCCAACATTAATGCCGTGGATCGCAGCGGTATCAGTGACCACGGCGAAACCCACATTCGCATCGTGGCCAACGCCGCCCTGAAAATCCTGCGCCTGCTGGTGGAGGGCGGGGTGGTGCCCAGCGTGGTGCAGCATCACAAGATGACCAGCGACGACGCCGAGGTGGTCGTGGTGCTGGGGGCGGCCCTGCACGACGTGGGGATCAGTGTGCATCGCGATGACCACGAGAAATACAGCCTGTGGATTGCCTATCCCAAGGTGCGCCAGTTGCTAACCGGGCTTTATGCGGAGCCGCAGCTGACCATCATGACCCAGGAAGTCCTGCACGCCATCATCGCCCACGATGCGGATCAGAAGTGCCTGACCATCGAGGCGGGCGCCCTCAAGGTGGCGGACACCACCGACATGACCCAGGGCCGCTCGCGCATCCCCTTCCAGTCCGGACAGGTCAACATTCACTCCATCTCCGCGATGGGCGTGAAGGATGTGAAGATCGAGAAAGGCGAGAACCGGCCCTGCCGGATTTCGGTCACTCTGTCCAACTCGGCCGGCATCTTCCAGCTCGACAACCTGCTCAAGCACAAGCTGAAGAACTCTACCATCGTGCCCTACGTCGAGGTTGTGGCCCAGATGGAGGAAGGCACCACCGAGAAGCGGCTGTTCGAAATCTACACCCTGTAGTTCGCCACCCTTTTTCCAATCCCTGGAAAATGCCTCCTTCCAGACTTCCAACGGCTGGAATTTCCGACGCGCTGTGCGCCCGTTTTCACCTGGAGCATGTGGAGGTGGCGCGTGGGTGGTGGGGCCGCGCCCGTGGGTTGCTGGGTCGGCGTGAATTACCAGCCGGTCACGGCCTGCTGCTCCAGCCCTGTTCCGCCATACACACCCTGGGCATGCGGTTCGCCCTCGACGTGGTTTTTCTGGACGGGCAGGGACGCGTGGTCCGGCAGTTCCACCGGGTGCCACCACACCGCCTGTTGATTCGCGGCGGTCCCGGTGCGGTGGCCGCCCTGGAGCTGCCCGCCGGAACCTTGAGCCCGGGCCTGCCGCGCTGAGCCCCGGCGCCTCTACTTTTTATCGGCCAGCGTCTGGCCAATCACCCCGGCCAGCCACTGGTTGCCGACGGGAGTCAAATGAGCCGCGTCGCGAAAAATGGTTTCGACTGCGCCGGTCGGACTTGCTTCCACCATCCAGAGGTTGGCCTCACGGGCCGCGTTTTTGAGCTGGTTGAAGAACGGTGTCTCGGGCATGGCCGCCCCCAGTACCTCCTCCCGGTAGGGAAGGAAAACCACCAGCAGTGACTTTCCCTTTTTCTCCAGCAGGGCCGCCGTTTCCAGCAGGGCCTGTTCATTTTTTCCGTACTGCGTCGGATCGGGTGTGTTTGGGGTGGGGAATAAATAGCCGTACCAGAGGAAACGGAAGATGTATTCCAGCCGAAAGAACATCCGACGGTTGGTGCTGATCAAGCCACCACGTAACGTCATGAACGAGCGCAGGGTGTCACAGGAGGGAATGGTCCACACCACGGTGTCAACGCCGTCCAGATTCCAGGTGCGCAGCGCGGCGGCCACGTTCTGCAAGCCCCAGCCGTTCACCCCGGCGTTGGCGCCCCCCAGCAGGGCGGCAAACGTGTCCTCGTCCTTGATGTAGGCGGTACCATAGGTGACGCTGTCCCCGACAAAAAGCAGGGGCCGGGTGGGAGCCGGGGCGCGGAAACCCGAGTCCAGAATAGTGATGGGAAAGCCCATGGTGGAAAACCGCTGGTTGGGGGCCGCCCGATACCCCACATCTGGATCCTCCAGGTAGACCAGCCCCCCGCCGATACCCAGCATCCGAAGGACCAGCTCCAGGACGAGGAAGGGAAAGAGGGACAGAAGGACTTTTTTCATGAAGTTAAGTAAAAGGCTTATGAACGGGCGTGATAATATTGGAATTCAAAATAAACGGGGGCCGTGGCAGAATGCAACACTATCTCATTTCGGCGCCTCACGGAATTTCACCTATGATGAATTATCGCACGTTGCTCGCCTTGACCGGCATCGCCCTGGCGGCCTTGTTCCTCCGGTTTTACCAGCTGGACCGGTCCGCCGTTCGCGGGGATGAAATTAATTTTCTGAACGTGGCCGCGAACGGTCAAACCCTGGAAGCGCTGTGGAAAAATCCGCCCTGGCTGAATCAAATCCCCTTTGCGGAATCCTTCTCCATCCTGTGGGCGCGCATCCGTCCCGGCGCGACCAACGAAGGCACGGTCCGGGAACCCTTCGCGCTTATGGGCTGGCTTACTGTGATCGGCTCCACGTGGTGGCTGATGCGTCGACGGGGTGTGTTCCCAGGCTTGATCTATGGCTGGTGGCTGGCCTTGCTGCCGTTCCACGTCTACCAGTCGCGCGAGGCGTATTACTACGTGATCGTCATGGCCTTCTCCACCGGGTTGACCTTGTGCTCGGCCCATCTGTCGGCCCGGCTGCGCCAGGGTGAAGAGCCTGCCCGGGGCGCCTATCTTTGGTGGACTTTTTGGGCGGTCACCACCTGCCTGTGCCACATGTCGACCTGGATTGTGACCGCGGTCATGTGGCTGGTGGTGCTGCTGGCCGGCCGCCGTGCCTTGCCGCCGGCAGTCCGCAAGCGCCACATTAAAAGAATGGCCGGGTCGGCGGTGGTGGTGGGATTGTTTATGGTGCGCTGGATATGGCGGGCCTATCTGGAGATTCAGAGAGTCAGCCAGGCGGACGGCCATATCGGCGGCGATTTGGGCTGGGTGAGCGTGCGCGTGATTCCGTTCTTTTTGGTCGGCGCCAATTGGGCGGGGTTCGCGGCCGCCTTGCTGCTCGTCGTGGTGGCGCTGGCCCTGTGGTGGCGTCTCCGGTCAAAGACCGGTGTTCCGCCCGATCCCTTCTACGATTCGATGTTGCTGATCATGGCCGCCGGTTTTGCCGCGGCCGGACTCTACGTGGGATTCATCGGGGGCGGCCTGGCCAAATCGACCTATTTTTCCTGCCTGTTGCCGGCCTTCCTGATCTGGACCGTGCTGACCCTGGAGCGCGCCATCGGCCTGCTCCCGGTCGGCTGGGCAAGGGGATCGCGCGTGCTGCTGGTTGCGCTGATCGCGCTGCTGTTTTATCCCTCCCTGGTCATGTCCCGCCTCGATGGGAAACCCGTTCCCTACAAGGTCATCCGGGATTGGCTCGATCAGCATCTGGAGGCCGGATCGGTTGCCGTGGTGGACCGCTGGTACGAGCCCTGGAACGAAATGGCGCGCTATGCGCCGACCAATGTGGTGGTGACCTTCACCGTTCCCGACGAGCCCTTCCAGAACTACCAGCAGTTTCAATGGCGGGATGTGACCCGGCAGAAAATCGAATCCGGCCAGGTGCAGGCGTTTATTCGCCTGACCCGCAATCACGAACAGAAGGCCGGGCTGTGGCGGTGGCCGGAAACGTATTTTGCGCGCCATGCGGTGGTGCGCAACGAGGCCGGGCTCTGGCTGCGTGAGCACGGCTATGCGGGGCACGAGGATTTCTATGTCGCGAACACCAACCGCCTGGTGGTGGAAATATTTTACGATTTGCGCGAGGACGCCCTGGCCCGGATCCGGTCCACCGGCACGTCGTTCCGGGTGTTTTACGGGCCCGGGCTGGCCTATGAGAAATCCGGGCCGATGGGCATCTTCCGTTTCCAGACCGCACAGTTCATGGATTGGCGGGTGCTGTCGCAGCGCGGGACGCTGGACGTGTACAACCTGACCGGTTCGCCCGCGGAGGTGTCGTTGGTAGTCGCGGGCCTTTCGCCGCGCGGTTCCAAAACCGTGACCGCACCCGGCGGCCGCCATTTCCAATTTTCCGGGACGCAACTGCAGCGCTGGCTGTTGGGTCCCGTTTCGCTACAGCCCGGATTAAATGCCATCACGCTGGAGGACCCGTTGTGGGACCGGGCCATGAATCCACTGTTGATCTCCGAGGTGGCCGTGGTTCCCTGAACGGTTCAGACGGTTTTACCGCTGTTTAATCTGCGCTAGAGCATGGCAGGAAATTCTATAGCCACAAAATGCACAGAATTCACATAAGCTTTGTGAGTTTTGTGCTTTTTGTAGCCAAACGGTTCCGTGTCGTCCGGCTACACGCTAACTTCATCTGCGCTAGTTTTTTGCGCCTTCGCGGATGG
>CAYTVN010000118.1:0-9743 GCA_964441655.1 uncultured Verrucomicrobiota bacterium | reverse complement strand
AGCAGGATGGCGATCAGGGAGCCGGGCACGCGGCGGGTCACCCGGGGCCACAGGAAAATGATGGCCAGGGCGGACGCGCCCATGGCCAGGGCGGACAGGTTGACGCTGCCCGCGTGTTCGGCGTAGGCGATGATTTTCTCGTGGAACTCGGCGGGCGGGGCGGACATCTGCAAGCCGAAGAAATCGCGAATCTGGGTGGTGAAAATGAGGATGGCAATACCGCAGGTGAACCCCACTGTGACCGGGTACGGGATGAATTTGATCACTTCGCCGAACTTGAACAGACCCATCACCACCAGCAACGCGCCCGCCAGCATGGTGGCCACGGCCAATCCACCGTAGCCGAACTGCTGGACCGTGTTGTAGACCAGCACGATGAACGCGCCGGTGGGCCCGCCAATCTGAACCCGGCTGCCGCTGAACGCCGCGATCAGAAAGCCCGCCACCACGGCGGTATACAAGCCCTGCTCGGGCTTTACGCCGGAAGCGATGGCCAGGGCAATAGACAGCGGGAGGGCAACGATGCCGACCAGAATACCGGCCACCAGGTCCTTGGAAAACAATTTGAGCGTGTACCCTTCTTTGAGAACGGTCCACAGCTTCGGAAGAATGCGTGTCTCTTTCATGGTTTGCTCACCCACATACGGCAAGTCAAAGGGTCCGAGTAGAAATCCATAACGCCGGTATTGCAAGTTGGTTTGTAGGAAGGACCGCAAATAGACAGCCACTCCGGGACCAAAAGATCAGGGTATCCCCGATAGCGTAAACGGTTAAGAATTTGTAAAGATTTGCACACCCGGGTGAGACAAATAAGGCGCCACACGCGCCCGGAGGCGGGTGGCGCATAACGGAGGGACCGACCGCATGAAGTTACATCTACTGACCGCTGCTTGTCTGGTGTCTGCCTGGACGGCCATGGCCGGGGAGCCCATTCGCCCCATCACGAGCCCCACCCTGGTGGATTCACCCGACGTGGGAACGTCCATTCATCCCATCTTCATCCAGATGACGCACCCGGATCAGCTCGACACCGTGGCGGGCAAGGTTCCGGTGGGTGGCGATCTGCAGGTGTATGCCGTGCAGCTGGAATTGAAGCTGGCCGAAAACCTGTCCCTCATTGCGGTCAAGGACGGCTACATTGACTTCAACCCCGACGAAACCCTGACGCCGGACGAAGGCTGGGCGGACCTGGCAGCCGGTCTCAAATACGTGTTCAAACGCGGCGAGGGCCTGGTGGCCAGCGCCAAGGCAACGGTGGAATTGCCCACCGGTGACGATGAAGTCTGGCAGGGCAACGGCGACGGTGCAGTGGACCCGGCGGTGGCCGTAATGAAGCAGGCCGGCAAGTGGCAGTTCAACGGCACGGTGGGCGGCGTGATCGCCCTGGACAGCGACCGCAGCACCCTGCTGTATGACAGCTGGCACGTGAGCGTGGAAGCCCTGCCCAACCTGTTCCCGCTGGCCGAACTGAACCACATGCGCGTGCTGGATGAAGGCAACGGCGGGGTTCGGTTCAAGAACCAGGCCGAAGGCGGCGTGCCCTCCATCGCCCGTTTTGAAGCGGGTGACCTGGTCAACTTCGGCGCTTCCAACGCCAAGGACAACGAGGACTTCGTTTCGCTGGCCCTGGGCGCCCGCTACCGCACGTGCAGCGCGGCCACCATCGGCGCCGCCTATGAATTCCCGCTGACCGACGAAGACGCCACCCTCATGGATTACCGCGTAACGGTGGATGTGACCATCAACCTGTAGACCTTTACGACCTCAACAAAAAGGGCGCGCCTCACGGCGCGCCCTTTTTGTTGCATCCAGCCGGTATCTGTCCGGTCTATTCGCCCAGAATCCAGGCCCGGGCCCGCTCCATGTCGGCGGGGACAAAATCATGGCTCACGCCGGGCATGGGCAACTCCTTGACCTCCACGCCGGCCTTCTGCAAAGCAGCCACGGTCTTTCGGGCGTCGGCAATCCAGGGACCGCGATCCGGCGAACTGACTTGGTCCCCATACATCACCAGCACGCGCTTGCCCTGCAACCCGGAGAGGTTGGCGGGTTGGAAGCGGACGGAGGAGGTCGCATCAATCCGGTCGGAGGCCAGCCAGAATCCGCCCTCCACCAGGACGAAGGTGGAAAACCGGGACAACAGGTCGGGGTCACCGGACCACATGACCAGGGCGGTCATGAAAGCGCCGTTGGAGAATCCGGCCAGCACACTGCGCGATTCGTCAATGTGGGGAATATAAAGGCGGATTTGGTCCAACATGAGCTTGAACGCGGGCAAGGCATAGGCGCCATCCCGAGGCGTCACCAGCAGTTGCTCGTCATCTGTCTTACCTTCGATGTTCTCTTTGAACAGCGGTATGTTGACCAGCACGTAGTCGCCCCCACCCATGAAGGGATCGGCCATGTTCAATTCGCCGCCAAAGCCGCCATCACCGCCATTCAGGAACACCAGCACGGGATAGGTTTGGCTGGGATCGTAATCCGCCGGCACCTTGATGGTCATCCGCACCGATTCGTCGGGTTTGTTGCGGATCAATTTGGCCAGGGTGCTGGGCGCGCCCGGCACTTCAAATTCAATGGGCACCCCGGGGATCATCTTTACCTCGGCCGAGCCGTTGGAAGCCAGCATCAGAACACACGCCACCACACAAGCTGTTACACGCATGGTCAGGACTCCTTTATCGAACTTGAATAACGTTGCCATTGAAGGACACGGTTTGGCCACTCCGAATCTTGCACGCTTTGCGTGTCTCCACGCGGCCATCCACCTTGACCAAGCCGCCGGCAACAACCTGCTTGGCTTCGCCGCCGGTGCCACACAGGCCCGAGGCCTTCAGCAGTTGATGCAAATCAATGGTCGCGCCCCGCAATACAAATGGTTCGTTCATAGCGTCTCCGTCACCGGCTCCACATCCACCGACACCGTAATGCCCTGCTGTCCGCCGCCCAGAATAACACCGCGCACAGGCGCGACGTCATAATAATCACGCCCCCAGCCCACCGTGATGTGGTCCACATCCACCAGCGCGCCGTTGGTGGGATCAACATCCACCCACCCCGCGGCACCGGTCCACACCGACACCCAGGCGTGAGAGGCATCGGCCCCCACCAGGCGGGGCTTGCCCGGCGGAGGCGCGGTACGCAGGTAGCCGCTGACATAGCGGGCGGCCAGGCCGAGCGACCGCAAACCCGCTGCCTGCATCTGGGCAAAGTCCTGGCACACGCCGCGCCGCTGCTTCACCACGTCTGCCACCGGGGTGCCCAGGTGGGTGGCTTTGGGATCGTAGATAAATTCCTTCCGGATCCGCTGCGTGAAATCGAGTACGGCGTCCAGGATGGGCCGCCCGGGCGGGAACGAAGGTCGCGCGACGTCGGCGAAAAGCGATCCCACCGGGACAAAAGGCGAGGCGAAGCAATATTGAAAGGCATCTAGTTCAGCGTGCTGCGCCGGATGCGGCAGGGCGTCCCGCACGGACTCCCAGGTCGGCGAATTCGTCGGCTCAAGGCGGGGTCGCGGAATGACTTCCACCCGCGACTCCGCGCGCACCTCCATGACCTGGTGGGGCTGGTTCAGGGTAAACACAGCCTGCTGGTTGCCAAAATAATCGGTGAAGGTGCGCCACGTCGCAGGCTTGGGGTCCACGGTCATGCGGAACTCGGTGCGACGCTGCAAAGTCGTATCGCGCGGCTGCTGGCACACTTGGTTCAGGGAGACGAGCACGCGCTCGCCGTAGGTGTACCGCGTACTATGGCAAACCTGATAGATCATCCGGTAAGTCGGGGCGCTTCCAGCTGACGCGCGGCCTGGGCGTGGCTGAGGAAGCGGCGGGTGATGGTTTCGGAGAGTTGCGGCAGCAGGTCCGTCAAGCTGGCCAGCAGGGCCTGGAAATGCACGCGGCGTCCATCCTCGAGAATGGAGGCCAGCTGAACCACATCAACCAGGCGTACGGCGGTCATGGCCTGCAACGCCACCCGCTCTTCCTCGGTGGGGCCAACCTGGTCAATGGCCTGGGGCAGTTTGCTGACGTGTTCCTGCAGGGCGGCCAACTGGAACGCGACCGAGCGGGGATTGGTCTCGTCGGTGAGCAACAAGTCCACCACCGGGGCCACCTGCAAATTCGTCAGGTAACGGCGTCGGTAGGTGATGGAACTGTCCGCGATGTTCAACACATCCTCCAGCAAGGCGCCTTCGTAAGGGCTGGATTCCACCAGGGTGCAGGTCATCAGCTGCACCGTTTGCAGGGCGCGCTCCTGGCGGCGGCCCATGTCGAGGAAACGCCAGCCCTGGCCACGCGTCATGCTCTCCATGCTGACCCCGCCGAACGCCGCAACACGGGTGATCATCCGGTCCAGCATCTCCAGTACATCGCCCACGGTGCGAGCCCCCTCGGACGTCTCCTGCAGGGTCAGCTCAATGCGGTTCAACATGCGCCAGGTGTCGGCGGACAGACGATCACGCACAATACCGGCGGTGCGGCGGATCGATTCCACCGTGCTGCGGAAACCGCCGGGCCGGCCTTCGTCAAACAGGAACGCCTGCACCTCGGCGTCCAGCGCGGCATAATGCTGCTCGTCCTGCTCCAGCCCGGAGGGTCCGTTCACGTCCAGCAGATGAAGCAGCGAGTTAAGGTACGGCAAGGTGGTGCCCTCCGGCCGCTCGGAAAGTTTGATCAGCACCACGCGCACCGCGCGCACCATGTAGTCGGCCCGCTCCACGTAGCGACCGAGCCAGAACAAATTATCGGCCATCCGGCTGGGCAGGTCGCCGCCGCCCCGGCTCAACTCCACCGGCGCCCCCGCGGGACGCAGCAGGCTGAACGCGCTGACCGGCTCATCCGACAGCACCCAGGTGTCCTTGCTGACTCCGCCCCCGCGCAACGCCGCAGCCAGGTTGCCGTCCGTCTCGATGGCGCGGGCCAGGCCGCCGGGCAGGCAATGATAGCTGCCCTCGTGCGCGGTCAGGTACGCGCGCAGAAAAACATGACGGGCCACCACCCGGTCGCCGTCCAGCGTGGGCGCGCAGGACCAGGTCATGGGCTCCTGGGCCACGTAGCGATGCGGGTGTTCGCGCAGCGCGGTGATCAACTGATCGCGTTCGGTATCTTCCAACTGTCCTGGTTGTACGGGCGCGGAATGAGCGCCGCCCAGGACCGGAACCACGGTCAGTTCATCCAGCCGGTCCAGCACATGGGCCAGCACATCGGGCTGGCCGCACCACCACGTGGGCAACGAAGGCAATTCCATTTCCTCGCTGAGCAGACGCCGGCACAACTCCGGCAGGAACGGCAGCAGAGCGGGATTTTCCAGCAGACCTGAGCCCAGGGCGTTGGCCACCGCCACCTGGCCGGAGCGCACGCTTTGCACCAGCCCGGCCGCGCCCAGGTTGGCCGAACCCTGCCATTCGAGCGGATCGCAATCCGCGTCCGGCACCCGGCGTAGGATGACATCCACCGGCTGCAAGCCTCCCAGCATTTTCAGGAACACCGACTGATCGCGCACCGCCAGGTCCTCGCCTTCCACCAGGGCGAATCCGAGATAGCGGGCCAGGTAGGCTTGCCCAAAATAGGTCTCGTCTTGCGGCCCTTCCGACAACATCACGATGCTGGGATTATCGCGATGGCGCGGAGCCAACCCGGCCAGCATCTCGCGCATGTGCTGAAAAAAAAGGGCCATGCGCTGCACCTGACTGTCGCGGAACAGGTCGGCCAGCAGGCGCGACAGCACGATGCGATTTTCCAGCACATAGCCGGTGCCGGCCGGAGCCTGGGTGAGATCCGACAACACGCGCCAGCGCCCGTCCGCCGAGCGCCCGATATCCGCGCCGTACAGGTGCAGATACAATTCCTGGGGCAGACTCATGCCGTGGCAGGCCCGCAGGAAAGCCGGGTTGTCGAACACCAGTTCGGCGGGCAGCAATCCCTGCTTCAATATCTCCTGCGGCCCGTACAGGTCGGCCAGCAGCGCGTTCAGCAGGCGCGCCCGCTGGGTCAGCCCGCGTTCCAGATCGCGCCATTCCGCGGCGGCCAGCACCCACGGTATAAGGTCCAGCGCCCACGGATGATCGCCATTCCCGGTGGCGTCGCCGTGCACGTTGTAAGTGATGCCATTTTCCTGGATGGTGCGGCGGGCCGCCTCCTGACGTCGTACCAGTTCGCGCTGACCCAGGTGTTCCAGGTGCTGGGTCAGGGCCTGCCAATGGAGGCGCGGTTGCCCCGTCTCGTCGCGCCATTCATCGTACGCACCCGGGGCGGGTTGATAGTGGGCGAACAGATCGGCGGCTCCCGCCAACGGTTGTGAACTCATTTCAAGTCTCCCAGGGTCACGCCCACCGATCCGAACAAATCGGCCGCATAGGGCGACCAGGCGATGCGATGCCCGATGAACGATCCGTCACCGCCGTCCAGCCGCAGCAGCAGATAGGTATGGCCCCGGCCCCGGCAGGTCACCACCTCTGTTTGATCCACCCAACCCTCGGGCCCCACTGGCAACTCCTTCTCCACCAGGGTGCGCTGTCCTTCCACGATGGCGAGGATGGACCGCGCCGCTCCACGCATCCAGCCCTGCAATCGGAACACACGCGCCCCGGGGCCCGCGTCAAACGGCGTCTTCAGCGTGGCCCACCGCAGCGGACGCTGCTGCCAGTCGTTGGGCTCCAGCGCGGATTGGTTGATGCACCACAGCGGATCACCTTCGTGCGGCTGGGTGTGCACGGAGGGCGCATTCGTTCCGCCCGCCGAGGTGTAAAAGCGGTCGGTGAGGGAAAACAGCGAGGCGGGTTTGGCGCCGGTGCGGGTGCTCCACGCAAATCGATCGAGCCGGACCGGACGCAGGTGCTCCGCCATCCAGGACGGCGAGGTGGCATAATCATGATAGTACGGCGGAATGAACTTCATGGGCTCGGCCCGGAGATGCGTGACCACACCCAGGGCGAGCATCATCAGCACGATGCCCCAGCCCGTGCGCACACGATCCGCAGGCAGGACCACCAGCAGAAACACACCGGCGGCCAGCCAGATCAACATGGCGGGCTGGGCGAGGAAATAGCGGATGCCCACCAGGCTCGGCGTCACCTCCATCAACTCGCCCCAGGGCCGGGCGAAATTACCGCCCAGTCCGGGCAACAGGCAGAGCTGCCAGGCCGCCAGGTAGATGGAGAGGCCCGCCAGCATCAACAACGTCCAGCGCGCCGCCGGCGAACACGTTGACCACCGCCACGCCGCGCCCGGGAGCAAGACCACCATCGTCACCACGAGAAAACGTCCACCCATGGTGCTGCCCCCGCCCCAATCCGACACCATGCAGCTCGTGATCCAAACCCCGGTGAACAGGCCCAGAGCGCCGAGTGCGTACCAGCGCGTTTTCGGGACGCGCAGCAGCCAGACCACGTTCGCGGCCAGCAACCAGAGGTAGGCCGGATAAATGTTGGTGATGCCTTTGTAGTGAGCCAGGGCGAGCCAGCCGCCGAGCGGTTTGCTGAACAACATGTGGCCCACGGGATGGGAAAACCCGCCGACGAAACGCGCGTTTTGATAGAGCTGCACGACCGTCACCCCCACCAGCAGGAGCAGGGCCCAGCCCACCAGCGGACGCACCTTGGCACGCGCGGGCCGGTCATCGAGCAGGGCCGCCACCAGATAGAACAGGCCGCACCCCGCCACCACCGGCAGGAAGCGAATGCTGGCCAGCGGCAGGTAAGAGGTGCAGGCGGCGGCTATCACACCACTGCTCCAGGGATAGTCCCGCTGCCGCGCGCTGGCCCAGAAAACCAGCGCGACCAACGAAGCGCCCATCACTTCCGGCAGACAGCGGGAGCTGTAAACGATCCAATAGATGCTGAGCCCGTGTAGCAGCACGATCAACAGCGCGGAGGAGCGTGGAACATCGAGCCGCCGACACAAGGCCAGCACGGCGAACAGGCCCAACGCGGAGATCAGACCCAACACGAGATGCCGACCCCACACGCCGAAATCGTACAGCGGGGTGAGCAGGAACGGCAGACCGGGCGGGTGGAAGGAATAGAGATGGGGCAGCCGGGTGAAGGGCGAAATATGATGCGATATTTTTTTGCCCAGGTCGTTACGGATGTCGGTGTCCCCGTCGTGGTGAAGGCTGTCCACCTGGATCAGGTAGTACCCTTCGTCCCCCGCCCGCGGCCCGCAACAGGTCGTGTAGTAAACCCCGGTGACGGTATAAAAAAAGGTGGCGCCGATCAGGAATACGGTGAGCAAACGTCGGTGCCGCGGCGGGGCGGGGAAAGGCCGCTCCGGACACGCCTGCCGCGCGTGATAGGCCAGCGTCACCAGCCAGAACAACGGGAGATAGAACGTGGCGGGGGCGCGATAGGTGGGCGGCAGCACGGGCGCGACCCACAGCAGCCAGGCCACCCACGGCGCGCCCGCGAACAACAGGCGCACACGCCAGGCCGGACCCGCGGGGCCGCCGCACAGCGCGCACAGGGAAATCAGCAGCAGCAGGAAGGCCCCGCCGAGCAGCGCGGCGCGCGGGAAAAGCGGGACAAAAACCCACGCTTCACCGGGCGCCGGATAGAGGGCGAGCAGCGGACGCGCCAACCGCAGGGCCAGCGCGACCACGGCCATCACCGCGCACGCCCAGCACGCCACCGAACCCAGCCGGGCGCCGGAGGAAGGCAAGGCGGTTGTGGTGGCAAAGGCAGATTGGCTCATCGCGCCCCACGTTCTACCAATCAGCGCGGCGCAAATCGAGTGTCATTGGATACTCCGGAGACCGACGCTCCGGCAGGATACGCGAGGGACCCGGGGTGTGGCCGAACGGGAAGAAGCGCGCAATGCGCCGGCTCTCCGCCTCCAGTCCGTTGACCGGGAAGGTCGTGTAGTTGCGTCCGCCCGGATGCGCCACGTGGTAGGTGAACCCGCCCACCGCGCGCCCGTTCCAGGTGTCGTGCACATCAAACACCAACGGTGTGTGCACGCCGATGTCCGGATGCAAACAGGATGGCGGCTGCCAGGCCCGGTAGCGGACGCCGGCCACGTATTCGCCCGCGCGCCCGCTGGGATGCAGGGGCAGCACATGCTGGTTGCAGGTCACCACAAAGCGATCGGTGGTGAAGCCGCGGACATAGACCTGCGCGCGCTCCACCGAGGAATCCACGTAGCGCACCGTGCCGCCCGCGCCCGGCTCTTCGCCCAGGACCAGCCACGGTTCGATGGCCTGGCGCAATTCCAGGTGCAGGCCCTCATGGGTGATCTCCCCCAGCTTGGGCAGACGGAATTCGTAGTGCGGCAGGAACCATTCCGGCGCAAAATCATAACCGGCCCCCTCAAGATCGTGCAACACGCCCTGGAAATCCTGCCACAGGAAATGCGGGAGTAGCAGGCGATCGTGCAACGCCGTGCCCCAGCGGACCAGTCGCTGCTGATACGGCTGCTTCCAAAATGCGGACACCATGGCCCGCACCAGCAACTGCTGGGTCAGGCTCATGCGCGCGTGGGGCGGCATTTCAAAACCGCGCAGCTCCAGCAATCCGAGTCGGCCCGCCGCCGTCTCCGGCGCGTACAACTTGTCGATGCAGAATTCGGCCCGGTGAGTGTTGCCGGTGACATCCACCAGCAGATGCCGCAGCGCCCGGTCCACCAGCCACGGCGGGACCTCGCGTCCGTGCGGCAGGTGATCGAGCGCAATTTCCAGCTCATAAATCGCATCCTGACGGGCTTCATCCACCCGGGGCGCCTGGCTGGTGGGGCCGACAAACAGGCTCGAGAACA
>CAYTVN010000117.1:0-9952 GCA_964441655.1 uncultured Verrucomicrobiota bacterium | reverse complement strand
CAGGTAGTCGTTGCCGGCCTGACCGACCAGGTGCATTTCGCTCGTCTGCCAGGTGCCGTCGGCGATGCTGTAGCCCACGCGCGCGGCCTTGCCGGAATCCTGCGGCCAGATCTCCCGCGTAATGACCACATAGGAGGAGGTGGCGGCCGTCTGCAGCCGGTAGAAGGCGGTGGCTCCGGCGTTGGTTACAGTCAGTGCGCTGTTTGTGCCGGTCGGTTGTATGACCAGCTCGCTGCTCCAGGCGTTGAGGCCGGTGCTGCTTTCCAGTGTGTAGGGATAGTTCGGCGACAATTCGCGGGCCAGCAGGTGCGCGCCGTCGGCCGCGATGCCGGTGAGGGCCAGCGAGGGCAGGGTGGCGGGGGAGCGGTTGCTTACGCTGTGCGCGGTGGTGCCGTGGTTGACGTCGTTGCCGATCCACTCCACCGGGCCGGTGACACCGGGGCTGACCACCGCGTAGTAGTCGTGTCCCTGGTTGTTATCCCACAGCTGATTTCCTTCGGCGTCTTCGACGGCGAGGCTGTAGCGGATGGTTGTACCGGCCGGGTACGAGCCCAGGTTCTGGTAGAAGTGGTCGTAGTCCGCGCCGGGCGTGCCGCGGGTCAGGGGGGCGGTGGACCAGGTCTCTCCCCGGTCGGTCGAATACACCACCAAGCCAGTGACCGCGACGCCCAGATCCTTGCAGTCAATATTCATCCACAGACTATCGGACGCGGTCAGGCTTCCGTTGGCGGGCCAGTGGGCGTTGTTGCCGATCCAGCGCAAGGTCAGGCCGAGGCTGTAGCCTTTGATCACCCACGCCTCCTGCTGCCCGTCGGGATTGATGCCGTAGCCGACGATTACTGAACCGTCGGTGGAAATGGCGGTGGCCGCGGTGAGTTCCCAGCCCGTCATATCGATGCCGCCGTTGGTCAGCACGTCCTTGAGATTGCGTATGCCGTTGAAGGCGTCGTGTGACACCGCGTAGTAGGGGCCCGATGAATTCTTGAACGAACCCACGGCCAGGGCGGCGTCCGGAGTCATGCCGTTGAACACGGAGTCCACCGACTGCCCGGTGCTTTCTGGGCCGAGGACGGTCGCGGTGCCGTTGTTCCAGCGCGAGGCCCGACGGTAGTTGAGGGTGATGATGTTGGGAATAATGAAGGTGGCGTTTACGTAACCCGCCAACTGGCTGCCGTCCGCCGAGATGCCGTAAGCTGTCGCGGCGGAGTAGTAATTTTGCAGGCCGTCAATCGCGTTCCAGGTGATGACACTCTGACTGGAGGCGGTGCCGTAGCCGGTGCCCGCGTGCCGTCGGGGGACACCGCCAGGGCCTCGCTCTGGTAGCTGCCGCCCGCCAGATCGCCGAGCCCGGTCATGACCCCGGCGGTCCAGCGGAACGCCTCGCGGCCCGAGGCTGACGTGCCGTAGCCGACAATTACCGCGCCGTCATCCGAAACATCGCGTGCCTCGCTTTGGAAGATGCCGCCGGCCAGGTCGCTCAGTCCGGTGACCTGCCCATTGGACCAGATGCAGGCCTGTTGTCCCGAGGCGGAGTCACTGCTGCCCACAAGCAGGGAACCGTCGGCCGACGCGGCATAGGCCGTGGCGCTGGTGCCGCCCGTCAGCATGGGAAGCGCGGTCAAGCCGCCCGACTCGGTCCAGACAAACGCCGTCATGCCTGTGGCTGAAGCGGAGGTTCCCACCACCACTTCGCCGTTGGCTGAAACACCATAGGCCGCGCTATTGGTGAGTCCGCCGGGCAGATCGCCCAGGGGAAAGAACGCCAGTTCGGCGCGGGCCGGAAGAAGCGTCGAAGTTGTTGCAGTGACCAGCAGGATTATCAACGAACGTGCATGCATAGAATTCATCTCCCGCACCCTGTATGCCCCGCCGGTATAACGAGGCCAGTCATGTGATGATAGAAGTTAACTTAATATTAACAAGAAAAACGTTTTACCTCGATGGGGTGTGGTAGGAACTAATGGTCTGGTTTACGGCGCGGAATAGAGCAGCCAGAGACCGCAAAGGAGGACCAGCACGCCGCAAATCCTTTTCAGGAGGCGCGCGCCGGGGGCGTCCTTGTTCCAATGCAGGGCTTTTTCCACCAGTTCGGTCGAAGTGCCGGCGAGGATGATAACGGAGCAGTGGCCGAGGCCGTAGGCGGCGAGCAGCAGCACACCGTAGGCGAACTGTTCGACGGCGACCTTGAAGGTGACCGCGAGCATGGGGGCCATGTAGGCGAAGGTGCAGGGGCCGAGCGCGATGCCGAAGACCAGGCCGAGTACGAAGGAGGCCAGCAAGCCCTTGCGCTTCATGCCCGCCTGGCCCGCGCCGCTGAAGTTCAGCGGAATGACGTCCAGCAAATGCAGGCCGACGATGAAGAAGATGGCGGCCACGAACCAGTTTCCCCAGCGTCCGACGTCGCCGAGCATGCGCCCGGCCAGCGCGGTCACTACGCCGATCAGTGCGATGGTGATCAGGATGCCGATGGAGAACAACAGCGAGAGCAGGAAGGCCCGCCCGGCTGATTTTACATCCTGATCATCGATGAACCCCACAATGAGTGGGATGCTGGCCAGATGGCAGGGGCTCATCACGATGCTCAGGATGCCCCAAATAAAGGCTGCGCCTAGTGCGAGCGCGGGGGTGCCTTGGACGGTATGGGTCAGGTATGACAGGAGTTCCTGCATGTCAATTTATTACGCCGAACTCCCGCCACTTGAACAGGATGTCCTCCTTGGCGAGGAAACCTTCGTGTCGCCACAGCTCGTTTCCAGAGGGGTCAAAGAAAATCTGAGTCGGGATCAAGTTGATCTTGTAGGGCTCGGCGGCTGGCGGATTTTCCCAGACGTCGATAAATACGACTTCGAATAACCCGGCGTATTCCTTGTGCAGTTCTTCCAGGATGGGGGCCATGGCCTTGCAGGGGATGCACTTGCCTGCGCCCAAGTCCACCAGGCGGGGCAGGGGCTTTTCTGCGGTCACCGACGCAGTCGAGGCAGTGGGCTCACTCTTCGCGCTCTGATGGCGCTTAGCCAGGACAAAGCCCACGGCGGCCAGGAGGGCGACGAGGACCACGATTTTTTGAATGGGTTTCATGGGTCACGCGAGGTGCTTTTTGATGTCGTCCACGGTCAGCACCTTACCCGCGCTCCGGACCTTGCCGTCCACCACCAGGGCGGGCGTGGTCATGACGCCGAATTTCATGATGTCGGCAAGCTTCTCCGCCTTTTCGACGGTGGCCTCGAGGCCGAGTTGCTGCACGGCCTGTTCAGTGTGTTCGGTCAGTGTTTTGCACTTCGGGCAACCCGTGCCCAGGATTTGGATTTTTTTCATGGTCCACGACGATCCCAATTTTGACGTTGGCCCTGGCCGCCGCCGACTTCGTGTTCATCGTTGGCGCTTCGTTTCACCGGCAGGATCCACGCGCCGAGGGCGAGCAGGATGCCGGCCAGGAGTCCGACCAGCATGGGCCATTTCCAGCGGGGGAAGGCGGTACACCACAGCCAGCGCCAGTGTAGGACAAGATGGATCACGACCATGGCGCAGACCGCATAGGCCAGCCAGGCGTGCAGATCGCCCCAGTCGTGGCGGCCCCAGTCCCAGATGGACAAGCCGCGCCCGCCCCGGCTGCCGGGGGGCAGGCGGTAACGCAGGATGAAGCCGGTGGCCAGCATCAGGCAGATGGCGATCCAGAGCAGGAAATCGACGATTCGGTTGAGCCAGAGTTTCATGATGATACTCCCTAAGTGTTTACCCAGATTCCAAACACTACGCCGACCAACGTGGACAGGCCGACCACCAGGGCTACGAAGGCGATGGTCTTCCTGGGTCCGATAATCGAGTTGATGACCAACATGTTGGGCAGGGAGAGCGCCGGGCCCGCGAGCAGCAGAGCGAGGGCGGGACCCGGGCCCATACCGCTGTCCATCAAGCCGCGCACGATGGGGACTTCGGTCAGGGTGGCGAAATACATCAGCGCGCCCACCAGCGAGGCAAAGAAGTTGGTCCACACCGGCCAGACGCTACCGAGCCAGCCGGGCACATCGCCTGCGCCGCCGATGATGCCGAAGAAGACGGACGGATCGTCGCCCACCAAAGCTTGGATCCAGCGATTGGGTACGATGCCTGCATCTTTGGTTGCGGGGGTACCGAGGAAAAAGCCAGCGGCCAGCACGCCGCCGAGCAGCAGCGGGGTGATCTGTTTCGCGAAGCTCCAGGTTCGGTCGCGCCATTCCGTCATCTCAGGCGTGCTGCGGAAGGTGATCAGGGTCAGGCCGACGATGCCTGCGGTGAAGGCGAGTACGGGATGGTGGGGGTGGAGGGCGGCGAGCAGAATCACGGGAATTGCGCCGGCTATGAGCAGAAGCGGTTTGACGCCGAGGAACCGCCAGAGGGTAAACCCGGTCAGGGCGGCGAAACCTGCGGTCAGCCACCACTTGGCAGCAAAGATGGCATGCCACGCTCCGGTGGGTTCGGCGGGCCGGGCCCAGTTGGCGAACACCAACACCGCCGCCATGCTGAAGAAATAGAGCGCGGTCTGCCAGAGCGGGCGTGGTGGGCGGTCGTCGGGCTCGATATAGACGTCCTGGTTCAGGGCCGCCTTGGCGCGCTCGTCCTTGAGGAAGATCAGATGCATGAGGCCGCCGATCACCACGCTGAATACGATGGCACCGATGGCGCGGGCCACGCCGATCTGGTAGCCCAGGATGCGGGCGGTCATGACGATGGCCAGCACGTTGATGGCGGGGCCGGAGTAGAGGAAGGCGATGGCGGGGCCGAGTCCCGCGCCGCGCATATAGATGCCGCCGAAAAGCGGCAGCACGGTGCAGGAGCAGACGGCCAGGATGGTGCCGGAGACCGAGGCCACCCCGTAGGAGAGCAGCTTGTTGGCCGTGGGCCCGAAGTACTTCATCACCGCGTTCTGGCTGACAAAAACACCGATGGCCCCGGCAATGAAGAAGGCGGGGACCAGGCAGAGCAGTACGTGCTCCTGCGCGTACCACTTGACCAGGCGCAGGGCCTCCGCGATGGCACCCTGGAAGCGCGGGGAATCCACGGGCAGGAAGAAGGCCCCCAGAAAACCGGCCAGGAGGAGCAGCAGAATCTTGAATTCCTTATTCACGAGTCGTGCTTTTTAAAGCCCTGGAACGGCGTGCGTGTTCGGTCTGCACCACTTCCATGGCGCAATCGAAGGAGCGCAGGATGCAAGGCGTTGCCAGATGAAGGATCACGCGCGGGCCGGCCCGCCGTTCCGTGATAATGCCGGCCTGTTTGAGCACCGCGAGGTGGCGCGACAGGGTGGGTTGGCGCATCTTGAACAAGGGATGAATCTCACACAGGCAGAGGTCGCCTTGATCCAGTAGGTCGAGGATTTGTACCCGCGCCGAATGACCGAGCGCTTTCATGACTCGAGCCCGGGCCTGCGCATCATTCAACGTCAGACGCGAGCGCGGGGTCGGCGCGGACAATGCGCGGGATGCCCCGTCGCCCGCCAGCTTGTGCGTCGTCTTCGTGTTGCCCACCGCTCGCATCTTCACGGGTTTATGACTCATATTGCTTATAGCTATATGGCTATAATGCTATGTTGGCAAGCGAAACGCATGGCCTATGAAGAGGATGCCGACAGAGGAGACCGGCATGCGAGGCGTGCGAACGAGGTGGGCGAACGAGGCGGCGCGGGGGGCATCTTCGGCCGGGGAGAGAGTGCTTGTCCTTCCCGGAGACGACGGTCATACTTTGTCCATCAACCAAGGGGGGCGTTATGGATTCCGGTACACTGGGCATTATCATCAACCTTATCAGCGGTGCGGTGGGCGGCAATGTGGCGGGCAGCCTGATGAAGGACAAGAGTCTGGGCACGCTGGGCAACTCCGCGGCAGGCATCCTGGGTGGCGGGGTGGGCGGTCAGATTCTCAACGCGTTGGGCTTTTCGCTAACGCAGGGCGGCACCGACCTGTCGTCCATCCTGAGCAGCATCGGTAGCGGTGGCGTCGGTGGCGCGCTGGCCCTGCTGGTCGTAGCCTTGATCAAGGGCGTGCTGGGCCGGAAATAGACCGCGTCGGACTCAGGGAATTTCCGGCTGCATCAGTAGCTTCATCCCGGAGCGGCGCACAAAGCCCATGTCTTCCAGAATGGCTTGTCCCGGGTTGGATCGAACGTAACGGATAAAGGCCTGGGCTGCAGGCGTTGTTTTCTTGTCGGTGTAGAAACGGAGCTGGCGCGAATAGGGATAGCGATTGTCCGCCACGGTTTGAGCCGAGGGGGATACGTCATTGATGCTCACCGCCCGTACCCCGTCGTGGGCAGCCAGCGTCATGCCGACATAACCGACGGCCGCGGTATCGGCCTTTACGGCATTGGCGATGGCGTGATAGTTGGTCAGCGGTTGGGCCGTAGTTGCGTAAGGGCGCCGCTCCATGGCCAGTTCTTGAAAGCCCAGGTAGGTGCCGGATACTGGATCACGGATGAACAGTTTGATCGGCGCATCGATCCCGCCCACTTCGCGCCAGTTGGTGATGGCGCCCGTAAACATGTCCCGCACCTGAACGTCCGTCAGTTGGGTGACCGGATTGTCGGGGTGGACCACCACCGCTACACCATAATAACCGATGGTGTGGTTGCGCAGCACGATGCCGCGCGAACGGGCCCGTCGCATTTCATCCTCATTCATGGCTCGCGAGGAGGCGGCCAGATCACAGGTCCGGTCGAGCAGGGCCTGGATGCCCGAGCCCGAGCCCGCGGACTCCAAATCAATGGTCACTTCGGGGCGGATTTTCTGATAAGCGCTGATCAGGCGCGGGGCCAGTTCCTCGCCGAACGTATTGGAGCCCTTGATGGTTATTTTTTCAGCCGGGGCGGCGACCAGCGAGGCCAGAACCAGAACAGGCATCAGCAACCGTTTGCTCATAATCGCCTTCCTTTCCGAAAAGGACCTGCGTTCGCGGACTAGTCCCCTTTTACCCTTTTTTTGATCGGGTCACCAGCTAAACATTAGACCGGGTCGCGCGGGTCTTTCCAACGGAAGGTCGCCCAAACAGCCAGAAAACGTTGATGCTGGCGCTGGCGCAAGATGCGGAGCACATCGGTCAGGGCGACAGCCACCGGGTCATCCAACTTTTTGTAGCGGGCGCGCGCCACGTCGAGGTCGTGCAGGCGGCCCAGCTTCTTTTCCGGTGCACGCAAGCGGCGGGCCAGACGCAGCGCGGGACGTCCGAGCGCAGGGGCGAGCAGATCCGCCAGCAAGCGATAGCGTCGGATGGCGATGCGGAGGTCGTGCAGCCGATCCCCGTTCTTGCTGCGGGCCAGCTTGCGCCGGGACCGCGCGTGCTGCTGGGCGTCTTTCAGCCGGCGCAGGGCTTCTTCCCCGATGGGGCGTTTACAACGGGCCGCCGCCGGCAATTCAATGCGCAACAGGTAACCCAGCTGATGGAGGATCCGTCGCGTCGCCGGGGCGGCCATCAACCCCCGTAGATTCCTCCGGGCCACGTTGCGCTCCCGGCGCTGGCGCTTCACAAAGCGATCCCAGCCGGGCACCTTGCGCATGGCCTGCTGGACCCGATGCTTGTTCAGGATGATCTGGCCCACGTCGAGGTCGCGGGTCGGGCTGATGGCGTCGGTCAGTTCCCTGAGCTTGCGTTCCAGATCGGACGCCGTTGTGGTGCGTAGCGGTCGCGCGAATGCGCCCAGTAGACGGCGCAAGCAACGCAACGATATGCGAAGGTCGTGCAGGGATGCCTCGCTGTCCTCTTCAGAAGTTCTCCGCAACGCATCGGCCAGGTCGCGGTCATGCACCAGCAGCAGGCGGCGCAACGCCTCGCCGGTGGTGTCGCTGGGGCGGATCAGTACATAGTCGGGCCGCGGTCGATCCACCAGGGTCAGGCGGACCGGCATCACGTCGTTCCAGAAATCGGCTTTACTCCGGGCCCGTGCCGCATTTTTCGAAAAGGGCGCCGTGGTCAGGTAGACCCGCATCTCATCGTGGGTCAGGGCAATGCGCGTAATGCAGGTGTCCTGGAGATGGCTGTGGTCCAGGCCGTCCGCCACCCGCAGCAGAACACCCAGCTGGCGCACTGTGGTATCCCGCAACAGGCCGGGCGGAATGGGCAGCAGGGAGTCACCGCCGGGTCGGCTGCTGTGCAGCAACACCACGGCAACGACCCGGCGCAGGTCGTCGCGGGAAAATCCCGCAGGCTTGGTGCGCATGATGCGATGCGCCCCCGCGCGCACGTGATCGACCGGGTCGTCGGCATACCCGATGTCATGCAGGCGGGCTGCCGCTTCCAGCACCAGGCGATCGTTGCCGGACCATCCGGTCATGGGGCGCAGGGCGTCGAACAGACGAAGGGCCAGCAGGGTCACCAGATGGGCGTGCTCTACTTCATGGGGCTGGGTGGCCGCCAGGTGCTCCATGAAGGTGCGTGGATCTGACGCGACGTCGGGCATGCGGTTCAGGCGCTGGCCATCGGGCGCTGCGGTTCAAATACCACCTTGGGTTCTGCCGTGGCGCGCTTGGCCAGCGCACAGGCCTGGTCATAAAACTCGCCCTGGGATCGGACGGCCTTGGCGTCGCGCGCCTTGGCGTGCCGGATATAGGTGCCGTCCGCCTGCAACAGTCGGGCTTTGGCCGAATCCTTGGCGCACATTTTCAATACGTCAATAAGACGGGCCCGGCTGGCCTCGTCGTCCACCGGGGTGAGCAACTCCACCCGGCGATCCAGGTTGCGCGGCATCCAGTCCGCGCTCGAAATAAAGACCAGCGGGTCCCCGCCGTGATGGAAATACAGAATGCGCGCGTGTTCCAGGAAGCGGTCCACCACACTGGTCACGGTGATGTTATCGCTCAGGCCCGGCACCCCGGGGCGCAGGCAGCAGATGCCGCGGACATGGCACTGGACCTTGACCCCCGCCGCGGAAGCGCGGTAGAGGGACTCGATCAATTCCTCGTCCACCAGAGAGTTGACCTTCACGATGATCTGCCCGGGCTGGCCCTGCTGATGGCGCTGGATTTCGCCCTCGACCAATTCCAGCAAGCGTGGCCGCAGACCGATGGGGGCGGCTTCGATCTTGCGGAAACTCACGGGTTGGGCATAGCCGGTGATCATGTTGAAAAAGGCGGTGGCGTCCGCGCCGTAGTCGTCCTGGCAGGTCAGGTAACTGACGTCGCTGTACAGGCGGGCGGTGATCTCATTGTAATTACCCGTGCCGAAATGAACGTAACGGCGGATGCCGCCGGGCTCGCGGCGCACGATGATGCAGATCTTGGCGTGGGTCTTCAGCCCCTTCAGGCCGTAGATGACCTGTACGCCGGTTTGCTCCAGGGCCTCTGCCCAGCCAATGTTGCGGGCTTCGTCGAACCGCGCCTTCAACTCCACCAGCACGGTTACGTGTTTGTCGCGGTTGGCGGCCCGGGCCAGGGCGGCCACCACCGGGCTGTTTTCGCTGGTGCGGTAGAGAATCTGCTTGATCGCCAGCACGTCCGGATCATCCGCCGCCTCCTCCACCAGACGCACCACCGGGTCGAAGCTCTGGTAGGGATGGTAGAGCAGCAGGTCGCCGCGCTTCAGTATTTCGAAAATGGATTCACCCGGCTTGACCCCGGGGGCCGGCTGGGGCGGCCAGGGTTTCTCGCGCAGGTGGTCGAAGCCGGTCATGCGGGCCAGGCTGAAGTAGGCGGCCAGGTCCAGGGGGCCGGGCAGGGCGTAGGTGCTTTCCTCGTCCACCTGCAGCAGGCCCTGCAGAAAGCCCAGCATGGTTTTGGAGGCGCGGTCGGAAACCTCCAGCCGCACGCAGGCACTCTGCTTGCGCTGGGACAACACTTCTTTCATCTCCGACAACAGGTCGGAGGCCAGATCTTCCCGCACGCCCATGTCGGCGTTGCGCGTGATGCGGAAGGGCGCCCACTCCGCCACCGGCTCGCCCGGGAAAAGACGGTCGATGAACAGGCCCACCACATCCTCCACCAGGGCATAGT
>CAYTVN010000116.1:0-10140 GCA_964441655.1 uncultured Verrucomicrobiota bacterium | reverse complement strand
GTTTCGGCGTGTATGGTACGTCCATGCCGGGACACGAAACCTTCACCGATCAGCAGGTGGCCGATGTGGCCGCCTATGTGCAGCAACTCACCGCATCGGATAAAATGTAGTATGGTTCGCCGAATGATCCTGCCCCTGCTCGGCCTGGCCCTCGCCCTCTGGCTGCTCTATCTGCTGGGTTGGTTCACTCCGCCCCGGCGCTGGGAAACCGCCACCGGCTGGGACCGCATTCCGCCCGCGCAACGCGCCCCGCTCTTTGCGGATGACGAATTCTCCCTGGATTGGCTCGGCCACTCCGGGTTCGTGCTGCGCTGGGCCGGACAGACCATCCTGCTCGACCCCAACACCAGCACGCGCTGCACGGTGTCGCGACGCGCCATGGAACTCCCGGAAGATATCGCCCGCGTAGGATCGGTGGACGCCGTGCTGATCAGCCACGCGCATTACGATCACCTGAATGTCGACACCCTGAAACGCGTGCCGTCAATCGGCTTCACCGCCATCCCGGTCGGCGCGGAAGGCTACCTGGCCGAGTCCGCCGCCCACACCCAGCCCCGCCCGGTGGTCGCCCACGAAAAAATCACCCTCGGCCCGCTGGAAATTTTCCCCGTACCCGCCGCCCACAACGGAAATCGATTCCATCCGCTGAAAAGCAAAATCCCCGCCGTGGGCTACATCATACGCTCGCCCACCCGCACCCTCTACTTCGCGGGCGACACCGCGTTCCACCTCGATTTCGCCGCCCTCCGGGATCGCTATCATCCCGACGTGGCCATCCTGCCCATCGGCGCCTACTCGCCGCGCCTCCCCCTGAAACGACATCACCTGAATCCCGAAGAAGCCGTGCAGGCGGCAAAAATTCTCGGGGTAAAAACCACCATCCCCTGCCACTTCGGCACCTTCACCCTCTCCTTCGACCGCCCGTCCGCCGCCCTACCCCGCTTTGCCGCCGCCGCGAACAAAGCCGGATTGAACTGGCGGATGCCAAAATTCGCAGTGCTTGATCCTTAACCCCTTTGTGCCTATGTCCCTCTGTGCCTTTGTGCCTTCATCTTTATGACTAAACTTTTCGCCCTGCTCGCCTCCTTCTCTGTCCGCCGTCCCCGCACGGTGCTGGCCTTGCTGGTGCTGGCCCTCGGCTTGTCCGCCGCCGCGCTGGTGCACCTGCCCATCCACACCTCCAACCTGGATCTGATCGATCAAGAACTGCCGGAAGTGAAACGCTTCCTGGATTTCGCCCACGAATTCGGCACGCCCAATGTGTTGGTGGTAACCCTGGAGGGCACCGACGAAACCGCCCTGCAGGCCGCAGTGGACGAACTGGGCCCGCAGTTCCGCGTCCTGCCCGGAGTGCGCACCGTTATTGACCGCGTGCCTTACGATCCCGCGGTATTGCGCGACGTGGGCGCCGACCCGTATCTCGCCTCGGAAAAGCGCGACTTGTTTATGATCTTCGTGCAACCGTCCGATCCACACTCACGCGCCGACACCATCGCACCCCTGATCGAAGGCGTACGCGGTGTGCTGTCCACCGCCCATCTGCAAGAACGCGGCGTAAAGCCGGGCATGACCGGCGTGCCGGTCTACGCCATCGATGATCGCGACGTCATCCAGCGCGACATGAGCAAGCTGTCCTTCCTCTCCTTCGGCCTCATCGCCGTCCTGTTCGTGGCCGCCTTCCGCTCCCTGCGCCGCCCGCTGTTGGCCATGATCGCGCTCTTCTCCGGTGTCCTGCTGACCGCCGGCCTCATTCGCTTGTTCCCCGGACACCTCACCCTGCTCTCCGCCTTTTTCGCCTCCACCCTGTTCGGGCTCGGCATCGATTACGCCATCCACATCATCAACCGGGTGGAAGAGTTCATCGCCAGCGGCACGCCTGAGCGCGAAGCCATTCCGCAGGCGGTCGCCGCCCAGGCCAACGAGCTGGCCACCGCCGCCATCACCACCGCCTTCGGCTTCTATGCCATGGCCTTCTCCGGTTTCCGCGGCTTCGAGGAGCTGGGCCTCATCGCCGGCTCCGGCGTGTTGATCTGTCTGCTGGTCATGATCACCGCCCTGCCCGCCCTGCTGATCCTGATTCCCGGACGTTGGCGCGGGGCCCGCCCGTTCACCGAACGCAAGCTGGGCCGACTGCTGTACACATTGCAACATCCGCTGCTGGCCGGCGTGCTCATCCTGCTCATCCTGGGTGGGCTGGCCCTGGGCGGGCCGGGCTTCGACAACGACTACCTCAACCTGGAGCCGCACGATTCCGAAGCGGTGCGCCTGGAACGCGCCATCGCCGCTCACACCGATTTCTCCACCCAGTTCGCGGTGTTCGTCACCGACTCGCGCGCCCGTGCGGAGCAGATTGCCAACCGGGCCATGGACGATGCCACGGTGGGCGAAGTGCGCTCCATCCTCGACCTCGAGATGCTGCAGGATGCATCCCCCGTCCACGCGCCTTTCCCCGATTATTTCAGGGCCGGCTTCGTGAGCAGCAACGGGAACTACGCCGTGTACGCCTACCCACGCGGCAACGTGTGGGATCCGGCCGGACAGAAGATATTCGTGGAAGCCATGCGCAAGATAGATCCCGCAGTCACCGGCATGCCGTTCCTGGGCTCCTTTATGGTGGCCCGCTCACAACGCGCGCTCTATGTGACCGCGGCGCTGTGCAGCCTGCTGCTGCTGCTGGCGGTGGCGGTCGACCTGCGCCGCCCGCTGCTCATCGCGCTGGCCGTACTGCCGGTGGCCCTCACCGTGCTCGCCCTGCGCGGGCTGATGACCGCCCTGCACGTGCCGCTGAATCCACTGAATGTGATGGCCCTGCCTATCGTAATCGGCATCGCGGTGGACAACGGGGTCTACCTGGTGCACCGGTTTATGGCGGAAAAAGGCGACGTGTTCCGCACCCTGGCCGGAACCGGACGCAGCGTACTGATGACGTCCTCCACCACTATCGCGGGCTTCGGGGCCCTTGTCTTCACCAGCCACCGCGGGCTGGCCTCCTTCGCCATCGCCCTGACCCTCGGAGTCAGCGCGGCCCTGCTGATCGCCCTGTTCGTGCTGCCGCAACTGCTGCGCCTCGGCCGACGCTGGATCACCTGATCAGCGGCGGAACCAATCCCAGGCCTGGTCGCCCAGGGTGTAGATCAACCAGCCCAGCAGACCGAAATAGGCCACGGTCAGCACCACCATGACCAGGGCCAGCAACACCATCAGCCCGTCCTCTTCGAGTTCACCCAGGCACACCAGCAGCACGGCGAGTGCCGGCAGCGTGTTGCTGAAGGGAACACCGGCCAGCGGCACGGCCAGCAGCAATCCGCTCACCGCGATAATGACACCACCCAGCTGGCGGGCCCGCACACCGCGCACCAGTCCGGGCAGGCGCGGCCGGGTCACGCGTCGTCCCGCGCGCAACGCCTTTTCCGCCGTGCTGATCAGGATGCGCCAGAACCGGCCGCTCAGGCTGAGCTGACACATGCGCTCGGGCAGCCACGGCGCGGCACGCCCGCGCGCCATCTGACCGCCCAGCGCAATGAGCGAGGCACCCGCCGCGGTGGAGATGGGACCCAGAGACAGAGGCTGCAAAAACGGCAAGGTGTGCACAAAACAGATAAAGCCGAACGATGAATCACCCAGCCGCGCAAACAGCCGGTCCAGCTTGAGGTGGCCTTCCCCGGCTTCCGCGGCACAGGCATGCAGCGCCTCCAGAAGTTCATCCACATGGGCCCGATCGGCTGGGGTCGAGGTATTCATCATGAGGCGACACCGTCGCGCACGGACACCATCCCGTCAAATGGCGGGGTGAAGAAATCGTCGCGGCGTGATACCCTGCTTACGTTATGAACCTCCCATCCGAACATGCCGTACTGCTCATTTCCTGCCCCGACCGCCAGGGCATCGTGGCCGCGGTCACCGCCTTCATCGCCAGTCACCGCGGTAACATTCTCGACCTCGAGCAACACGTGGACGCGGAGTCTTCCGTGTTTCTCATGCGAGTGGAGTGGGCCCAGGCCGGATTTGCGCTGACCCCGGACCAATTCGGCCCTGCTTTTGCCAGCCTCTCCACCGCGTTCGCGATGACCTGGGATCTCCGCCTTACCGCGCGCCGCCCCCGACTGGCCATCTGGGTCAGCCGCGAACCGCACTGCCTTTACGATCTGCTGGCCCGCCACCGTTCCGGGGAATGGAATGCCGAGGTGGCCCTGGTGCTGAGCAACCACGAAACCCTGCGACCGCTGGCCGCGCAATTCGACCTGCCTTTTTATGTCTTTCCCGTAACCCCCGCCACCAAGGCCGCCACCGAGGCCGCGGAGCTGGCCCTGATGCGCGAACACCGCGTGGAGCTCATGGTGCTGGCCCGCTACATGCAGATCGTCGGGCCCACGCTGATCAACGCCTTCCCCAATCGCATCATCAACATCCACCACTCCTTCCTGCCCGCCTTCCCGGGAGCGCGGCCCTATCACAGCGCCCACGAGCGCGGAGTGAAAATCATCGGCGCCACCAGCCACTATGTAACCGAAGAGCTGGATCGCGGCCCCATCGTGGAGCAGGACGTGGCCCGGGTTTCCCACAAGGACACCGTGGCGGATTTGATTCGCAAGGGCCGCGATCTTGAAAAGGTGGTCCTGGCCCGCGCGGTCACCGCCCACCTCGAACATCGCGTGCTGGTGGTGGGAAATCGCACGGTGGTATTTTCTTAAGCGATCACGCGCCGCCTTCAGAGACGCCGCAAACTTTCAAAGTTGCAAATGCGCACGGCCGGCGCGCCGCCGGAGGCCAGCACCAGCGTGTTGTCCGGTCGCAGCGAAAGCAGGAAGTGGGTGGGTTTGAGTTCCACAAACTCATACCCGCATTTCTTCACCTGCGCCTGCACGGAATCCAGCAACTCCTGTTGATCATCGGTCGTGATAAAACCGTTCTTCACCGCCTGCCGCAGGTTGATGCCCTCGCACAGCGGTTGATCGAACTCGGCCAGCAGGGAATCCACCCCGTTCCAGTAGCCCCACACGGTCAGGTAATTGTGCTCGGTGCTCAGGAGCGGACGCCCGTCCGGCGTTTTCAACGCGCGGTGGGTCTCATACCGCCGGAGATCTGACGCATACTCCGACAGCCGCTCCGATTCGATGCCGCACATGTAGATGGCGCGGGGATAGATGGTGGGAATGCCCTGGGCGGTCAGTTCGAGGGCCAGGGCAAACTCTTCGAAGGGACTGTTGAACCCGTGTTCCACCAGCCGGGCGCCCTCCGGAGTCGTGGCATCCACGGACGGCCGCTCACCCACCCGGGACACCTTCCACACCAGGTTGATGTTGTCCTTGGAACGCGTGTAGAAGGTTTCATTGCTGTCCGACAGCAGCCGCCGGGGGGTGCGACGCCAACGCTCGGGCAGGAAGTAATCGAACAGCTCGGGGTGTTGCCCGACCACCCACAACATGCCGTGCGTGCTGTCCGCGGGCCCGCACACATACTTCACGCCCATCACCTCGCTGGGTGTCAGGTGGGGCGGGAACGGCTTGTCGGACGGCCAGATGAAACGATCGCGCTGGCTCTTCAAATACTCCGCACGCCGGACTGCCTGCACCTGCTGCAGATGCTCCGGGGTGCGGTTCAGCAATTCAAAATCCACCAGCGCATAGACCAGATCCCGGGTGTCAGGATCGCGCAACAGGCTTCCGTCCGGACGCAGCCGCAGGATGCAATGCACCGGCTTGTGATCAATCACCATGAATCCGCGCTGGGCCAGTTCATCCCGCACCCGCACCGTCAACCGCTCCAACTCCAGCCGCCGCTGGTGGTGATCGGGCAGGGCCCGCTCCATGGCCTCCACCGCAGACAGGCCATCCACCCACTGATAGAGGAAGATGTACTGCCGGAACATATCGAGCTCAATGTCGCGGTACTTGGCCAGGTGGCTGTCCATCTTGGCCGGCGAGCGCCCGGTCTGCCACAGTTGCAGCTGTTCCTTGGGCACATAGATGCCGAGCGGCCGGTTGGTGCGCAGGGGTGGGAACGCGGGCTGGTTCCGCAATTCCATCAGCAGGGAAAACTCCTCGTAGGGGCCGTTGAATTCCGCCTCGGCAAATTTCTGGAAAGTCAGCGTGTCGTACGGGACCTCCTCCCCCACCCGGCACCACTTGACCACCAGGTCGAGCTGGCGTCCGCGCACTTTTTTGGTGGGCACGCGATAGACCACGCTGGTGCCGGCCAGGCGCTGGCGACGTTCGGCGAACCAGGATTCCTCGCGCCAGTTTTCCGGCAACAGCAGGTCGGCATGGGGGCGGCCCAGGTCGGTGAGGTACAGATCGCCGCCCTCGGGCGTAACCCGATGCCAGTAGCGCACGCCCAGCAATTCCATGGGCTGCCACGCCTGATCATGTTCCGTCATGGCCGTTGAAGTTTACACCCGCGTCCTTGTAGAATAAAGCCTTACGCACCATGCACCGCCCATCCGGACCATCCCTGCCCACCCGCCGCCCGCCGCCATCGTCGCGCTGCTTTCAATCGGACGCGGTTGAATTCGCCCTGGTGGAAGGGATCAGCCGGATCGGCGACCCGGTGCTGGCCTGGCTTTTTGAGAACACACTGCCCAACACGCTCGACACCACCGTGACCTTTGATGAAGGCGGCGAACATCCTGACACGTTCGTGGTCACCGGGGACATTCCCGCCATGTGGTTGCGCGACTCCACGGCCCAGGTGTGGCCTTATCTTCCTTTCCTGGCGAACGACACGCGGCTGCGCAGAATGGTGGAAGGGCTCATCCGCCGCCAGGCGGCCTGTCTACAACTCGATCCCTACGCCAATGCCTTCTACCGCGATCCTGTCTTCGGCGAGTGGCGCAACGACCAGACCGAAATGAAGCCGGGTGTTCACGAACGCAAGTGGGAGCTGGACTCGCCGCTATACTTCCTCCGGTTGTGCCGCGGCTATCGACACCATACCGGTGACTTCGCTCCGTTCGATGCCACCTGGGTGGCCGCCCTGCACAACATCCTGGATTGCCTGCGCGACCAGCAGAAAGACGATCATCGCTATCGCTTCGTGCGCAGCGCGACCAAGGCGCCTCCGCACGCGGGACGCGGGAATCCATCCCGCTTCTGCGGCCTGGTCCGCTCGGCCTATCGCCCGTCGGATGACGCCTGTATGTTCCCCTTCCTCATACCGTCCAACGCCATGGCGGTGGTTGAATTGCGCGCCACCGCCGGCTTGTGCGAGGAGCTGCACCTTCAACCCAGTGACGAGCTGCACCGGATGGCCGGGGAATTCCGCGCGCTGGCCGAGGAAATTGAAAAGGGCATTCGCGCCTTCGGCCTGGTTGAAACCGGGCCTGGCGCCATTGAATTTGCCTACGAGGTGGACGGGTTTGGGGGCCGCCTGCTGATGGACGACGCCAACACGCCGAACCTGCTGTCCCTGCCGTATCTGGGCTATTGCAAAACCAACGACCCCGTCTACGTGCGAACCCGGGCGCGGGTGTTGAGCGCGGCCAATCCTTATTTTGTGCAAGGCGCGCTGGGCGCGGGCCTGGGCAGCCCGCATGTAACGAGACGCCATGTCTGGCCGATGGGCCTGATGATGCAGGCCATTACCGCCACCGAGGACGCGGAAATCATGTCGTGTTTGCGCCTGCTGGTAAAAGCGCATGCAGAAGCCGGCTTCATGCACGAAGCTTTTCATGTGGACGATGCGTCCAATTTTACGCGCCCCTGGTTCGCCTGGGCCAACACCCTGTTTGGCGAGTTGATCCTGAAGGTGCTGGCCGAACGGCCGCATCTGGTCGAAGGGCCACTCGAGCCCTGAGCCGGCAGACGCCTCCTCAGTCAGCCTACTCGAAGCGGATGCGGAACGCCTCCATATCACGCACCGCGTTGGTGATGATGGTGGTGTGCAGGGCTCCGGTGGCGGTCAGGGACTCCACGGTCACCCAGGGCGACGCGATCAGGTTCGTGGTCGACTGCACCTGGTAATCAAGTCCGGCCAGCAAGCCGTCCCACGAAATCCGGTTGCTGGCAGTATAAACCATGGAGGCCCCGCCGGGCAAACCGGCGACAAACAGATCATCGATCACGAATTGATGCGTCACACTGAGTGTCCTCGCCACGCGCACGGCGACATGATTTACCGTTTGGCGGGCGGCCGCGAAGTCGCTCAGCGAGCCTTTATTCACGGTCCATTGATTCTTGTCCTCCTCTTGCAGGGAGGCGGTGAAGGTATACCAGACACCGGTTTGCGTTACGGAAAATCCCCGGCGGTACACCGACGTGCTACCTCCCCACTCCAGTTCAACCGCGCTGGAAGCGGGCAGGGTGTTGGGGGCCAGGAAAGAAAATCCGATCACATCGATTCCGGCCGCATCGTAATTGCCGGTAAACGAACCGGACGTCGCGCCTGCGGCATTACTCATCGTGCCAATATCCGGAAACATGGGAACGGGATCGAATACCACCCGGGCCATACCTCCGGTGAAGACCCAATTCCCTGTGCCAAAATCCGAGACACCCTCCCAGCCATTGGCTCCGGTGAAAAACGTTTCCACGGCAGGCTGGGCGGCGAACAAACCGGAGGCCCATAGGTTGAGCAGCGCGAGTCCTGTGAGCCCAGCTGTTTTTGCTGAACGCATGGCAAAGCCATTAGCTGACGGTGTAGCGCCGCAGACCGGAAAATACAGCTACCGCCAGTACAAACATCGAAACCATGTTCGGCTCGGGAACCGCAGAGCCACCTCCGCCGCCACCGAGATCGGTGTCCAGCGTCTGGACATTGTCCAGGTAGTAGGTTTGGGCGCCACTGCCATTGCGCCCGATCTGAATTTCCAGCGCCGTCACGCTGGTCAGAGCGGCATTAAACGCCGCCTCGTTCAGCCCGTTCCATCCCGCGTTCCAGTCCAGGTTGACCACATACGTATCGCTCAAGTTGACTGGATTGAACTGGTAGGTAAAGAGGTCCGCCCCGCTGAAGATGCGTATAAAGAGATCGGAGGGCAGGACATTGGCCGCGACCAGATCAAAACTGATTTGCGTCAGTCCCGGGGTGACATAGTTCCCCATAAAATTAAGGCCGCTAGTGATCCTGAAGGCATCGGACATCGGAAGAAAGGACGACGCGAAGGACCCCACCATGCGGTCGTTTGTCCCATCGTAACTGACGGACATCTCACCGGAGTCGCGATCACCCCACCCGGCGGCGTCTACATTAAACTCTTCCAGATAGAGGACGGCGCCCGGCGCGGGACCGGACCAGGCCGCCATTAACACAGCCATAGCTATGAGAACCTTTTTCATTAAAAATTCAGCTCCACCCCGCTGCCCCGCCGAATGTAATAGTACGCCTGACCGGGCAACAGGATTAAGTTCGTTTCGTCCCGATTGTTCGGGCGAGCTGTGTCGTACCAGGTGCCATCCGCCCGCCGGATCAATCGCCGCCACGAACCATCGCTGTCCATCAACACCACCTGATCCGCGGCTTCTTCATCAAAACTGCCCACCACAGAAATGCCGTCAAAGGCTGTGGAAGCCGGGAGCCCCTTGCCCTCGGAGATACCGATGATGTTATAGGCGGGGTTGGCGATGGAACCACCGGCCAGCTGAATTCTATTGGTGCCGGCATTGCCAACCGGGCCCGCGAAGGTCGGCGACGCGGCGCCGCCCACGTTGAACACCATAAAGCCCTGGCCGGGGTTCAACACCGGCAACTGGCCGCCACCAAAACGGGCCCACCCCGACTGGGTGCGCTCAACGATGATCCAGTCGATGGCATCGCCGTTTTCATCCGGGCCGCCCGTGCCGGGATCCATGATATAAATCTTTGTGCCTTCGGCCGTCAGGGCCGCGGCCAATTCCGCTCCAAGAGCGCCGCCGAAATCCAGGTCGCTTCCCGCCAGCGGAGGCGACATATAGGAGATGGTGGCCGCCGGAATGCTCGGGCGCACCACACCCCAGATGCCGCGATCGGTCCGGGAGACGCCCGAAGGCACCACTTGGTAAAACCGCATGGAACCCGCCGCCACATCGCTGGACGGGAAGGTGGCCGTGGTTACGGCCCCCTCGGCCACGGACGGCGTGACATTCTGGACCAACTGCCAGGATGGACTGTTGCCCAGCGGCTGGGTGCTGCTCCAGACGTCGTATTTCACCCCGGCCGTCGACTGCC
>CAYTVN010000115.1:0-10143 GCA_964441655.1 uncultured Verrucomicrobiota bacterium | reverse complement strand
GACCGCACCCGGGGACAGCCCGCCTCGCCCGCACATCCCGGCACCGCCACCGGAATCCGTCGCCGCCCCGGTGATGTTTCCACCCGCGGGAGCGGTGTTGACGGCAACCCCCGGCCCCGGTCCGGAAAGCCTGCCCCCGGCCCGTGAAACGGCCCCATCCAAGGTGTGGTTGAGCGAGTTTGATCGCGCACTGGATAAGGAATTCAGCCGCATCGAGGCCCGCGAAAAAACTTCACGCGACCCGGTGGAACTGGCCGTGATGGAACGCCTGAAAGCCAAGTTGCTGGCCTTGGACGAACTGTGGGGTCGCGCCGACCAGGCCACATCGGCTGATGAAAAAGTCCGCCTGCAGCAGGAAGCCCAGCAGATCATGGGCGAGATTATTCAATTGGGCCGGGCGGACCGGAACCAGCGCCTGACCGGAATCGCCAAGCAAGTGGGGTTGGTAAACAGCGCGGACATCTCCCGCTTCATCGAAGACGTGGATCGGGCCATGATCGAAACGCAGCTCGACTGGGCCCCGCTGTTCAACCGCGGCGTGGAAACACCCACTGAAGAAACTGTCCGCTAGTTTTCCGTCGGGGTCCGGAATTCTGGCGGAACATCGCCTTTCATGTCCGGCTTGGGCGTCGCCTCCATCAACGGTTCGTTGACTTCAATGTGAGCCCCTTTTTTCAATTTCTTCACCAGTTCCTTGAGAATAGCCTGGCGGCGTACTGTGTCCGCCTGCTCGCGGATCTGGTCCTGCATGGCCGCGGGGACCTCATCAAACGTGCGCGGCGCACCCGGCTGGCCTGCGATCTCTCGTTTGTAGAAGGCGTTCACTTCCTCCTCGGTCAGCTCCGCCAGCTGGGCGGGCGGGTGCTTCTCGAGATACGCCTGGATGATCAAGCTCAGCCTCGCCATATCCGCCTGGTAGCGCATAAACGCCTCCACATCTTTGAGCTGGCGCTCCATCTTGGCTTGAAAGGCGGGATCGTTCGTTACCCCTGACTGCAGGGCGGCATCGTAGAGCAGCATCCGGTCCACCACCTCGTCCATCACCTCGCGGCGCGCATCGGACGCCCCGGCATAGTGGAAAAACGTGGAACGAAACTCGTGCAGAAACCAGGCATAGGGCACCTCCACCTGGTTGACCCGCGCCACCACGCCGGAGGGAAATGCGGTGGGCGACGATTCGGAGGAAACGGGTGCGCTTTCAGACCAGCCAGCCCCGACGCAGACCAGCATCAGGCCGGGAACAAGGAGCAAGAGTTTCATGATGCGTCATGCTGCCCCAAAAAGAAGCGCCCGGCAAGAGCCGGGCGCTTCCTCTGATTTTGGTCAGGCGGTTTACAGGCTGACCCGGAAATTCTGGCCGCCGTTGTTGGCCCACTTCCACTGGCCCTGCGCGTTCTGAACATACAGGGCAAATTCGAACGTGAAGGGTGTAAATCCGCAACCGAAACTCTGGCAGGTGTTGCCACCGAGCAGATACGTTTTCCACGCTTCATCCTGACTGCCGTAGGGATTGGCCACATTCGCCTCCCATTGCGCACTGCTCCAATTCACCGTCGCCCACCCGTCATCCGTGTAAACCGCTCCCGCCGTGTGACCAGGCGCCACCGGCCAAACACCAAAGTTAACCTTGATGGAGGTGTATTGGTACGACGTGTGATAGCTGTACTCATACCGATCGCCCCAACCCTTGTACCAAATGGACTCAGCCTGACTCGCAACCGCCATGCCCAAGGCGATTCCACCCGCAACCATCAGCGATACAAATGCTTTTTTCATGTGTGCTCCTAGTCGACGTTCAACACCAACCATCAACTGGAGCGAAATAGTAAATCGATATACCAATATAGGTCAAGCGTTTTACTTGTAAATTTTAGCTACTTTTTCAAGATTTCAAGCGCTGCTGCCAAGACGGGGGCGGCGGGAAGTTGGTTCAGATCCTTGCCTTGTTTGATGACGCGGTGGATCGGCCCGTAGGGTCCTGTTTTCACGGGATCGGTAGGCCCGAAAACCGCCACGGTGGGCGTTCCGATGGCAGCAGCCATGTGCATGGGACCGGAGTCTACCGTAACCAGCAGGTCAAGTTCCCGTATCAAGCCCCCCAGTTCGAGCATGGACGTTTTCCCGCTGAAGTCGGTGGCCCCTTCTCCGATGGAAGTGACCACGGTTTCACAGACCGCGCGGTCTGCCTTGGAGCCCAGCACAGCAAGGTGCGCGCCACAGCGGTCGCGCAGGGCGCGGCCAACCTCGACCATACGCTCTGCCGGCCAGTTCTTATCGGCCCGGCGCGAACACGGTAGCAGCCCCACACGAGGTCGTCCCACGTTCAGGTGAAAATCGGGGAAGCGAACCGGGAACACCACGTCATCCACGGGGAACCCCAGGAAACGCACCATGTCCAGATTCTCCTCCACGGCGTGGCGGTTCTTGTTTTTCGGGCCGCTGACGGCGTGATAAAAAAGTCGTGAGCCCTCGCGATGAAAAGAAGGCCCGACCCGGCGGCTCGCTTTTACCGATCGCATCACCAGCGCGCTCTTCAGCAGGCCCTGCATGTCCAGAGCCAGATCGTACTGTTCGCGGCGCAATTCGGCTGCGAAGGCCTCGCGCTTGGCCCAGAACGCGTGCCGGGGAAAGGCGATGACGCGATCCACATCGGTAAAACAACCGGCCAGATCGGCATAGAGGTCATGCACCACCCAATCCACGGCGGCGCCGGTCTGCCGCTTGATCAGGTGCACCGCCGGCAGGGCGTGAAACAGATCACCCAGCGACGACATTTTGACGATCAGGATTCGATTCATGGGCACCAGTCGTCTCCCGTCCCAACCGCTTTTCGGTTAACGGCCCACCGAGGCCAGCAGGGTCAGCATGACCGCCTTCTGCGCATGCAGCCGGTTCTCGGCTTCGTCAAACACCACCGACTGCGGACCGTCAATGACATCCGCCGTCTGCTCGAAACCGCGCACCGCGGGCAGGCAATTCATGAAGATGGCGTCCTTTCGTGCCCGCTTCATCAGCTTGCCATTGACCTGGTAGGGGCTGAACACCTTGACCCGCGATTCCTGCTTGTGCTGCGGAATGTGGTAGCTCATCCAGGAATCGGTGTAGAGCACATCGGCTCCCTTGGCGGCCTCGGCGGGATCCGCCGTCACCAGCACCTTGGACCCGGTTTTTTTGGCAATCTTGGCCGTGGCCGCCAGCACGGAATCCAGTGGCTCATATTCGTCGCCCTTGGGACACGCGACGCTGATATCCATGCCCACCTTGGCACATCCCAAGAGCAGGGAGTGGGTGACGTTGTTGTTGCCGTCGCCGAAGTAGGCGAGCTTGAGTCCCTTCAATGCACCCTTCTTTTCGCGAATGGTCTGCAGGTCGGCCAGGATTTGGCACGGGTGCTCGTAGTTGGTCAGGGCATTGATGACGGGCACGCTGGCCAGCCGAGCCATTTCTTCGATGTGCGCCTGCTCAAACAGGCGGCCCATGATGATGTCCACGTACCGACTCACCACCCGTACCAGGTCTGCCACATTCTCCTTGCCCGAGCTCAGGGGCGAGGTGGCCAGGTCATAAAATATGCCGTGTCCGCCCATCTGGGTGCAGCCGGTCTCAAAAGACACGCGGGTGCGCAGGCTGGGTTTCTCGAAGATCATCATCAGAGTCTTGCGGTGCATGGCCTCGCGGTAATCGGAGGGCCGCGCCTTGATGCGATCGGCCAGATCCAGAATGTCGAGGATGGCGGCGGAGGACCAGTTTTCCAGCGTGATCAGGTGTTTCATATGTTGTTCCGCATTTTCTCGCAAAGACGCAAAGCGCGCAAAGTATTGGGGCCCGCTCTTGGCGGACTTGGCGGCTTGGCGAGAACCTTTCCTAACTCATCAAATCTTCGTAGTAACGGTCAATTTCCTTCTCGCGATCAAAAATCATCAGGATGAGCACCGCGCGCACCCACATGCCGTTGCGCACCTGACGCCAGTATTTGGCCCGCGGATCGGCGTCTATCTCGGGGGCGATCTCGTTCCGGCGCGGCAGCGGGTGCATGATGATGGCCTCCGGGCGCAGCACGCTCAGGTGTTCGGCCCGCAATTGAAAGCGCGAGATATCGATGGCCTTGCTCTCGCCCGCCTGGTCCCATTCGTCCTGGATGCGCGTCATGTAGATGGCGTCCACCTCCGGCATCACGCGCGCGAAATCGGCCGTCACCTCATAGCTGACCCGGGCCGCATCCAGTTTGTGCAAAATGTCCGCGCCGATCTGCAGCGGTTCCGGGGCCACGAAGTACTGTTTCACGCCGGGGTAATGGGTGAGCAGCAGGGAGAGCGAGCGCACGGTACGGCCGCGCAGCAGGTCGCCCACGAAGGCGATGCGGGCTCCCTCCAGTCCGCCCCGCCGTTTTTCCAAGCTGCGCTGCAGGGTGTAGATATCGAGCAGGGCCTGGGTGGGATGTTGATCTTTGCCCGAGCCCGCGTTGATGACGGGCACCGGCCGGTCGGTGCGGGACAGCATCCAGGCGATGCGCTCGGCGAATCCACCCTGGGGATGGCGCATGATGATCATGTCGAAATAGGAGCTGAAGGTGCGGACCGAATCCTCCTGCGATTCGCCCTTCACCTCGCTGGAGGTATGGGCATCGCGCACTTCTGCGGCCTGTACTCCGAGGATCTGGCACGCGGCATAGAACGACAGGAAGGTGCGGGTGGAGGGCTGGGCGAAATAGAGCATGGCCCGTTTTTCGGACAACAGGTCCTGCAGGAATTTCATGCCGCCCCGGGTCTTGGCGATCTTGCGCATCTTGGTGGCCAGGTCGCAGATGCGGTCCAATTGGGGGCGGTCGAACTGCTGGGAAAGGAGGGCGTGGTAGGGCTGGCTGCCCCGGCTCAGCAGGGGCGCCTTCTGCTCGGGTTCCAGATCGCGGAACGACTCCCACGACAAGCCGCGCAATGCACTTTCACGATACATCATAAATTGAACCTCAAGGACCGCGCACGGCGGCTTGAACGTGGGAGGGTAGGCCCACCCCGCCTCCGTTTCGAGCGATTTTTCGCGGGGCCTCGATCAGGGATTCCCCGGCGTCTGACTTTTTCGGGCTGGCCATGCTCCACGCGATCCGAGAACGTTTCCACATGCAGGGTACCACCGAAGCCATCCCCAGCTTCCTGATCCTGGGCGCACAGAAGGCGGGAACCACCGCCTTGTTTGAGCACCTGGCCTCCCACCCCGCCGTGGTCCGACCGGCCACGAAGGAACTCCAGTTCTTTACCCTTCACTTCGATCGCGGTCTGGACTGGTACCGGAGCCAGCTCCGGGTGGAGGCGCGAACCCTCGAGCGGCAGTGGACCTTTGAGTCCTCGCCCTATTACCTGTTTCATCCGGACGTCCCGGCCCGGTGCGCGGCTTGCTGTCCGCACACCAGGCTGATCATCCTGTTGCGTGATCCGGTGGCGCGCGCCCTTTCGCACTAAGGGCACGAAGTCCGGCTTGGCTACGAAAAGCTGTCCCTGGAGGCCGCCTTCGCCGCCGAACCGGAACGGTTGCGGCGACCGCTGTCCACGCCGGACGGTTTGTTCGCCCACCGGCATGGCAGTTATCGCGCGCGCAGCCGCTACGCCGGGCAGATCGAAGCTTGGCTGGCCCACTTTCCCGCCCACCGGATAAAGGTGATCCAGAGCGAGGTTCTCTTTGCGCAGCCGGACCAGGTTGGCCGCGCCATCCGGGAATTCCTGAACCTTTCAGATAGCGCAGAACAGCGCCCCTTGGAGCGCCTGAACGCCGGTGGTCCCGTGGAAGCGTCGGCGGCGTTTATCGCGGAATTGCAGCGGGAATTTGCCGGGGAACGGGAGCGTCTGGCGGCGTTGCTCCGCACACACTGGGGCCAGGAACTTCGGCACGATCTGTGGTAGCTGGGCGCTTACGCAGCATGGATTTTTCTACTCCGGCAGGACGTAGGCATCGACACCGGTGCGGGCGGGCGGCAGAGGCTCTTGGCGCTCCAGCACATCAATGCCCTTCCATCGGCCCTGGCGGAAGCGCCACCAGAATCCGACAGATAGAATCATAATCACGAAGGTCAGCCAGGCCCAGGCCATCAGGATGCCGCCCTTCACCGCATAGATGACCACCCATTGGCCGGGCACCAACAGGAGCCACGAACCCGCGGTGGAGTACCACATGACGAACCGGGTATCGCCGGCTCCCTTGAGGGCGCCGGACAGGATCAGGTTGACCGCGTCCAGGAGGCCCCAGGCGGCCATCATGATGAGCAGGTAGCGGCCGAGGGCCAGCAGTTCATCCAGCGTGAAGCCGTCGGTTGCACCGGTGGAAAAGAGCAGGAAATAGATGCGTGGCATCAGCAGATAGCTGAGAGCCATGAAGGTCATGTAGATCAGGCCCACCTTGAGCGCGGTCCAGCCGACCTTCTCTGCCGTGGTGGAATCGCGGCGGCCCTGGTACTGACCGACCAGCGTGGAAGCGGCGATGCTGATGCCGACCAGGGGCATGAAGGCCAGGGTATTGATGCTGAGGGCGATGTTGCTGACGGCGAGGGACAGTGCGCCCATATGGCCAGTCATCAGCACAAAGGCGGAGAAGGAAGAGACGTCGAGCAGCAGGTGGAGGCCGGAAGGCAGTCCGAAGCGGATCAGGCGCGCCATCAGGCGCCGGTTGAATCCCATGTTGGACCGGGTTTGATAGCGGGCATGTATGTGGCGCGAAAAATAGAGGGCGAACAGGATGGCGGGTGGGACTACTCCGGCGACCACGGTTCCGATGGCGGCCCCGCGGATACCCATTTCCGGGAAGCCCCAGCGGCCGAAAATCAGGGCGTAATCCAGCACGATATTGACCACGTTGCCCGCCACCTGGGCGTACATGTTAGATAAGGTATCGCCGCGGCCGGTGAAGAAGCTGCTGATGGCGGCGCCGAGCGGAATGGTGACGCCGCCGACCATGAGGATGGTGAGGTAGTCCAGTTCCTGGGCCAGCACATCCGGGGCGTGGCCGGCATTTTGGAGCAGAAAGCGGCCGAGTGGGATGAGCAGCAGAATGAGCGGCCAGGACAGCATGGACAACCAGACGCCTTGGGCGGTGGCCCGACTGCAGCCTTCGGGGTCGCCGCGCCCGTGATATTGGGCCACGAAGGTATTGGCATAGCCGGCGAGGGCCATGAAGGCACAGATGAGGGTGAAGGAAAGGAGTCCTGCGGGAAGCGCAGCCTGGATGGAGACCATGCTATGGCGGGCGAGGAAAACGCGGTCCACAAATTGCATCAGCGAAAAAGAGCCGGTGCTGATGATCAGCGGGTACGCAATGCGTAACACCTCGCGATAGCCACCGGGCACAATCGTTGAAGCTGGGGAGGGCGAATTCATCTCATGCGAAGGATCAAGCCTAGCGCACCCCCCGCAACGGACCAAATCAATATGGGGACGTTCTAGCTAATATATTGCACAAGAGAATATTATGCATTTATTTGCGCGCTTTTGCAGGTCTTCCGCGCTTCAGACAATGACGACCCTTGGACCTCGTCAAGGTCGCCGCATACTCTGCACTGCCGATCACCGACAAATCCTTCGTGTGTTTCACCAAGTCGTCCTCGGTACCTGCACACAACTCTTCGCCATAAAGCTTCCGGTCCTGCTCATCGAAAACACCCAGATATGGGTTCTGGTCTGTCATTCCATCCTCAATGCCTTTCACATAGTGCGCGGCACTCGACCACCGATAGTCCCACGCCAACGCCACCATGCCAGACCGCACCGGATTGCGCTCGATGTAGCGGCCGCAATGAACCAGATAATCGCCCAGTTCCACCGGCTTGCTCATATACCGCCCCTGCCAGAACACCCCGCTGGTTCCATGCCGCGCATGATGATATTGCGCATAGGCCTGCTGAAATCCACCGACGAAGGGTCGCAATCGTGTATGCGCTACTTCCGCCAGCAGGTGGTAATGGTTACCCATCCATGCCCAGTGATAGACCATCACCCCGTACCGCTCCTTATACTTCTTTATCACTTGGGTAAAATACTCGTAGTCGTTTGCATCCTGAAAAATCGCCTGACGGTTTACACCTCTGTTAACCACGTGGTAACACAATGACCTCTGATATATCCGCGCTACTCTTGGCATGGGTTATCCTTCAAATACAAACGTTTTTTGCGCTTATTACATGATATATATTTTAATAGCAAGTAGTTACATAGGACGTCCCCAATTAACGTCCCCAATTAATTGCCAGTAAATTCGGGGGCGAATAGATGTATGCTCCTAATCCGCGGGTGTCACCACGTAGTCGTAGTCCAGGGCATCGACTACCCTCGCGGTAACCACGCTGCCTGGCTCCAGACGCGCCGCGTCTCGACCCTTGAGAAACACGTGGCCGTCCACTTCCGGGGCTTCGTTGCGCGTGCGGCCAACCGCATGGGTGCCCTTGGGATGCGCCGTGCCAGCCGGAATGGGACCGTCAACCATGACCTCAACTTCGCTCCCAACCAGCGCTCGCAACCGACGGCGCGAAACCTCCAATTGAGTTTTCATCAACTCATCGCGCCTCTGCTTCTTCACCGCCAGCGGAACGTTGTCCTCCAGCTTGGCCGACGGTGTACGCGGCTCCTTCGAATACATGAACACGCCCACATGCGAAAAGCGGCCCTCGTTTACGAAATCAATCAACTCCTGGAACTGCGCATCCGTCTCCCCCGGATAACCTACAATAAAGGTGGTACGGATCGCCCCACCCTTCAGCTTCGCCGCAATACGATCCAGCAAAGCCACGGTGTCGCGCTGACCCAGCCCGCGGCCCATGTCGATCAACAACCGATCGCTGATGTGCTGTAGCGGCATGTCTATGTACGGACAGAAACGCGGGTCGGAGGCCAGCACGTCCAACATCTCGTCGGTCAGAAAGCGCGGGAAGGCATACATCAACCGGAACCACGCGTCGGTCTCGAGCCCGGCCAGCGCCCGCAACAGGGCCGGCAACCGAAGCTCGCCGTAATTGTCGCGACCATAACTGGAACTGTCCTGCGCAATCAACCCGATCTCGCGCGCCCCCGCGTCCAGCAACTGGCGCGCCTCCACCACGATGTCCTCCATGGGGCGACTCACCTGCACGCCACGGATATAGGGAATCGAACAAAACTTGCAGAAATTGGAGCAACCCTCGGAAATTTTCAGGTGGGCCAGATGCGGCGAACCGATGCGCAACCGCGGCGCGGTCAGAAATTCGTTGTAGCTCTGGGTGAACGAACGCGCCGCCCCGGCCAGCCCGGCATACCGCTTGTCCAACACCTGCACCGCCACCCCCTCGGTCGCCACGGTGGACGCCGGCTTCCGCACCGGCCCCGTGGCCAGCCCACGGCAAATCTCGGCCAGCCGCGGATAATCCTGAAAACCGATGGCGGCATCCGCTTGATCAAGAAATGCGTTCAACTCCGGAGCGCCCTGCGCCCGCTCCACCAGACACCCCAACGCGACTACCGACTTCAACGAGCCGGACTCCTTCAGCCGCTGCAACTCCTTCAACACACCCGCCGACTCCTCGCGGGAGTCGTGAATAAAACCACAGGTGTTCACCAGACAGACGTCCGCCTGCGCGGGGTCCTCCGCAACAAGAAATCCGGCGGTGACGAGCTGGCCCAGAATACGTTCGGAATCCACCGTATTCTTGGCACAACCCAGGCTGATCAAACTGACAACAGGCGGCTGGTTCGACATGGCGCGGGAATGTACGGGATGAAGCCCGGTTTGGCCAGCGGCCAAACGCCCGCTCAAGGCGCGAGTTCCCGGGCCGCCGCGTGCGCCGGGGATGTGTCGTTGTAGTGAAAACGGAATGCACCCTCCGGCGTCAGGGACATTTTCCACATATAGGTGTTGCCCAAGTGCGCGAAGTGCGCGTTCGGATCCGCCACCAGTTGACGGATCAAGGTCTGGCCGGCATAGCCATGCCCCACCAACAATACATGAACCTCATTGGTGCCCAACCGGTCGCGCAACAGGGCCTCGACCCGGCGCGCCAGGGCGCCCGCCTCGGCCGGCGTGTGGATGGCCAGTTCCCGCCGTCCCGTACCATCAGGCCGCAGATGAAAATAGGCCGACTCGTCGGCGGGCACCTGCAGGTCCTTCGCTCCCGCGAATAAATTGCTTTCCGCC
>CAYTVN010000114.1:0-10202 GCA_964441655.1 uncultured Verrucomicrobiota bacterium | reverse complement strand
TCTGGAGCTGCTTGGCGGCGGACAGTCGATCGTGTATATACGGCTCCCTTCCACGCCGGAGTGGCGGAATGGCAGACGCGCTGGACTCAAAATCCAGTACCCTCTAAAGGTGTGTGGGTTCAAGTCCCTCCTCCGGCACCACCCGCTTCAGGGCTCATTCTCCAGACGGCGCATGGCTTCCCGCAGTTGAAGATTCACCGGGTCGCCGGGGGCCAGTCGCTCAGCCTCCTCCATAAACAATTGCGCGTCTGACCAGCGGCGTTCTCCCAGCAAATGGGCAGCGCGTTGTTGTATAAACTTGGCGTGTTCCTTCACATCCGTGGTGCTGGCTTGCAGGGCCAGACGGTACTGCTCCAGCGCTTCCGGCACCCGGCCCGAGCTTTCACACAACGCGGCGAGCCGGGCATGGGCCTCGCGCAGACCGGGACTGCGGGTAATGGCTTCCCGGTAGCATCGTTCGGCATCGTTGCTCTGTCCCAATTTTTCGTGAACCGCCCCCAAATTGGACCAGGCGACCACCAGGCGGGGTTGCAGGGCCAACGCCCGTTCAAAAGAGGATCGGGCCCCCACCCAATCGCCCAAGCGGAAAAGAATAGTCCCCAGATTGTTCAAGGCTTCATAGTGCCTGGGATTGACAGCCAAGGCCGCGCGCAAATGACGGGCGGCCGGCTCCCACTCCCCGCGATCCAGATAAAGCAGTCCGAGGTTATTCTGCGCCATCCAGGCCCCGGGATTTTTTGCCACCGTGTCACGCCACAGGGACTCGTTGTTTTGAAAAGCCCCGACATGGCGTTGCGCCAGCAGCGCCCAAACGATGGCCCCCAGCGCCACCACCACGCGTTCACTCACGGCCGCACCGCGCGATTTGTCCCTCAACCAGGCCAGCACCTCGGCCAGGACCGCTCCCAGAACGGCCATAGGTACCGTACTGGCGAGGTACTGCAGGTGATCGGCGGCCCCGGCGTAGCGCATGAAATAGATGTTAAAGAATCCCAGCACAGGGAAGAGAAACAGAAGGTAACAGAGCATGGCGGCCAGCAAGGGAGCCCCGCCATTCCGCAGGTTGAACAACAATCCCAGCGCCACGACCACAAGAGCCAACAGCGGCATCCAGGCTCTTAACTCATGGGCCTGCAAATCGAACGAGGGATAGATAAATATCAGTGGATCCGGCCACAACAGCTTGTTGAAATAGAAGATGACCAGCCGGCCCGACGTGACCAGTCGATCCAGCAAGGTGGCATCCCACTCGAAGCCCACAGCGCCCGAGTTCACCCGCTGCTCCCAGATGGTCCACCCGGCAAACAAAAGGCTGGGCAGGAAGAAAGGAAGGATCCAGCCCCAACCGGTCCAGGATCGCCAGCCCTGCTTCCATGCGGCCAACACCAGCAGCACCGCGGGAAAGGTCGCCACGGAGGACTTGCTCATCAAGGCCAGAAAGAACCACGCCAGCGACCAACCATAGGCGCGGCGGCACAGCAGGCGCCGGTCGTGCAACAGCCCACTTTTTTGCAACGCCAGCAGGCTCAGCAGAAGAAGGACCAGTGACTGCGTGTTTTTGAGTTCGGATATCCACGCCACGGTCTCCACCTGCACCGGGTGGATCGCAAACAGAAAAGCCCCCAGCCAGGCCCCGCGGATGTTGAACCCGGCCAGCACCCGCCAGAGCAAAACCGCTGCTCCGGCATGCATGAGTATGTTGAACAGATGGTAGGCCCAGGGAACCAAACCAATGAACCGCCGCAAGACCCAGAACGTGGTGGACGTCAGCGGGTAGTAGAGGGCCCAGCGCGAGGTCCAAATCTCCCACAGGCCAGCCCACGAACTCATCCGCGGATTGGCGACAAAATGTACATCGTCATCCCATATAAAACCGGCCCGCAGGGCGGGCAGGTAAAGCAGCAGGACTGCGCCGACCAGACCCACTACCGGCCACAGCCAGGGGTGATGAGGGCGAAACAACGCGCCGGATGGACGATCCGTGTTCAAGTAGGGCGGAGTGTAGACGTTGGGACCTGCTTCGTCCACCGCGACCCATCCGGTTGAATCGTTGTGGTGCGGCGATCCACGTGCTACGTTCGGCGTCCCCACGGAGGAATGCATGAGCTTGAACCACGGTTTTGAATTGGTGCGCGAGGAAACTATTTCTGAACTGAAGTCGATCGCGCGCCTTTACCGGCATGTCAGAACCGGAGCTGAACTGCTCTCCCTCCGCAATGACGACGAAAACAAGGTATTCGGCATCACCTTTCGGACTCCGCCTTCCGACCATACAGGAGTGGCACATATCCTGGAACACTCCGTGCTGTGCGGGTCCCGTCGCTATCCCTCGAAGGAACCCTTCGTAGAATTGCTGAAGGGCTCCCTGCAGACCTTTCTCAATGCCTTCACCTACCCCGACAAGACGTGCTATCCCGTGGCCAGCCAGAACCTCCAGGATTTCTACAACCTGGTGGATGTGTATCTGGATGCGGTTTTCCACCCCCTGCTGTCGCGGCACACCTTTGAGCAGGAAGGCTGGCACTATGAACTGGAGCAGGCGAACGCAGCGCCTGTATTCAAAGGCGTAGTCTTCAACGAAATGAAGGGATTCTACTCATCGCCGGACAGCGCGCTGGTGGATTACGCGCAACGGTCCCTTTTCCCTGACACCACCTACGGCCTGGATTCCGGCGGCGACCCCGAACACATCCCGGACCTGACGTGGGAAGCATTGCGGAATTTTCACGCCCGGTTCTACCACCCCAGCAACGCCCGCATCTTTTTCTCGGGCAACGATCCGGAGCCGGCTCGGTTGGAGAAAATGGAGGCATGGATGGCCGATTTCGAGGCGCGACCAGTGGACTCCCAGATTTCATTACAAGCCCCATTCCCGGCGCCGCGCGCCCTGGAACGCCACTACGCCACCGGTCCAGACGATACGAACAGCCCCAGTTTTCTAACCGTGAACTGGGTGTTGGGTCAGGCCACCGACACCGAAGCCGCCCTGGCGTTTCAGGTCCTTCATCACATCCTGGTCGGCAGCACGGCCTCGCCGCTGCGCAAGGCGTTGATGGATTCTGGATTGGGCGACGATCTGGCCGGGGCCGGATACGAGCAGCATGCACGGCAAACCTATTTCTCCACGGGCTTGCGCGGTGTAGAGGAGTCCAGGGTCAGCCAGGTCGAACCGTTGATTCTGGATACGTTGCGCCATTTGGCGCACCACGGTCTGGACCACAAGACCGTGGCCGCCTCCCTCAATACGGTTGAATTTGCGCTGCGGGAAAACAACACCGGCAGTTATCCTCGCGGGTTGGTCGTCATGCTGCGCGCCCTGACCAGCTGGCTCTACGATGGTGATCCGCTGGCTCCCCTGAAGTACGAGGCGTCACTAAACGCCCTGAAGCAACGCCTGTCCGCAGGTGAAGGCGTCTTTGAGACGATGATTGAACGACTGCTGCTGGAGAACCCGCACCGCACCACGGTGACCCTCAAGCCGGACCCCAAACGAGCGGCGACGAGTGAAGCGCGCGAACGGGCCCGTCTGGATGCGGTGGCGGCCACCTGGACGCAGGAGCAGCGGGAAGACGTGGTAAAGGCCACCGCCGAATTGAAGGCGCGCCAGTCCGAGGCCGACGATCCCGCCGCCCTGGCTTCAATTCCCGCCTTGGCCCGCCGTGATCTGGACCCAACCAATCTCCTGCTGCCCATCAACAAAACCGTACGCGAAGGCGCCCGGGTGTTGCATCACGATGTTTTCACCAACGGTATTGTGTATGTGGACGTGGGCCTGAATGTGCGCAGCCTACCACCGGAGTTGGTGCCGTACGTCCCCTTGCTCGGACGCGCCCTGCTCGAAACCGGCACCGCCTCGGAAGATTATGTATCACTCGCTCAACGCATCGGCAGCCAGACCGGAGGGATACGCCCCCAGACTTCCGCCTCCACGGTGCGCGGCACAAACTCCGGCACCTGCTGGTTGTTTCTGCGCGGCAAAGCCATGGCGGGTCAGGTGGAATCCCTGCTGGGCATTCTGCGTGATCTGTTGAGCGGACCGCGGCTGGATCTGGTCAGTCGGCTCCGCCAGATCGCGCAGGAAGAAAAAGCCATGCTGGAGGCCTCCCTGGTGCCATCGGGGCACAGCTTTGTGGCCACCCGGTTGCGTGCCGCCTTTACGGAGGGCGATTGGGCGGCCGAACAGATGCGCGGGGTAAACTACCTGCTGTTTCTGCGAAAGCTGATCAAGGACATGGAGGCGGATGGCGAAGCCGTGGTGGCCTCGCTCTCCCGCACCCTGGAACTAATGCTCAACCGGCGATCCATGCTGTTTAATGTGACCCAGGATGCGGCCGGATGGCAAATCACAGAGCCGCTGCTGCGGTCCTTTGTTGCCGACCTACCGGAGCGCCCGGCCCGCACACCCGACTGGCCACGCCCGACCGCTTTCGTACCGGAAGGTCTGTCCATACCGGCCCAGGTAAATTATGTGGGTAAGGCCGTAAATGTCTTTCCAGAGGCCGATCTTTTTGATGGCACCGCGCTGGTGGTATCACGTTACCTGCGCAGTTCCTATCTGTGGGAACAGGTACGCGTGAAGGGCGGCGCCTATGGCGGATTCTGTAACCTGGATTTGCGCAGCGGTGTCTTCAATCTGGTGTCCTACCGGGACCCCAATCTCCAGGCCACGCTCGACATCTATGATCGCGCCGGCGCTTATTTGAATACGCTCGAGCTGTCCGAGGATGAACTGACCAAGGCCATTATCGGAGCCATTGGCGATCTGGACCAGCCACTGCTACCTGATGCCAAGGGGTATGTCTCCGCCCTTCGTTACCTGGCCAACGAGGGAGACGACTTCCGCCAGCGCATGCGGGAGCAGATCCTCGCCACCACCATCCAGGACTTCAGGAATTTTGGTGATCTTCTCCAGGTCCTCCCGGAAAGCAACCACGTCGTGGTTATGGGCGCGGCGGACACCCTTGAGAAGGCGGGTGGCCTCGCCATTACCCGCGTGATGTAGAGGTCAGGATGCGGGCGTGAGCAGGGACTTGGTTTCGCGGGCGATTTGCAGCTCTTCGTTGGCCGGAATAATCAGGATTTTCACCGGGCTGTAGGCGGCGTGGATGGACCGCGTGCCGGTCTGGCGCTGCTGATTGAGACTCGCATCCATGACAATGCCGATGCGCTCCAGGCCCTGGCAAACCTTGTCGCGAATCACGGATGAATTCTGTCCCACCCCGGCTGTGAACACGATAGCGTCCAGTTCCGGCAGCACGGCGGAATAGGCGCCGATATACTTTTTGATGCGATAACAATACAGATCCAGGGCCAATACCGCCTGGGCATCGCCTTCGGCATGCTTGGACAGGACCTCCCGCACATCGTTGGTGCCGCAGACACCTTTTAATCCGCTTTTCTTGTTCAGGATCTCCGTGATTTCGCCAAGGCTCATGCCGGTCTGGCTGGCCAGGTAATCATGAATGGCCGGATCGAGATCGCCGCTCCGGGTGCCCATAACCAGGCCTTCCAGCGGCGTCATGCCCATGGTGGTATCCACGCAGCGACCCTTGTGGACCGCCGCCATGCTGCAACCGTTGCCCAGATGAATGGAAATCAGACTGACCTGGTTGATTGGTTTCTGCAGCACGCTCGCCGTTTCAGCCGTGATGTACTTGTGGGACGTGCCGTGAAAGCCATAGCGGCGAACCCGATGCCGGGTGTAGTACTCATACGGCAAGGCATAGATGAAGGCATGCCGGGGCAACGTCTGGTGGAAGGCCGTGTCAAACACCGCCACCTGCGTGGCGGCCGGGAAATAGGTCCGGGCCACTTCGATCCCGGTCAAATTGGGCGGATTGTGCAGGGGAGCCAGGGGAACGTGATCCTTGATGGCGGAAAACACCGAATCATCAATGCGAGCGGCATCGCTGAAAGCCTCGCCACAATGCACCACCCGATGCCCCACCCCGGCAATCTCCGCCGTATCGCGAATGACGCCGTTCCGGGGATCCTGAAGAACATCGACAATGAGCGCCATACCCGCAGCGTGGTCCGCAACCGGCTGCTCGCGGGTTACCTGGCCTTCGTGACCCCACGAGGTAAGGGCGTGGGTCAGCCGGCTGGTGTGCTCGCCAATTTTCTCCAGCAGCCCCGAACAAAGCACTTGCTCAAAAGCGCCCATTTCAAAGACCTGGTACTTGATGGAGGAACTGCCCGCATTGAGAACCAGAATTTTCATGCTCAAGCCTCCGCCTGCGCCTGGATGGCTGTGATGATGACGGTGTTGACGATGTCCGTGATCGTGCAACCCCGGCTCAGATCATTGACCGGCTTGCGCATGCCCTGCATGATGGGCCCGATGGCCACCGCGTTGGCGCTACGTTGCACCGCTTTGTAGGTGTTGTTCCCGGTATTGAGGTCGGGGAAAATGAGCACCGTGGCATGGCCGGCCACCTGGCTTTTGGGCGCCTTGGTGCGCGCCACCGATGGATCCACGGCGGCGTCATACTGGATCGGACCTTCAATCATCAGGTCGGGTGCGCGCTCGCGGGCCAGCCGGGTTGCTTCCCGCACCCGCTCCACATCCTCACCCTGCCCGGAGGCCCCGGTGGAATAGGACAGCATGGCCACATAGGGTTCGATGCCGAAGGAGCGGGCGGTGGTGGCGGAGGTAATGGCAATGTCCGCCAGCTCGGAAGCCGTGGGATTGGGATTCACCGCGCAATCGCCGTACACCAGCACGTGGTCTTCCAGACACATGAAGAAAATGCTGGAGATGATGGAAAAGCCCGGCTTGGTTTTGATGAACTGCAGGGCCGGCCGGATGGTGTGCTGGGTGGTGTTGATGGAGCCCGATACCATGCCGTCTGCCAGCCCCTTGTAGACCATCATGGTCCCGAAAAAGCTGACATCGCCCATGCTGTCGCGCGCGATTTCCAGGGAGATTCCCTTGTGCTTGCGCAACTCGTAGTAGGTGTTGACGAAGTCTTCCATCCACGGGCTTTCGGCAGGATCCACGATGCGTGCGCCAGCCAGCTGCAGGCCCAGTTTGCCGATCTTTTCCTGCACATCACTTTTACGGCCCAGCAGGGTGATGTCCACCACCTCGCGCTTGAGCAGTATTTCGGCCGCCCGCAGCACACGCTCCTCGGTGCCTTCGGGCAGTACGATATGCTGCTTGTTGGACCGGGCCCTCTGCAGCATACGGAACTCAAACATCTTCGGCGTCATGATGGTGGATTTCTCCGCCGAAATGCGCTCGATCAAACCGTCCGCATCCACATGGGTCTGGAACAGATTCAGGGCCACGGAAATCTTGCGCGTGTCGTCGGCCGTGATATGCGAATGGATGTCGTTGACCGCCATGGCCGTGTCAAAGGTGTTCTTGCCGACGCTGAGAACGGGCACCGGGACCTTCATGCCGTCCAGCAAGTCGCGAACCGCCTTGTCCGGCAGCAGCCCCCCGGTCAGCACCAAGCCTGCGATGGAGGAATAGCCATGCGAAGCTTGCGCCATCAGGGAACCCAGCACGATGTCGGAACGATCGCCGGGTGCGATGATGAGGGTGCCCTCCAGATTCTGAATGTGGGCCAGAAAATTGCCCAGTTGCATGGCCGCCACCGTTTTGTGCAGCACAATTCGATCCATGCTTTCCGCCCCATACAACACCTTGGCATGCAGGACATCGGTCACCTCCTTCATGGTGGAGCCGCGCAGGAACGGCTCAAAGGGGATGGAGAACACCGGTCCGGTTACCTGGGTCTGCTCTTTGTTCAGACGCACGGCCAGGCGATTCTGGCACAGAGTGGGCACCCCCACCACGATGGTGCCCAGAATATGGCAGCCGCGTTCATGCAACACATCCAACGCCATGCTGGATTTGCGGTAGTGATTTTCGCAATCACCCATGCACATACCGTTGGCCACCAGCAGCACCGGGCAATTAAGATTGATGGCGATGTCTGCATTCAAGTCGAACTCGATGGAGTTGGCCAGCGACTCAAAATCCGCGCCCTCGCACACCACGAAGTCGTGGTTCTCCTCCATCCGGCTGAATTTGGCTAGGATGCCTTCCAGCAATTCCGTCTTGCGTCCGTGGCTGATGAGGTCGGTAGCCTCCGAGAAGGTGTAGGCATACATGTCGTCGTATGCGCTCTCGAGCTTGAAGTAGGAACGGATCAACTCAATGTCGTTGTCTTTCCGGGCGGAACCGCGTGGCTCGTTGATAATGGGCCTGAAGAAACCGACCTTCGGGATGTTCTTCAGCAGGGATTCCATCAAACCCAGCACCACGGAAGATTTTCCGCAGCGCGGATCATTCGAGCAAACATAGATGCTTTTGGACATGACGCTCTCCAGCCAGTCTGCGTGTCGCCCTCCAACGACAGCAGAAAATAGGGCTCAGGAGATAATGTGCTGAAATGCCCTTCGTTCGACAAGCCTATAGCACCCACCGGCCTACAATTCTCGTCTACCACAAAAAAACGGGCCGCCCGTTCTGCCGGGCGGCCCGTCGTTCACACGATTTACCTGATTTAGCCGATGGCAACGCTGCCCGTTTCTCCCGTGCGGATGCGCGTGACCTGATCCAGGTCGAGTACGAATATTTTGCCGTCTCCGATGTTGCCGGTGCGGGCGCCCTCGGTGATGGCATCAATCGTCGGTTTGACAAACTCCGAATTGACCGCGATCTCCAGTTTGATTTTCTTCAGCAGGCTTCCGGCCTCCTTGACGCTGCGGTACACGGCGGAAATGCCCTTCTGGCGTCCGCGCCCCAGCACGGGGGTTACGGTGACCAAGTGAATGTCCTTTTTCTCCAGCAGGTCCAAAACGGGATCCAACCGGTCCGGTTGAATGATGGCGATGATGTATTTCATGGTGTCGTTTCCTTCCCGTTAGTCCAGGGTGGTGTAGCCGGCTTCCTTGTGCTGGGTCAGATCCAGACCCACGCGCTCTTCGTGTTCACTGACCCGCAGGCCGATAATCGCATCCACCAGCTTGAGCAGGATGAACGAGGCCACGAAGGAAAAGACCATGGTGATCAGAGTGGCTTTGAGCTGGATGATGAACTGCACGCCGGGCGTGTTGGTGACCAGGGCATTGACCCCGCCACTGCAGAACAGTCCGGTAGCCAGCGCACCCCAAATGCCGCCGATGCCGTGCACGCCGAACGCATCCAGCGTGTCGTCATAACCGAATTTCGGTTTTACAAAGGTGACAAAGAACCAGCAGATGGTGGAGGCTCCCAAACCAATCCAGATGGCGCTGGTGGTGGACACAAATCCGCAGGCCGGCGTGATGGCCACCAGGCCCGCCACCGCACCCGTGATCATGCCAAGCGTGGTCGGCTTGCGGTGGAATACCCAGTCGATCAAGGCCCAGGTGAGTCCGGCCACCGCCGTGGCAATGTGGGTGGTTACGAACGCATTTACCGCGATGGCATCCGCCGCCAGCGAACTGCCGGCATTAAACCCGAACCAGCCGAACCACAGCATGCCGGCTCCGAGCACCGCCAGCGGCAGGCTGTGCGGAGGCGATGCGCTGCCCACCCGCTTGCCCAACACCAGGGCCGCCGCCAAGGCCGCCATACCGGCATTGATGTGCACCACGGTACCGCCGGCGAAATCCAGCGCGCCCCACTTGAACATGAAGCCACCGCCCCAGACCCAGTGCGCCACCGGCGAATACACCAGCAGGGTCCACAACAGGGTGAACACGCAGAAAGCGGAGAACTTGATGCGCTCAGCGAAGGCCCCGATGATCAAAGCCGGGGTAATGATGGCGAACTTCAACTGAAAGGCCATGAAGAGCAGATGCGGGATGGTATAGCCCGGCCATGGCTCGGAGCCGACTCCCTTCAGCATCACATAATCCAAACCGCCGATCAGCCCTTTGATGTCGCCGCCAAAGGCGAGACTGTACCCCACCACTATCCAGGCCACCGTGACCAGACACATGGCCATGAAGCATTGCATCAGGACGGAGAGGATGTTCTTTTTGCGAACCAGTCCACCGTAGAAGAAGGCCAAGCCGGGGGTCATCAACAACACCAGACCGGAACTCGCCAGCAACCAGGCCGTGTTCGCGCCGTCAATGGCGGGAGCCGGTGCGGCGGCGGCAACAACTGCCTCCGCGGCAGCCGTCACTGGCGCCTCTTCGGCGCGTGCATCGATGCTCCAGTACCCCAACCCCAGAACCGCGGTCAGTAAACCTGCTCGAAC
>CAYTVN010000113.1:0-10218 GCA_964441655.1 uncultured Verrucomicrobiota bacterium | reverse complement strand
TATTCCAGGTTGATGCGGACAAGCATGGGTATCTGATCGCTGTACCAGGCCACCGCCACCGGGGTATTGGAGGAACAGCAGCCCAGCAAGACCAGCAAGGCTGCGCTGAGCGCACAGAACCAGCGGACCGAGCGGGGCGACCAGGCGGCGCGAATATACGGGGGCTGCAGCCCGCCGGCCACGGCCAGTTGCGCCATCAGGGCGGCCACGCCGTTGTGGGCAATGTCGCGGATATCCCAGACCCGGCCCGGGGTCAGCCATTGCAGGATTTCGTCCACCGTCCCCACCACCAGACAGAAAAGAATGGCACACCCATACACCAGTCGGTCCGGGATGCGATGACTGAGCGCACGCATGGCCAGCAGACCCAGCAGGCCATACTCAACGAAGTGCAAGGCTTCGCTGGGGGTCTTCATTTTCTCCAGCACGAGATAGACGAAATAGCCCACTACGCCGAACAGCCACGCCAGTCGCGTCCAGGTGAGTTTGTGCAGGCGGCGGTAAAGATAGAATACGGCGATCGCGGCCGACATCACGATCACGGCGAGGGAGAACCAACGCAGCAAGCCACCGCCGCCATGGGCCTGCAACAGGCGCAACAGCGGGCGGGCCATGGGAATGGCGGAGAAAATGAGAAGCGTACAGGCTCCCACCAGGAGCCAGGATCGAATCGGCCCTTCGCGCGGTGGCGCTTGAAACAAAACGTTCTCCTTTGGACGGGCCGTCCCGGTAGAGCCGGACCCGCGACTAATCGTGAATGCGGCCGGTCGCTTCCGCCAGCGATCGCATCCGTTGCTTGATCTCGGGCGTCAGCTGTTCCCAGCGGAAGCGCCATTGCCAGTTACCACCCTTGGTGCCCGGCACATTCATGCGCGCTTCCGTGCCCAAACCAAGCAAATCCTGCAGCGGGAAGACCGCCGTGTTGGCCTTGGAGCGCAGGGCCAGCGCCATCAGGTCCCAGTGAATCTCACTGCCGTCGGAGCCCAGGTAGTCGAGGATAGCCTGTCGCTCCTTCTGGATTTCCTCCACGGAACGCGTACTGTCCTTGCCCGGCTCGCTCTTGAACCAGCCCACCGTGGTGTCGTTGTCGTGGGTTCCGGTATAAACCACGCAGTTCGGCGGATAGCTGTCAGGCCGATAGTCGGCGGCCTTGGCGTCATTGCCAAAGGCAAACTGCAGGACCCGCATGCCGGGCAGATTGAAATCGTCGCGCAGGCGATCCACGTCGGGGGTGATGACGCCCAAGTCCTCGGCGATAATGTTTACCTCGCCAAGATGCCGTTTCAGGGCATGAAAAAGGTCGTGCGCGGGGCCGGGCACCCATTTCCCGTTGATGGCGGTTTCGGCATCGCCGGGAATTTCCCAGTAGCCGGCAAAGCCGCGGAAGTGGTCGATGCGCACGATGTCCACCATTTCAAAAATCTTGCGCAGCCGGGCCGCCCACCAGGTGTAGTCCTGTTTCTTGTGGATGTCCCAGCGGTACAGGGGATTCCCCCACAACTGTCCGGTGGCGCTGAAATAGTCCGGGGGCACGCCCGCCACCACGGAGCAATGGCCGTGGTCATCGATGTAGAACAACTCGGGATTCGCCCACGCATCCGCGCTGTCATGGGCCACAAAAATCGGAATGTCGCCGATGATCTTGATCCCGCGGTCGCGGCAATAGAGACGAAGGCGGTTCCATTGGCTGTCAAAAATCCACTGTAGGATCTTGGCGTTGCGGATGGCCGTGCGGTAGTGCCGGCGGGCATTCTGCAGGGCCTCCGGCTCACGGCGGACCAGTGCGGGTTCCCAGGTGTGCCAGGGTTCCAGGTTGTGGGCCTCTTTGAGGGCCATAAAGAGGGCGAAATCCTCCAGCCAGCTGGCATTGCGCTCACAGAACTCGGTGAAGGATTGCTTCTGTTGCGGCGTGGCCAGGCGCTCGAAACTGCGGCACACCGTGCGCAGGATGGCATTGCGCGCCGGAATGACCTGGCCGTAATCCACATGGTCATCCGGAAACGACGGAAACTTATCGAGATGCCAGCGGTTCAGCAGGCCGTCTTCCACCAACAGGTCAAAGCTGATCCACAGCGGGTTGCCGGCAAACGTGGAAAAGGATTGGTAGGGTGAGTCGCCATATCCGGTCACTCCGTGGGGCAGAATCTGCCACAGGTGTTGGCCCATATCCACCAGAGCATCCGCAAAGGCCCGGGCACTTGGCCCCATATCCCCCATGCCGTAGGGACCGGGCAACGAGGTGGGATGCAGCAAAATTCCGCTTTCACGCGCAAAATTCATGAGCTTGGCTCCTATTCTTAACCCTAACGGCCGCAACTGTTACCCTCGTATGAGGATATTGTCACGCCCATTTCCCGACGCGATGACGGGGAAAGCATTAACCTGATCCTTGGGGCCTGGCGCGACTACTGTTTGACATGTAAATCAAACGAGCTACATTCCAATCAATTTATGTCAAACGCCGCCCTCACTTGTACACCCTGTTCGCTGGATCAACTGCCCGAACATGCCTGTGCCCGCGTCCATCATGTGGAGGCATCCGATGATGACATGCGGCGCCTGATGAGCATGGGGATCTGTGCGGGAAGGCGGATCGAGTTGATCCAGCATGGCGACCCCATGATTTTGAAGGTGTTCGGCTCCCGGTTGGGCGTGTCGCGGCGCCTGGCCACCCGGGTGCTGGTCATCGCGTGTGAACGGCCCACCTGCGTGTTGGGGCCGTCATGAATGCGGCGCCCCCGGTGAAAATGCCCGCCCCCAAAGCGCCCGCGCGGGTGAGCCGGGTGGGACTGGTCGGCAACCCCAACGCCGGCAAAACCACTCTTTTTAATGCCTTGACCGGATTGCGGTCCAAAACCGCCAATTTTCCCGGCACTACGGTGATGCGCAAGACCGCTCGTCTGGAGCTGGCCGGTGGCCCCGTTGAATTGCTGGACCTACCCGGCCTGTACAGCCTGCAACCCACCACCCCGGAAGAAAAGGTGGCCCACGAGGTCATTGACCAAGGGGTGGACGGCGTACCGCTGGACGCCCTGATCCTGGTCATGGACGCCACCAACCTGGAGCGAAATCTATTTTTGATCAGCCAGGCGCTGGAACGCGATATTCCTGCGCTGATTGCCCTGACCCTGTGGGATGCGGCGCAGGCGGAAGGTCTCAATGTCGATCCCGCCCGCCTGGCCCAGGATCTGGGCTGTCCGGTCGTCCCGGTGGATGCCCGCAACGGGGTCGGCGTGGAGGCCCTGAAAACCGCGCTGGATCATCTGTTGCAGGAAGGCACCCTGCGGATTCCCATCGTACAACCGAATGCCTCCTGCCACGGTTGCTCCACCTGCCCCTATCAAAACCGCTACAGCTGGACCGAAGAGGTCGCCTCGCGCTGCATGGCTCCTTCGCGCGTGGTGCGGGGCGAACGCACGGAACGGATCGACCGCGTGCTGGCCCATCCGGTAGCCGGGCTGCTGGCCTTTTTCGGCGTGATGGCGGGCCTGTTTTTCCTGCTCTTTCAGATCGCTTCCATTCCCATGGATTTGATCGATCATCTGTTTGCCGTGGTGGGTGGTGCGGTGGCGCGCGCCCTGCCCGACAACGACCTGCGCAGCCTGCTGGTGGATGGCGTGATCGGTGGCGTGGGCGGCATCCTGGTGTTCCTGCCCCAGATCTGCATCCTGTTTTTCTTTCTGGCCCTGCTGGAAGACACCGGGTACCTGGCCCGCGCCGCCTTCGTGATGGATCGTCTCATGCGCCGGATCGGATTGCCGGGCAAGGCCTTTGTGCCGTTGCTATCGGCCCACGCGTGCGCCATCCCCGCCATTCTGGCCACTCGCGTCATCGAAGACCGACGCGACCGCCTGATCACCATTCTCATCACTCCGCTCATGACGTGCTCGGCACGCATACCGGTCTACACCATGGTCATCGCCCTGCTGTTCCCGCACCAGCCCGGCTGGGCCGCCCTGACCTTCACCTCCTGCTACGCCCTGGGCATCGTCGCCGCGCTGGGCATGGCCTTCCTGTTCAAACGCACCATCCTGCCGGGCGAAACCCGGCCCCTGGTACTGGAGCTGCCCAACTACCGCATCCCCAGCTTGCGCACCGCCCTTCTCCATACCTATGACCAGGCCCGCGTGTTTGTGCGTCAGGCCGGCACTCTTATTCTGCTGCTCTCCATCGGTCTGTGGGTGCTGGCCACCTACCCGAAGAGTGAACCGCCTCCCGAAGCGGTTGCCCTGTATACCCAGGCCACCGCGCTCGAGAAACAAGACCCCGAGGCCGCCGCCGCACTGGCGCATCAAGCCGATCATGTGACGGACCAGCACTCCCTGGCCCATTCCATCGCCGGGCGGCTGGGCCACCTGGTGGAGCCCGTGCTGACCCCGCTGGGTTTCAACTGGCAGATCGGCATCGGCATCATCACTTCGTTCGCCGCGCGGGAAGTAATCGTCTCCACCCTGGCCGTGGTATACGGCGTGGGTTCCGATGAAGTGGAGGAGGAACCCACCTCGCTGCTGGACGCCTTGCGTTCGTCCACCCGCAAGGATGGCTCCCCCGTATTCAACATAGCCACCTGCCTGAGTCTGCTGGTGTTTTACGTGCTGGCCGCCCAGTGCCTGCCCACCCAGGCCGCCACCCGGAAAGAAACGGGGAGTTGGAAATGGGCGGCGTTCCAGTTGATCTACATGAGTGTGCTGGCCTACGGGGCGGCCTTCATCACCTATCAGGTGGCCAGCGCCGTCCTGGGCGGTTGACGAAAGCTATTCCGGCACGGTGGCCAGGAGTTCGTCCAGCTCGCCATCTTTCGCGTGCCGCTCTTTGCGCAACTGCTTCGCCAGCACGCGGGCCTCCTCCGTCCTACCGGCCTTGTTCAAGGCTGCCGCCAGGTAAACGCGAGTTGCCCAGCGCTGGCCATCCAAAGCAAGCGCGCGCGAAAAACAGTCCAGGGCCGAAGCGGTCGATCCCGCGCGCCATAGCAGAATGCCCTCGGCTTCGTGGGTGACCGGCAGGCGCGGGCCCTGCTGCACCGCTTCCTCCGCCAACGCGCGCGCCGCGGCGGTCTGCCCCAACGCATCTTTTACCAGCGCCAGCTCAGCCAGCGCCTGGGGATGACGCTGTAAATCCAGCACCCGCTGCAGCGTATGCTCGGCCAGATCCAGCCGCTGCTGATGGCGCAGGATCGTGCCCAGCCCGATCAAACCCCACACGCTGTCCGGCCGGTTGGCCAGCATCTGCCGGGTCCGGTTTTCCGCCCGCTGGAAATCGCGCTCGTGCAAATCCAATTGCATCAGCAATTCGAGGATGGACAGCTCGGCCGGTCGCAGTTGGGAAGCCCGCTCGAAATAATCACGCGCCGCCGATATGTCCTGGCGCTCCAAGGCCTGCCGCCCCAGCAGCACGGTGATCTCCGGCCACTCCCGGCGCATCTCGCGCATCTGGCGCACGCATTTTTGCAGGACCGCATCGTCGCCCTGTTCATACGCAACGTGGGCCAGCAGAATCCAGGCCGGATCAAATTCGGGGCGCTGACTGATCATCTTCTCCAGGCGGCGCCTCGCCTCCATGCGATCACTGCGCCGGTAAGCCTCCACCGCATCCTGCCAGTCTGCATCCGGTTGGGCGCCCGCATCCAGCACCGGCCCCACCGATGCACCCAGCATTTGCGCGGCTTCGCGGCGGCGCAAATGGCCATAGCGGTTAATCACTACCGGTAGCGGGCGATCGCGGGGCGCAACCGCCAGCGCCAGATCCGCCTCTTCCACATCTATTCCGATCCATCCCGAAGCCTGACCGAGCACGACCAGATTGGCGGCCGCGCTGATATTTTCGGGATCGAGCTGGCGGGCCTGTGCATACGCCAGGCGCGCCTGATCCGGCAGGTGGTGGTTCTCAAAAAACACACCGGTATCATTGGCCACGCGGGCCCAGTGGGTGGCCAGCGCATTGGCGACGTTCTTCAACCGGGGCGCGGTCCGGCGCAACAGTTTCAATTCCGCCTGCGCCTGGGGCCAGAACCGTTCGGCCTCAGCTCGTACGTGCGCCACCTCGGCCGTGGTCACCACGCGGGTGCCGGCAAAAAAACTGCCCAGCGGCAGGGGTTCAAAACCCTCGCTCAGCCACACATCCGGCGACGGCTCCACGGCCAGGCGCTCCGTCACCCGTGGCTCGGTGGCCATCCAATCCATCAGCACCGGCATCAGGCCGGCCAGTCCCAGGCTGCGCTGGCGGGGATCGGCAAACAACGAGGACAGGTAGCGGCGATAACCGGACAACTCGCTCAGCGGCGCCTCCAGCAGGGTTATTTTCTGCCCGCGCTGAAAGAGCAGCAGGCGCTGATGATCCGACAGGATGCCGTGGCTGATCACCAGATCACGATCACCGAGCTGCTGTTGCAGCAGGTCCGTTATGCGGCGAACCGCGGGGGCCGATTCCGTGCTCACCTCCGGGATGCTGCGCACCAGGGCAACGCCCCACGCCATCAGGAGGACAAACGACATGATTCCCGTGAGCCAGCGCCCGCCCGCCCGCATGGCCAACCGGGCCGCGCCATAGGCCACCAGATAAGCAAACGAACTGGCCATCAATACATACGGCATCACCATCAGCGGCTGGGTTCCCAGCAAAGCCCAGGGACTGAGCGGCGCATTCCATAGCAGGGCCAGGACCAGCAGAAACACCAACAGCTGGAGCACCAGGGCGCCACGCGTGGGCGGGCGCTTGAAGTCACTGCGGATGGACAACATCGCCACCAGCCAGGGCAGCACGCTGGTGAAGAGCAAAATCAACCAGCCCTGCCGCGGCACCATACGCAACAGGACGTCCCGATAGGTGAGCAACCCATAGCGGAAGGCATCCCCCACCCCCTCCATTTCGCGCCAGGCCGCCGCGGGCAGCCGGGCGTAGTCCCACGCGATCAGCCACCAGAGAAGCGGCGTGGTGAGCAGGACCAGAACCAGCAGGGCCACCCGGCCCCACTTCAGCTGCTGCTGTTGCCACAGCACCAACAGGACCTGGCCCGCCACCAGCGGAGCCAGCAACATCATGGAAGGCCAGTCGGCCAATCCCACGGCGTAGAACAAGGTGCCCGCCACCAGAAAACGAAACGTACCGCGCCGGCGAAAATGCTGGATTAGATTCAGCGACACCAGCAGCAAGGCAAGGCCCAGCGTGGCCGGATGCGCCCGGTTGCTGACCAGCCAAAACGGGATGCTGGCCGCCAGCATGAGTCCGCCCGCCATGCCCGCCAGCGGAGCCCATCCCGGCACGGAACGCACCGGAACATCGCGCAGGGAGCATTCAATCAACCGGGCCAGCAACCCCACGCACAGCGCACCCAGCACCAGACTGAGCCCGTTGGCCAGCGCCACCGCCGCATCAGGACGAATCGCCGCCAGCCCGCGGATGAGCGCCCCCCACAACGGGCTCTGCATGGAGGGAAACGGGGTCAACCGCAAGGCATCGGCCAGATAGCCGGCCGAAAGTTCCGGTACCGGCAGCGAGGTGCTGGTCAGCGCGAACAGAAGCAAGGCCAGGGAAGCGGCGACCCAGGGCCAACGAGATGACAGGCGCTGACCAGTTGCGTTATCCATCAGCCTTTAAAAACGAAGTACTTGCGACACACGAAGTTAATCATAAGCGAGCACACCAGATTGACCAGGAAGGCCGTGGTGGTGGTGCATCCATACCAGGCAATGAGACCGGCGGAAACGCCGGTGGCTATGGAAAAGGCAATGCCCGAAACCATGTAGAACAGCGCGATTTCCTTGATGCGGCTATGGCGGCCGGGCGTAAAAACCCACAGCACATTGGCCACATAAGCGGTGAGGTTGGATACCAGAAAGGTCAGGGTCCGGTTCACCACATAATGCCATTGGCGCGCGCTCTCTGTGACGGGTGTGATGTCCACCCCCAGCAACTGCACGAGCTGGTCGTTGGCGGTCAGGGCCGGCAGCACGAGCCAGGAGAGCGTGTAGAACACGACAATATCCACCGCCGTGGCCAGGCCGCCGGCCATGCCGTATTTGATGAACTGCACCACGGGGTGCGCGTCCCGGCTTAACGACTTGCGAAGAAACGCGCGCATGCGAACCCGCCTAGATGTCAAATCCTTCCGCCCAGGCCTTTATCTCGTCCGGCAACGGCGAAACCTCCACCAGGCGGCACGAGACGTCACCCTGTTCGGACGGCACGGTTACCGTATCGCCCGCTTTGCGGCCACTAAGAGCCTGTGCCATGCGGGAGGTGGAGGAAATGATGCCCCGCTCGGTATCGCTGTCCCACTCGCCCAGGATATGGTAGCGCTCGCGGCGGCCATCCGCATATTCGATGGTCAGCGTGGTGGCGATTCCCGCCTTCTCCGTGGGAAACCCCTTGAAATCGGTGGGGGAAACCTGCTGCAACTGGCGCATCAATTCATCACGGCGATGGAACAGGATGCTCTGCGCTTCCTTGGCCGCCTTGTATTCGAAATTCTCCCGCAGGTCGCCGTAGCTGCGCGCGATGGCGATGTCCTTGGCCACCTTGGGGATTTCCGCGTTAACAATCCGGTCCAGCTGGTGCTGACGCTCCCGGAACATGCGATGGGAGGTCACGGGGCCGCGTCCCGCATTCTCTGTCTTGGTGGCGCGGGAGGCCAGCAACGGAGCCAATTCCGGGCGGATCTTGACCATGTGGGCCAGCACGGACTGCCGGTCCAGGGTCGGCCAGGCGGCGGAGTCCTTGATGCGCAACAGGAGATTTTCCACCTCGTGCGGAGCCAGACGATTCATCCACTCCTTGAGCCATTCCGGCTTGGCAAAGCGTTCGCGCAACTGGTTTTGCGCTTTCAGGCGGTTGCCGCTGGCGTCGGACTCCAGCGCTTCCATCATAAACTGCATGGTGGCGGCGGCCGGCGCCAGTTGCCAGGCTTCCCATTTGTCGGAATTACGCGACACCCAGGTCAGCATTTCAATGCCAGGCGCCCGGGAAGCAAAGGACCCCTTGAAGGCGGTGGCTAGAACCGATTCGCGGTCGGTATCGATGAAGTAGGCGGCGATCTCGTTGAGGATGGTAATTTCGCAGCGCGGCAGCAGGCGACGCAGCAACTCGATCACTCGTTCGCCTTCCGTCTCGGCCAGGAAGCGCAGGAACTTGCGATTCAAGCGCGCGGGCAACTGGCGCAACGTATTTTCCAAAACACTGTGGCTCAGAAATTCGTCCAGGGTCTTGCGCCCGCCCAACTCGTCCAGCAAGCCCAGCGCTTGCGCGGCCATCAGCAAGCGGGCCCGCATGCCGGGATCATCGCGCAGCGCACCGTGCATGGCATAGGCCAGCCGGTCCTGCACCACGCTGCGGCGTTTGCCGTCCAGTTGCGGCACCGGGGTGCGTCCGGCCAGGTCTTCCACGGCTTCCAGAATGTTGTCCAGATTGAGTTCACGGGCCAGACGGGTGAACCATTCCTGCTCCCGCGAGGTCGCGCTCTCGAGGATGCGGATGGTTTCCGTACGGGTGGTCGGCATGACGATGGAGTGGTCCGACTTGAATTCACGGCGGGCCCGTTCCCAGAATTTTTTCCAATCCGCTTCCGGCATCAGATTGGGCACGAGCGCCGCTTGCAGCTGGGTTACGGTCAACGGACCAAAGCTGCGCAAGGTCATGCGCACCACTTCACCCGGCTTGTTGGCAATCAACTTGGCAAGCTCATCACCGCGCCGCTTCTTCCAGGCCAGCAGATGATCATCGCCCACCAGCTGCAGGGTTTCCGCGGCATAGGCCAGGGAAAGCTGGTGCCCCAGCTTGCGCTCAAAATCAATCTCCACCCGCTTGTAGAAGCCATCCACACGCAGGATGACGCCCAGACCCCAGGTGCGGTCGTAACACAACACACCTTCCCGCAAATTGCGCAGCAGGCGCAGACGGCGCACCGCCTCCGCGGCCGTCACCCCGCGGTCAAAACCCGCCTCTTCAATCAAGGCCTTCTGATCCCAGGTGGCGCCGCACACGTCCATCGCTTCCTGGCCCCAGGCCTGGGTCGCCCGCGGCGAAGGCGCGGCCCAGCGCACCCGCAGCTCCAAGGCCTGCAACGCCTCGTCCACCAGCTTCCGCTCCGCGAGCGTATCCTGCATCATTTCCGCCCACGACTCCGCCAGCTCGCCCTTGCCTTCCCCGCGCAACGCTTCCAGGGTGGCGATAAGTTCGTCCACCGGAACCGGGTTGAGGGCGATTTGAGCCAAAAACCATTCTTCG
>CAYTVN010000112.1:0-10225 GCA_964441655.1 uncultured Verrucomicrobiota bacterium | reverse complement strand
GGGCGACCTGGTCAAGACCGAGGTGCGGCGCATCGCGGCCGAGAAAAAGATTCCCACCTGCGGCATGCGCGAAACGGCCGACCTGTGCTTCATCACCAGCAAAGGGCCCGCTCCGCTCATCGAAAAATACCATCCGGAGGTGAACCGGGAAGGCCCCATCGTAAACGAAGCGGGGCGCGAACTGGGACGTCACCAGGGGTTGCACCATTTTACCATCGGGCAACGCGGGGGCATCCGCGTGGCGGCGCCGCACCGCCTGTATGTGCGCGCCCTGAAATCCGACACCAACACGGTGGTGGTGGGCGAGCGCTCGTCCGTGATGTCGGAAGGGGCCCGGGTGTCCGACATTTTCTGGCAATGTCCGGCGGCCCGGCATCCCGACCGAATCACGGTACGCCTGCGCTATCAGCACCCCGGAGTTGCAGCCACGCTGGAGGTGAACGATAGTGGAGGTGGAATACTGAAGTTTGCCGAACCCCAGTTCGCCGTTACGCCCGGCCAGGCTGCGGTATTTTTCGAGGGCGACGAGGTGCTGGGCGGAGCGTGGATCGAATCATCAGGAATCTGAAATCTGCCTGTCCAAGGCGGGTCCGCCTCGGGCGGAAAATTTGCCGTATGAAATTTGAAATCACAGAGAACGCACCCCCCGCCGTCTCGTTGGCGGACAAAGTGACCGCCCTGCGCGCCCGCCTGCGCGAGATGGGCTCGGTCATCGTGGCCTTCAGCGCCGGCGTGGACAGCACGTTTATCGCCGCCGTGGCCGCGCAGGAGTTGGGCCACCGTGCGCTGGCCGTGACCGCCACCTCGCCCTCCTTCCCGGAGCGCGAGCTACAGGAGGCGGGTGAACTGGCGCGCAGCCTGGGCCTGCATCACCGCGTCATCGCCTCCCACGAGATGGCCAATCCGGACTACGCCAATAACCCGCAAAGCCGGTGCTATCACTGCAAAACCGAACTCTACGGCCTGCTGCGGCAGATGGCGGACGCGGAGCAGTTTGCCCACATCGTGGACGGAACCAACGCGGATGATCTCCACGATTTCCGGCCCGGTCGCAAGGCCGCCCAGGAAAAACAGGTGGAAAGCCCGCTGCAGGAGCTGGGGTTCAGCAAGGCCGACATCCGGGCCGCGTCGCGCGACCTGCATCTGACCACCTCGGACAAGCCGGCCTTCTCCTGCCTGGCCTCCCGCTTTCCCTACGGCGAGAAAATCACCGTGGAAGGACTGAAGAAGGTGGAGCGCGCGGAGAACGGCCTGAAAGATCTCGGCTTCACCAATCTGCGCGTACGCGCCCACGGCGATACCGCCCGGCTGGAGCTCGATCCCGCGCAGCTGGCCCGGGCCGCTGCCGATCCGCTGCGGGAAAAGATTGTGGTCCTGGTCAAGGCCAGCGGCTTCCGCTACGTCACCCTCGACCTGCAGGGCTATCGCCGGGGCAGCCTCAACGAAGTGTTTACCCGCCCCGGTTAACGCGCACTGATCAGCCAGATACTGGGCGCCCCGCCGGACGGCTCCACCGCCAGTGCCGTCTCCCGGATATCCACGTGATCAAAGCCCGGCAGCAGATTCGCCACGCCCTCGCGATCGTACAGGAACCACAGGTGACGTCCGGTCCCGTTGTGCCGCGCATAGGTGCCCGGCGCGATGCCGATCCAATCCGGGCCCGGCCGGGAGGACCGGCTGCCCAGCCAGCCCATCATCCGCCCACCCCGCCTGAGCAGGGTGGACAGGGTACGGTAGATGAGAAGGGCCTGCGGATAAATGACATGCTGCAGACAGCCTGCATCGAGGACCACTTCGAAAAAGCCGCGCGGGAAAATATCGCCGACCGCCGACAGGGCGACACAGCAGGTGTCGAAATTTGGCTGCTCAAAACCCACGGCCAAACGGAGCGTCGTCACGGCCTCCGACTCTTCGTCCGCCACATACACGCCGAAGCCCCGGCCCAGCAACTCCTGCACAGCGCGGGCAGGCGGACAGCCCAACACCAGCACACGCACCACGCCAGCCCCCTCGACCGGCGGATAATGCAGGATGATCTCCTTCACAAAATGGTCCAGGGGATCGCGCACATATCCCAGGCCAACCGAACGATCGAGTGGAGTATTCATGATCGTGAAAAAACACGGCAAGCGCTCGAGCGGCCGTATGCCACTCACCGCTTGCCGTAGTACGGCATCTAGTACCATACGCGCACCCACATCCATAGTTGTTTTTAACACCCCCGATTGATATGGTTTAACAACCGGAAGGGGGCCGGGGAAAAAGGCAGGAGTTTTACATGAACGCCGAACGAAATCACAAACGCGCCAAGGGCATGACCCAAACCACCATTGCCATCCCGATGGATTTGCTGGCACAACTGGACCGGATAGCCGAGCATCAGCTGCGGTCGCGTAACAGTTTGATTCACTGGATGCTGAGTGAACAGATCAAGTCCTGCACGGGGCAAGGCCCCGCCCAACCCAAGAAGCGCAAGCCCGCCGGCTAGACGACCGGCCGCTTTGGCGCGGGCACGATCATGAACCTGATCCTGCTCCAGGCTGCCGATTTCCGCGAACCCGCCCTGGCCTGCCTGTGCGACGGCCGCGCCCGCCATATCACTTCCGTCCTGAAAACGGAACCCGGCGGGACCATCCGCATCGGTCTCCTGAACGGCCCGCGCGGGACGGGCACCCTGATCAGCAGCACCGAGCGCGAGGTTGTGCTGGCCTGCACGTTCGAGACCCATCCGCCGCCGCGCTCACCGCTGGATCTGCTGCTGGCCCTGCCCCGACCCAAGGTGTTGAAACGCCTGTGGGCCCAACTGGCTGCGCTCGGCGTGGCGCGCATCATCCTGACCAACGCGGCCCGGGTGGAGCGCAACTATTTCGACACCCACGTGGTGAAGCCGGAATTTTATACCCCTCTTTTAATCGAGGGCCTGCAGCAAGCCCAGGACACGCATCTGCCCACCGTATCCATACACCGCCAGTTCAAACCTCTGGTCGAGGACGAACTCGCCGCCCTCTCCGATGCACCGCTTCGCCTGATGGCCGACCCCGCCGCCGACGCCCCGCCTCCCGGGCCCGGCCTCACCCGCACCCTGCTGGCCGTGGGACCCGAAGGGGGCTGGGTGGACTTTGAACGCCAGCTGCTGCAACGGCATGGTTTTCGACCCTTTTCTCTGGGTCCCCGCTCCCTGCGCACCGACACCGCCTGTATCGCCCTGCTCTCCGTCGTGGCCCACCTCCAAACTCCGACTTGCAACCGGTCACATGAAACTTGAAACTGTCCTCGCATGAGCGAGCGTTTCCTCCACACCGGACTGGTGGCCGACCCCATCTGCAAAATACACGACGCAGGTTGGGGCCATCCGGAAACGCCCTCGCGCTACGACGCGGTTTTTCGCGCCTTCTGCACCTCCGGATTAATTGAGCACCTGCAGAAAATTCCGGCCCGGCCCAGCCTCGAAAAAGAACTGCGGCTGGTCCACACCGAGAACTATCTCGCACTGGCCCGCCGCGAAATCGAGGGCGGCGCCTCCACCCTCAGCACCGGCGACACCGACGTGTGCGCCCACTCGTGGTCCGCCGCCCAATATGCGGCGGGCGGCTGCCTGAACGCGGTGGATGCCGTTCTGGACGGTCGCGTCAAAAACGCCTTCTGCCTGGTGCGCCCGCCCGGCCACCACGCCACGGCCAGCGTGGGCATGGGCTTCTGCATCTTCAACAATGCCGCCCTGGCGGCCCGCCACGCCCAGGTCCGCGGGGTGCATCGCGTGCTGATCGTGGATTGGGATGTCCACCACGGCAACGGCACCCAGGATATTTTCTACGCCGACGGATCGGTGTTCTACTTCAGCACTCACCAGGCCGATCTCTATCCCCACACCGGGGCCGCCCACGAAACCGGGCGCGATCAGGGCCTGGGCGCCAACCTGAACATGCCCCTGCCCGCAGGCGCGGGCCGCGCCGAGGTACTGGGCGCTTTCGAGCAGAGCCTGCTGCCTGTAGCCAGCTTGTTCCGCCCGGAGTTGATCATCATCTCCGCCGGATTTGATTCACGGATGGGCGATCCGCTGGGCGGCTTCAAGCTCACCGACGACGACTTTGCCGACCTGACCCACTTGATGGTGCAACTGGCCCGCGACCACGCCGGAGGACGCATCGTCTCCATCCTCGAAGGCGGCTACAACCCGGCCGGACTGGGCCTGGCCGCCAACGCCCATGTACAGGTCCTGAGTGAAGCCTGAGGGGAAAGTGATCCGTCATCCGTGATCAGTGTTCAGGACGCCGACAAAAGATGTTATAATTCTTCCACGGATTACGGATTACGGATTACGGATTACGGATTACGGAACACTGAACCCTGGACCCAGAACACCATGACTCTACGAACCCGCTTCGCCCCCAGCCCCACCGGCAGCGTACACATCGGCAACATCCGCGCCGCCATCTACAACTGGCTGTTCACTCGCCACGAAGGCGGCCAGTTCCTGCTGCGCGTGGAGGACACCGACCGCGAGCGTTCCACCCCGGAGGCGGTACAGGCCGTGCTGGATGCCATGCAGTGGCTGGGTCTGAACTACGACGGCGAGCCGCTTTACCAGTCGACCCGGCGCGACGCCCACCTGGCCGCGGCCGAACAACTGCTGGCCGCCGGCCACGCCTACAAGCAGGACAAGGGCGGCACCGGCAAGGGGGAGGCCGTGCTGTTCAAGATGCCGGGCCGCGACATGTCCTTCCACGACGAAATCAAGGGCGACCTCAGCAAGGCGGCGGCCAACCTGCCCGATTTCGTCATCGTGCGCTCCGACGGCAACCCGGTGTTCCATCTGGCCAATGTGGTCGATGATGTTCACATGAACATCACCCACGTCATCCGCGGCGACGACCACATCGAGAACACCTATCGCCACGTGGCACTGTTCCAGGCGCTGGGTGCCGCGGTCCCGAAATACGCCCACCTGCCCATGATCACCAACGCCCAAGGCAAGCCCTACTCCAAGCGTGACGGCGCCGCCTTCGTGGGCGACTTCCGCGACAAGGGCTACCTGCCCGACGCCCTGGTCAACTACCTGGCCCTGCTCGGCTGGTCGCCCGGCCACGACAAGGAAGTGATGAGCCGGGCCGAAATGGTGGAGCTATTCACCCTGGACCGCGTGCAGTCCAAGCCGGCCCAGTTCGACTTCAAGAAATTCGAGTGGATGAACGCGGAGTACATGAAGACCCTGCCCGCGGCCGACTACGAGGCCCGTTTCCGTCAGGAACTGGAAACCCACGGGCTGTGGTCGAGCGCCATCAGCGAGGACTATTTCCGCGCCGTCATCGCCCTGATGCGCGAGCGCGTGAAACTATGGGACGAGGTGGCCCTGCAAGCCGGCTACTTCTTCACCGAGCACTATCCGTTCGATCAGGAGGCGGTGCGCAAGCGATTGCAGAAAGAAGGCGCGCGCGACCTGCTGAATGCCCTGCGCGCCCGCTACGCCGCCCTGCCCGCCTTCGACGCCGCCTCCACCGAGGCCGCCCTGCGCGAGGAGGCCACCGCCCGCGGAATCAACGCCGCCGAACTCATCCATCCCCTGCGGGTCAGCGTGTCCGGCCTGCCCGGCGGACCCAGCCTGTTCCACCTGCTCGAGGTGCTGGGCCGCGACCGCGTGCTGGTCCGGTTGGATCGGACGCCGCCGAGCGCCGGTTGACATAGGTTGACAAGCGATCACAACCCCAGCATATTCAACTCGTGAACTACGCCCTGAAAGCTCAGGTCGTTCAGGACCTGCTGATTCGCAAAGGCCTGAACCAAGCCAAACTAGCCAAACAACTCGATATCAGCCGGGAGGCGGTGTCCAAGTGGTTGAGCGGGGAATCCAATCCGACACCGGATAAACTGCTACGCTTGGGCATGGTTCTGGAATCGTCCTTCGACGAACTGATGCAAACCACGCCCGACCCCGCCCTGCCGGTGGTTTATTTTCGGAGAAAAGCAGGCCGGAAAACCAAAGATGAGCATCTGGACCAAGCCAAACGTCGCGGCGCCCTACTCAAAAAACTCGCGCCCCTGCTACCTGATGCACGCATTACCAGGCCGCCGACCCTCATCAATCCGCGACCCAACTATGCCTATGTCCAGGCCGTGGCCGATACGTTGCGGACTGAACTCAACATTGAGGGCAGAAAGCGGATCGATTTCCAGAACCTGATCAAAAAATTTACCCAACTCAATGCCATCATCATTCCGGTCTTGTGGGGCGAACAGCACGAACACGGAAACGCGCTCAATGTGTACTTGCCCGACTCGTTAACGACCTGGGTGTTTCTCAATCTGGACACCAACGCAGCCAACTTCAATTTTTGGATGGCGCACGAGTTGGGTCATTCTCTGGCCCCCGATCTCCGGGATAACGAGGGCGAAGACTTCGCCGACGCCTTCGCGCAAGCCTTGCTGTTTTCCCGCCAAGAAGCCTCCGCCCTGAAAGGGCGGCTCGATCAGTTGTCCGCACCAATAGCGCGGACCAGCGCGATCATGGCGGAAGCAAAGGCGCGACTCATTCACCCCCTGACCATTCGCAAGGCCTTGCAAGCCTTCGAGGCCAACGAAGGCCTGGCTCCCACCCCGTTGAGCGATATGGCCTCGTTTATGGGTGCCGCCCACCAATTCGGAAAAGGCTTCAAGACCATATCGGAAGCCCTGCTGGGTCGAACAACGCCGGAGCCCGCGACCTACCTGAGCAAGTGTTCCGCATATTTCCACACGGACTTTTTCACCGCGCTGACCCGTTATGCCCGCGAGCACGAGGATGCGGAATCCTTTATCCACGAACTTCTTGGGCTACCCCTGGCAGACGCGAAAGCCCTGGCCGGGGAGCTCAAGAAATGACCCCGCCGCCACGGATCATCCTGCTCGATAGCAACGCCTACTTCCGGCTGGCCCGAACCATCCATCCCTTGCTGGCCGGCGAATTCGGCGATCCCCCGCCCTATAAGCTCTATGTGCTGCGGGAACTGGACGAGGAATATGGCCGAAGCGCCCGCCTCCAGAATAAGTTCGAGTGGGTGCGACATCCCGAATACCGGCAGGATCGGGAAGCGCGCCGCTATGAACCCAGAGGCAAGATCGCCGCACAGGCGGAAGCAGCCTTCAGCTATGTGGCCCGACACGCTCAAGACGTAGGAATTTCCGTTTCACGAATCGACCTTAGAGCTCTGGCCCACGGGTCGGTGCGCGGATATCCCGTGGTTTCCGACGATACGGGCATGCAGAAAATTGCCGACGTACTCCACATTGAACGCTGGCCGACATTGAAGCTACTCAAGCTGATGGTCACCGAACAACGCATCGGGCTGGAAGTTGTCCACCAAATCGTCCAGTATCTGGCCCACGAAAATGATTTGCCGACCTCCAACCTGGACCGCTTGCGCAAAGAGTACCGCACCTATTTCAACGCCGACCTGCCCATTTGAGTTCCGGGCCAAGGAGCAGGACTGACCCATGCCCACCCTGCACTGGTTGACCCGCGATGAGGATTTGAAGACGGCTGGCAAGGCCGCCTATCGGCTGCTGGAACCCGACCCCTCCCTTTCGGCAGGCGAGCCCGCCAGCGAAAACCTGCTCATTCAGGGCGATAATCTGGAAGCCCTCAAGGCCCTGCTGCCCTTCTACGCCGGGCGCGTGAAGTGCATCGCTATTGACCCGCCCTACAACACCCGCTCCGCCTTCGCCCACTACAACGACAACCTCGAACACACCACCTGGCTGGCCATGATGTACCCCCGCCTGGAACTCCTCCGCGACCTGCTCAGCGAGGATGGGTCCATCTGGGTCTGCATCGATGATAACGAAGCCCACTACCTGAAGGTGGTGATGGATGAAGTGTTTGGGCGTCCCAACTTCGTAGCGAATTTGATTTGGGAAATAGCCGACTCGCCCCGGAACTCTGCGCGACAATTTTCTTCAGATCACGATCATATTCTCGTTTACGCACGGAACGCCGATTGGCAACCCCAGAAACTGCCGCGGACGGACGAATCGGATTCGATATACTCAAATCCGGATAATGATGAACGGGGTCCCTGGCTCCCAGGCGACCCCTACGCCAACAAGCCCTATTCAAAAGGTCTCTTCACTATCAATGGCCCCACCGGACGCTCATTCACTCCTCCACCGGGAAGGTTTTGGCGTATTTCCGAGGCCAAACTTCGCGAATTAGATGCAGATGGACGCATTTGGTGGGGACCGAACGGCGATGCACGGCCAAGCATCAAGCGGTATTTGTCAGAAGTCTCGGACTTAGTGCCGCGGACTATTTGGAAGAAAGATCAGGTCGGTAGCAATAGAACATCCAAGAACGAGATGCGTGCGATGTTTCCCTCCGAAGCATCATTTGGAACTCCAAAACCAGAACGACTGATTGAACGCACATTAACCATCGCCACCAACCCCGGGGACCTCGTCCTTGATTCCTTTCTCGGTTCCGGCACAACGGCCGCGGTGGCGCACAAGATGGGACGGCGCTGGATTGGCATTGAGATGGGCGAACATGCGGTGACGCATTGTGTACCGCGGATGAAGAAGGTGGTGGAGGGCGAGCAAGGCGGGATTTCGGAGGCGGTGGGCTGGAAGGGGGGCGGCGGGTTCCGTTTCCATCGACTCGGCCCGGCGGTATTCGACGAGACCGGGCGCCTGAATCCAGCCATCAAGTTTGCCCAACTGGCCGCGCACATCTGGTTCGCGGAAACCGGCCGGGCGTTGGGGATCGCGAAAAAGAAATCGCCCCTGCTGGGCATGCACAAAGACCGCGCCATCTACCTGCTCTACAACGGCATCCTGGGCGACCGCGCGGTGGATGGTGGCAACGTACTGACCCGGCGCCTCCTGCGCGAGCTACCGCCGCACGACGGACCCAAAACCATCTACGCCGAGTGTTCGCGCCTGTCCGATGAAGCCCTGCGCGAACACCAAATCACCTTCAAACAGATTCCCTACGAAGTGAAGGCGCGATGATGATCAAACATCGAACAGTGAACATCCAACGTCGAACGCTGAACGGTTCCACCTTCGATGTTCAATGTTGGATGTTCGATGTTCCCGGGATTCTCCGACCATGCAACTGAAACGATTCCAACTCGACGCACTAACCGCCCTTCGCACCTTTCTTGAGCGCGCGCAGGTGGAGGGGCCGGGCCCAGCCTTCACCACGCTGGCACCGGGCATGCCGGGGGCGCCGGGATTGTTGCCGATTTATAAGCCCCTCAAGAATCTGGAGGCGGTTCCGTATGTTTGCCTGCGCCTGCCGACAGGCGGCGGGAAAACTATTCTGGCAGCGCACGCCATACGCGCAACGGCTCAATCATTTTTGGATCGCGAATACCCGCTGACCCTTTGGCTGGTGCCCTCACGCACCATCAAGGATCAGACGCTGGAGGCCTTAAAAAAGGCCGGGCATCCCTACCGACAGGCATTGGACGATGCCTTCGAAGGCAAAGTCCGGGTTTTTGACATTGCCGACGCCGCCCAGATACGACCCTCCGATCTGGCCGAGCGGGCGTGCATCGTGGTGGGCACGCTGCAAACAGGGCGGGTATCCAAAACGGACGATCGCGACATCTACGCGCACGACGAGAACTTTGAACCGCACTTCAAGGGCGCATTACCCGGCGACCGGGCTTTCGAGCGGCATGCAGATGGAGCCAGCAAGGGTCAGGTCAAATATTCCTTCGCCAACCTGTTGATGCTGCACCGGCCTCTGGTGATCACCGACGAAGCGCACAACGCGGACTCCAAGCTGACCTACACCATGTACGAGCGCTATCACCCGGCAGCCGTGGTGGAGTTCACGGCCACCCCGGACTACGCGCATAGCAACGTGCTCTATCGCGTGTCGGCGTTCGAGCTGAAGCAGGAAAACCTGATCAAGCTGCCGGTGGAACTGGTTGAGCATCCGCGTTGGGAGGAGGCCGTGCATGGCGCACTGGAAACGCGTGCCCGACTGGCGGAGGCGGCCCAGGGCGAAAAGGAGCTGATTCGTCCGCTGGTTCTTTTCCAAGCCGAGAACAAAGACCGGGACGTGACCGTCGAGGTGCTGAAGAAGCACCTGATGGAGCAGGAAAACATACCTGCGGATCACATCGCCGTAGTCACGGGCGACCAGCGGGAGTTGGATCAGGTCAACCTGTTCGATCCCACCTGCCCCATAGAATTCATCATCACGGTGCAGGCCCTAAAGGAGGGTTGGGATTGTTCCTTCGCC
>CAYTVN010000111.1:0-10227 GCA_964441655.1 uncultured Verrucomicrobiota bacterium | reverse complement strand
AGTCACCATGAAGCGGATGAAGGCACGGTGGTTGATCCTGCTGATGCTGGGCCTCGGCTGGGGTGCGGGGACGGCGCGGGCGGGCGAAGTGGTGTTGCAGTATTTCAACACCAGTTGGTCTGAAATTGCGCGACGCATCCCGGAGCTGGCGGAAGCGGGCTACAATGCCCTGTGGCTGCCGCCGCCGTTCAAGGCGGGGGGCGGATTGTCCGTGGGCTTCGACACCTACGATCGCTTTGATCTCGGCAGCAAGTATCAGAACGGCACCATCACCACCAAATACGGCACGGAAACCGAGCTGCTGAACCTGATGGAGGTGGCGCACCGGTTCGGGTTCCGCGTGTATTTCGACAACGTGATGGCGCACAACGGCGGGCCGGGCATGAGCGGGGCCCCGGGCACGCTGAACGCGGTGGGCTTTGTACCCGAGGATTTCCACTTGAAGCGGACCAGCGCCACCACCTACGAGGGCAACGGCTGGCCGACCTGGTCCGACGAATGGCAGGTGCTGAATCGCAATCCGTTCGGTCTGGATATCGCGCAGGAAAATCCGAACACCAGCTTCGGCTACAACGAAGGCGATGATTTCCCCAAGTGGTTCGGGGTGCGGCATCCCAATAAAACCGAGTATTACCTGGATACCGACCTGCCGTTTCAAGCGGTGAACGGCAGCGTCACGTCCATCGTGTACACCTTCGCCAACAAGGAGCCGTACCTCGACGCCGGCTACACCAATCTCGCCGCCGTCTTCGTGTCCAACGCGGTAGGCAATGGCCGCTTCGACTGGGAGGACGTTAATGCGAACGGCCAGCACGACGCGGGCGAGCGCTCGGAACCGTTTACCGACACCGGGATTGATCCATCGCGGGCCGATCATCTCACCGCGGTCTGGGGCTATGGCAACGGCCGGTACGACATGGGCAATCCGGGGACGGAGGACGTCAACAGCATGCTCTACCGCGCGCTGCGCTGGTTTGTGGACCGGGCGAAACCCGACGGGTTCCGGCTGGATGCGGTGAAGCACGTCCCGTCGTATTTCTTCGGCAAGATGGACTTTCCCAAGGACGATTCCAACTGGGGCTATGGCGGGCAAGCCCAGGAGCAGTTCAATCTCTCGCGCGGATACAGCGACTGGAACAACCATCGCGATACTGTGTTCAACAACGTGCAACCCCGCGACGATCTGATGTTGTACGGCGAACACCTCGGCGATCCGCCCTGGAAGATGTACTACGTGGACGCGGGCATGCGCATCGCCAACGACGATTTCCTGAACGCCGTGAAGGGCAACATCGGCGGCAACCTGGGCGGCATGGACAATGCCTATTATTCGGTCATCAGCCCGGTCCAGTCGGTGCACTATGTAATGAGCCACGACAACAATTACCTGTGGGGCGGGGACCGGGAGGATGCGCATGCGGTGTTGCTGACCCGCGAGGGGCTGCCCATCGTCTACACCGATGGCTACAACCAGAGCGGCGCGTCCGACGGCTGGTTCCCCAAGCCGGCGGAAATTCCCTTCCTGGGTCAGTTCAACCAGAAGTACCTGCCCAACCTGCTGGAGATTGGCCGCCACTTTGGCTGGGGTTACCAGAGCAGTCGCTGGGATGCCTGGGACTTCACCTCGTGGTCGCGCTACGACGACACTATTGGCAACGACGATCACGGCGTGACCATGATTTTTATGATGGCGCGGAACTACCAGCAGAACTGGGTCCACAAGGATGTGAGCGCCATTTTCCCCGAGGGGGCGCGGCTGTTCAATTATTCGTACCACGACGGCCCGTTCAAAATCAAAGTGTCGGGCGGCAAGCTGCGCAACATGGACGATTCGCCGATCTACGTCGCACCGGGCAAATACTACGCCTTTTCCTGGCGCACGCCGGAAATGCCGCAGGTCTGGGGCGACCACCTGACCAACGAGGTGCAGCCCATCCTGATCTACGAAAATGGCGTCCGCGTCGGCACCGTCACCGCGGCGCGCAAGGACGGGCGGAACGGCGATCCGGGATTTAATCCCTACAGCCTGTCCGACGCCAACGCCTCCGATTACACCTACAGCATCCGGCTGCCCCGGGTGACCAGTTCCTCCAACCTCGCCTTTGTGGCCCGCGCAGACGGCTCGGCGGAGAACATCCTGATGAAGCTCGACGGCGGCATCGACCTCAATTCGCAACTGGATTTCGTGACGCAGGCTCCGGGCGTGCGTGACAATTCGCCGACCGTGGCGAAGGACAAGTTCCTGGGCTATGAGCAGATGAAGTTCATGTATCGAGCGTCTGAAAAATTTGCCGCCCGCAGCACCACCAACAATATGATCGGCTCCGGCGGGGCCGAAACGTACATCTGTACGGTGGGTGCCACCGGGTTTGTGATCAACGTGGGCGAGGGGCTCAATGCCGACGGCGGTCGGTCGGTGAGCTGGTTCTACCACGACCCGGCCGCCAACAATCAGATTTCGACCAACCTGCAATTTACCCCGCCGCCCCAGCTGGCGGGCGGCCAGCCGGTGACGGTGTGGGGCAAGATCGGGTACGCCCCGCAACCCCAGGAAAGCTGGCTGTATTACACCACCAACGGGGTTGAATATCCCGAGGGCAGCGCCGGGGTGGGGAAGGGTTCCACGCTGGTGGTCCCGCTGGTCTTCGACAGCAACGGCTCGGTGGATGGTGGGAGCACCTCGCAGTGGTGGCGGGCCACGCTGCCCGCACTCCCGAATGGGACGGTGCTGCGCTATAAAGTTTCTGCCCTGCGAAAAACCGCCGCTCATCTCTTTCCCTGGACGGACAATGACATTGAAATCAAGAAACGGATGGAGACCGTGTTCGCCATCACCAATTTCAATGCGGGCACCATTCCGTACTATCCGCACAACGACTGGGGGATGCAGGCGACGGGTCTGAAGGAGGGCTACCATGTGCTGCGGACCAAGGCTTTCCTGGGTCGCGCCAGCGGGGACACCTCGATCTACCGCGAGCGCACCCAGACCTTTTATTACGACACCCAGCGCCCAACAGGCGCGTTTGTCACCCCCGCCAGCGACGGCGTGACCCTGACCGGACAGACGTATGCCGTGAAGGTGCGGACGGACATGTCGGTGGAGGAACTGTGGTACAAGATAGACGACCTCGACTTCGACAACGATGACACGGTGACCGGCGTGGACAACGGTAATGCCGCCTGGGTCAAGGCGGTCAAGGGTCTGGTGACCGCGCCGTTGCCTGGCCAGGCGCTTGAGCAGCAGTGGGAATTCAACTATGTGCTGATCCCGACCAGCGGGCTGGCCACCATCCGGACCCGTCTGCGCGAGGTGTCGTCCTCCACCAATCAGGCCCTCACCGATGTGGCCGGTCACTTCACGACCCTGCTGCGCACCGTGGATACCGGGGGCAACAGCGTGAAGCTGTTTGTGCAGACGCCGTCGGTGGATGGCGCCCTGGTCGGGGTGGGCAGCAACCTAGTGGCCCACTTCAGTCGCAGCCTGGTGGATGGCCTGGCGGTGCCGGACTACAAGGATCACTTCGTGGTCGACGCGGATGGCGTGGTGCTGACGAATACGGGCTATGTCTTCACCCAGGATGTCACGAGCAACGAGCATGCCATCAGCGTCTCGCTGCCCAACCTCTACAACGGCGATGCCAATGCGCTGCACCTGTTGACGGTGACTTTTGACCGGCCTGCCTATCCATTCCTGTATGCCCAGCGGCAGGTGCTGGCGGTGGCCGATGAAGACAGCAACGACGACGGCATCCCCGATGCGTGGGAAACCCAGTGGAACATCCCGGTGGGCAGCCTGTGGGCCACCAACGACAACGACGGGGACGGTTTCTTGAACGGACAGGAATACGTGGCCGACACCGATCCGCTGGGCTCCAACCAGTACCTGGTGGTGGACAGCCTGGTCTGCACCGGAGCGGTCGCCACCTTGTGGTTCCCCACCAGCTCGAATCGCAATTACCTGGTCTGGTACACCGACGCCCTTGGGCCGAGCAACACCTGGCAGCTGGCCACGCCGCTTACCGCCCCCATCGAAGGCACCGGCCAGACCGACCAGTTCACGGATCTATTTCCCAATCCTACGAATCGATTCTTCCGCCTGGAGGTCGTGATACCGTCGCCGTGACCCCGTCGCGGGCGGGCGGGAATCGTTCCGATTCGCGCCTGCCCGCTTGACTTGATCCGTTCCCCTGCGTTTGATGACCCGCCATGTGTGCCAAATCCAACCAGGTGTATGACGAGAGCAAGATCAAGACGCTCTCCTCGCTGGAACACATCCGCCTGCGCACCGGCATGTACATCGGGCGGGTGGGCGACGGGTCCCACTACGACGACGGCATCTACGTGCTGCTGAAGGAAGTGGTCGATAACGCCATCGATGAATTCATCATGGGGCATGGTCGCAAGGTGGAGTTGGCCCTGGACGGGCCTGCGGTCACCGTGCGCGACTACGGGCGCGGCATACCGCTGGGCAAGCTGGTGGACTGCGTGTCTACCATCAACACCGGGGCCAAGTACAACGATGAGGTGTTCCAGTTCAGCGTGGGTCTGAACGGGGTGGGCACCAAGGCAGTCAACGCCCTGTCCTCTTCCTTCGTCGTGCGCAGTCATCGCGAGGGGCACTTTGCGGAAGCGGAATTCGCCCGCGGGAAATTGATCAAGGAGCGCAAGGGCAAGGCCGAGGAAAAGGACGGCACCCTGGTCCGCTTCACGCCCGACGAACAGATATTCGGGCCGGTCAAATTTTTGGACGAGCATGTGCGGCGGCGGCTCAACCTCTATACCTACCTGAACGCCGAGCTGACCTTTCTGTACAACGGCGAAACCTTTGTTTCGGAGAACGGCCTGCTGGACCTGATCGAGGAGGAAACCGGCGGGGAGGCCATCTATACGCCCTTTCACTACCGCAGCAAGACGCTGGAGCTGGTCTTCACCCACAGCAACCGTTTTAACGAGACGCACTATTCCTTCGTCAACGGCCAGTACACCAGCGACGGCGGCACCCACCTGAGCGCGTTCCGGGAAGGTATTCTGAAGGCGGTCAACGCCTTCACCAAGAAGACGTACGAAGGCGACGACGTGCGCGAGGGCATGATCGGCGCGGTGGCCATCCGGCTGAAGGACCCGGTGTTCGAGTCGCAGACCAAGAACAAGCTGGGCAACACCGAGCTGCGCACCGAATTGGTGAAGGAAGTTCAACGCGTGGTGGAAGATCTGCTCCACCGCGACCCCAAGCGGGCGGAGCGTCTGGTGGCCAAGGTGGAGGACACGGAGAAACTGCGCAAGGAGCTGCAGCAGGTCAAGAAGCTGGCCCGCGAGCGGGCGCGCGCGACCTCCATCCGCATCCCGCAGCTCAAGGACTGCAAGCACCACCTGGACCGCAAGCGCAATAAGGGTGCGGACTCCATGGTGTTTATCACCGAGGGCCAGTCCGCGGCCGGATCCATTGTGAGCTGCCGCGACGTGCACAACCAGGCCATCTTCGTGCTCAAGGGCAAGCCCATGAATGTGGCCGAGCTCAAGCGCGACGCGCTCTACAAGAACGACGAGCTCTACAACCTGATGCGCGCGCTCAACATCGAGGATTCGGTGGACGGTCTGCGCTACCAGAAAGTCATCATGGCCACCGACGCGGACGTGGACGGGCTGCATATCCGCAATCTGCTCATCACGTTTTTCCTGCGCTTTTTTGAGCCCCTGGTCACCGGCGGGTATGTGTGGATTCTGGAGACACCGCTGTTCCGCGTGCGCACCAAGAAGGTGACCACCTACTGCTACAGCGAGGCCGAGCGCGACACGGCCATGAAGGAGCTGGGCCGCGGCTGCGAAGTGACCCGGTTCAAAGGGCTGGGCGAGATCTCACCCCACGAGTTCAAGAATTTTATCGGGAAGGATATGCGGCTGACCCCGGTGGACGTGACCGAGCAGCACCACATCCCGGACATCCTCGAGTTCTACATGGGCCGCAACACCCCAGAGCGCCGCGAGTACATCATGGGCAACCTGGTGGTGGAGACGGAAGCCGGCTAAGCAATCAACCACGAAAAGCACGAAGGGCACGAAGCGTTGGTTCGTGGTTGTTGCCGAAGCGTGCGGCAAGGGCGCGCTTGACCGGGCCGCTCTACATGTTAGGTTCGCGCACATTGTTTGGTCGCTAGGGGAGTCCTCGATGAAGAGGGCTGAGAGTTCCCGTGAGGCGGGATAACCCTTGGAACCTGTTGGGTCATGCCAACGCAGGGAAAGCGGATCGTTTTTCGCCGTGGTTCCCCCGTTGGAGCCACGGCTTTTTATTTATGGAAAACGATGCGTCAACCCCCGGGGCGGTAGACAGCCGGGAGCGAAATTTGCGGGAGTGGGATTTCTTTCTGTTGTGGGCGGGGGCCGCCATTTCGCTGTCTGAAATCTGGGCGGGCGGTCTGCTCACTCCCCACGGACTGGGACTGGGGCTGGTCCTTATTCTACTCGGCCACGTGATCGGCGGCACGCCCATGGCGCTGGGTGGCTTGATCGGCAGCCGACACGGGGTGCCCGCCATGGTCGGCACGCGCGGCGCCCTGGGGAATCGCGGCTCCAGTCTGCCCGCCCTGTTGAACATCGTGCAGTTGGCGGGCTGGACGGCCGTGATGCTGTGGATCGGCGGTCAGGCGGCGGCCGGTTTGGCAGGCGGCCCGGAACACGCGGGCGGGTGGACGGTGCTGCTCGGGGTGCTGACCACCCTATGGACTCTGGCTGATCACCGCGCCTGGAAAATACTGCAGCGGGTCGGCGTGGTGTTGCTGCTGGCGCTCACCCTGGTTATGACCGTACTGGCCCTACGCACCTACGGCTGGCGCGAAGGGTGGGTCGCCGCCTCCGGGTCCTCCGTTCCGTTTATGTCGGGGCTCGATCTGGTGATCGCCATGCCCATTTCCTGGCTGCCGTTGGTGTCCGACTACACGCGCTACGCGGCCGTGCCCGGGCGGGGTTTGCGCGGGACCTGGTGGGGCTATTTCCTCGTCAGTTCGTGGATGTTTGCCGTCGGCTTGCTGACCGCGCTGGCCGCGGGAACGGGAACTCCCGAAACCGCATTGCTGCAGCTTCTGGGCGGACATGGCCTGCTGTGGCCCGCCGTGCTCATCATTCTGCTGTCCACCGTGACCACCACCTTCCTCAACATCTACTCCAACGCCGTCTCGGCCCAGAGCTTGTTTCCGCGCGCCGGGACTCGGCCGCTGGTTTTGATTGGTGGCGTGTTGGGCACAGCCCTGGCCCTGGGTTTTGATGCCACCCGCTACGAAGGATTTCTGCTGCTCATCGGCTCCGCGTTCTGTCCGCTCTTCGGGGTGGTGCTGGCGGATTACTTTGTCTTAAAGCGCGGCTGCTACGACGTGGCGGACCTGTTCCAGCGCGGTCGCTACTGGTACACGGGCGGTTTCAATCTGCGTGCCCTGGCTGCGTGGGCGGCGGGGGTGGCCCTCTATCAGGTGTGCGCCCGCTACGGTTTCCCGGCCGGTGCGTCCCTGCCCGCCCTGCTGGGTGCGGCCCTGTTGTATGTGCTGATCTCGTTCGGAAGAAAGGAATCCCATGCCTGACACCCTCGACCTGGCTGCCCGCGCGGCGAACAACCTGCAAAGCATCCGCGATACCCGTCCGCTGGTGCACAACCTGACCAACTTCGTGGTCATGAACTTCACCGCCAACATTCTGCTCGCGGCCGGCGCATCGCCCGTGATGGCCCACGCGGAGAACGAGGTGGAGGAGATGGTCGGCTACGCCAAGGCCCTGGTGCTGAACATCGGCACGCTGGAGGACGCCTGGATCGCCTCCATGCTCAAGGCCGGCCGCCAGGCCACGCGCCTCGGGGTGCCGATCGTGCTGGACCCGGTGGGCGCGGGGGCCACCCGGCTGCGCACCGAGGCGGCCCGCCGCATCCTGGGCGAGACGAAGGTTGCGCTGGTGCGGGGCAACGCCTCGGAAATTCTGGCCCTCGCCGGCGCGGCCGCGCATACCAAGGGCGTGGATGCTGCCGATACGGTGGAGTCCGCCGCCTTGCGGGCCGGCCAACTGGCCCGCGAACTGGGCGTCCCCGTGGCCATCACCGGCCCCACCGATTACATCACTGATGGCACACGCACCCTGCGTGTCGCCAATGGACATCCCATGATGGCGCGGGTGACCGGCACCGGCTGTGGCGCGTCCGCCCTGCTGGGCGCATTTCTCGGCGTGGATGCGGATGCGGTTCTGGCGGCGGCCACCGGGCTGGCCGTATATGGACTGGCGGGCGAAGTGGCCGCGACGGGCGCTGCCGGGCCGGGCACGTTTGTCCCGCTGTTTCTGGATGCCCTCGCGGCGTTGACGTCGGATGACGTGCGAGATCGGGTGCGGATTCAGGGCTCATGAAATTCGATCCCACCCTCTATCTGGTCACGGATCGCTCGCTGGCTCGGGGCCGCGACCTGGCCGACCTCGTGCGCGCCGCGGTGGCGGGTGGTGTCACCTGCGTGCAGGTACGGGAGAAGGACTGTTCCAGTCGCGATTTTCTGGACGTGGCGCGACGGGTGCAGGCGGTGTTGCGGGGAACCGGCGTGCCGCTGCTGATCAATGACCGGCTGGATATCGCCCTGGCCGTGGGCGCGGATGGCGTGCATCTGGGCCAGCAGGATCTGACGCTGGCCGACGCTCGGCGACTGGGCCCGGCCTCGTGGATCGTCGGTATTTCGGCCGAAACGGTGGAGGACGCGCGACGGGCGGATGCGGAGGGCGCGGACTACATCGGGGTCAGCCCGGTGTTTGCCACGCCGACCAAAACCGATACCGCCGCGCCGCTGGGACTCGACGGCTTGCGCCAGATGCGCGCCGTGACACGTCTCCCGCTGGTGGCCATCGGGGGAATTCATTTGGGCAATGCGCGGGCGGTGGTGCAGGCGGGGGCGGACGGTTTGGCCGTGGTGTCCGCCATCGTGTCGGCGGACGATCCCCGGGCCGCGGCGACGGCGCTGCGAGCTGCCATGGGCGAGGCGAGAGGAGCGATGTGATGAGCGAGGACAAAAAATATTTCCGGGTGTTGACCATTGCCGGTTCGGACAGCGGAGGCGGGGCGGGTATTCAGGCCGATCTGAAAACCATTGCCGCCAACGGCTGCTACGGCCTGAGCGTCATCACCGCCCTGACCGCGCAGAATACGCTGGGCGTGACGGCCATTCACGCGGCCCCGGTGGAGTTTGTGGGCCGGCAGCTGGACGCCGTGCTGTCGGACATCGGCGCGGATGTGGTCAAGATCGGCATGCTTTTTTCGCCCGACCTGATTGCCACGGTGGCCGGCAAACTGCAGGAATATGGGGTGACTCGTATTGTGCTTGATCCGGTGATGGTTGCGCAAAGCGGTGACAAACTGCTGCGGGATGATGCGGTGGCTGCCCTGAAGGAGCTTCTGATTCCGCGCGCGGAAATTCTAACCCCCAACATTCCGGAGGCGTCCGTGCTGCTTGGTCGCGCGGTGGAACACGTGAGCGAACTGCCGGAAGCCGCCCGCGAACTGGCCGGTCTGGGTTGTCGAAACGTGCTCGTGAAGGGCGGCCACCTGGAGGGCGAGGACAGCGATGATTACCTCTATCTCGGCGCGTCCCAAAGCATCGTCCGGCTGCCGGGTCTGCGCGTGCTGACAAAAAACAACCACGGCACGGGGTGTACGCTGTCCTCGGCCATTGCGGCCTTTCTGGCCCGCGGCGAATCCGTGGAGGGCGCGGTTCGCCAGGCCAAGGAATACATCACCGGGGCCATTTGTGCGGGGGCGTCCTATCGCATCGGTCACGGTCACGGGCCGGTTCACCATTTCTGGCGCGTGTGGGGTGATGCGGGCATGAATCCCGATCGCCGATGATGGGGGCCGCGCCGTCCGGACTAATTCGCGCTGACGGACCGGACCGCTGCGGATCCGGTCCCTCCCGTCTGAGGGAACCTGTCAGCGATTTCTTTATCGGCTCCCCAGAACTTTTCAACTGGCGTTGAACGGTTCGCTTCTCCAATCTGTCCGCCCTTATGAGCGACATCGAACAACTGCAGATGTTTGGTGGCGAAGCTGCGCCGGAAAAGCCGGCGGTGCCCGCCCGGGCCACCGTGCCCGCGCCGCAGATCCCCGGCCCGCTCAAGGACCTGGTCAACCTCAATTTTCTCCAGTACGCGTCCTACGTCATCCGCGACCGCGCCATCCCCGATCTGGACGACGGGCTGAAGCCGGTGCAGCGCCGCATC
>CAYTVN010000110.1:0-10242 GCA_964441655.1 uncultured Verrucomicrobiota bacterium | reverse complement strand
GATTTAGCATTTTTCCGGCACCTTCATGAAACTGATTGGACACCGCGGGTCCTCGTTTGAAGCGCCGGAGAACACCCTGCACGCCATTCAGCTGGCGTGGCAGGAGATGGCGGACGGCGTGGAGGTGGATGTACGGGCCAGCCGGGACAGCCGGTGCCTGCTCATGCACGACGAAACTCTGGCCCGCACCACCGGACTGGCCGGTCGCCTGGAGGACCAGACGTGGGACATTCTGCGCGTGGCCGACGCCGGCACCTGGAAGGGTCCGCGCTGGCGACATTGCACCATCCCGCTGTTGCGCGATGTATTGCGGGTGGTGCCGAACGGGCGGCTGCTGTATTTGGAGCTCAAAGGTGACCGCGATATGCTGCCGGCCCTGACGTCGGACTTTTCCGTAGGCCGACCGGACCCGGCGCGCATTCGTTTCCTGGGCTTTGATGCCCGCCTGTTGCGCGAGGTTCGCCACAAGCTGCCGGCCTATCCGGTCTACTGGAACATCGAAGCCAAGGGCCACGCCGGCGCCCCGCGGAACTGGACCGCGGAAGCCCTGTGCGAACTGGCCATGCGGGACGGCTTCCATGGCCTGAGCGTGGGCTACTGTACGGCGGTCACGTCATCCTTTATTCGCACCGTAAAAGAACACAATCTGGGCCTGGTGGTGTGGACGGTGGATGACGAAGTGGAGGCCCAGCGCCTGATGGACGAAGGATTGCCGGAGCTCATGACCAATCGTCCCGGCTACCTGCGCCAGAAGTTACGCGGCGGCGGGCGATGAAGCGGGCGCGGGCTGCAGGCTCGCGCCGTTCGGAGCGGGTGGCCGCCTTGCTGGACGACCTTTTCCACCGCTACCACCGCCCGGAACTCATCCATCCCGATCCTCTTGAATTTTTGTTCCGTTATGCCGATCCCCTGGACCGCGAAATGGTGGCCCTGCTGGCCTCCGGCCTGGCCTACGGTCACGTGGCGGGCATTTTGCGCAGTGTGCAGCGGGTGCTGACCGCGCTGGGTCCCCGTCCGGCCCGCGCGGTGGCGTCGGCCACGGATCTCCAGTTGGCCGGTCGTCTGGCGGGTTTCCAACATCGCTGGACGCGGGCGGAGGAGGTGGTTTCCCTGGTGCGGGTAATCCAGGAGGGACAGCGCGCCTGGGGCTCGTTGGGTGCGCGTTTGGCGCATCACGTGCAGCCGGGTGAGCCGGACCTGCAGCCGGCCCTGCAACGCTGGGTGGGGGATTTGCAGGCCCGGGGACTTCCGGTTCGTCATTCCCTGATGGCGGACCCCGCGCGGGGCAGCGCCTGCAAACGGCTCTATCTGCTGACGCGCTGGCTGGTGCGTAAAGACGCGGTGGATCCGGGCGGATGGGACGATATCTCGCCTGCGCTGTTGCTGGTGCCCACCGACGTGCACATGCACCGCATGGCGCGTCTGCTGGGCTTTACCCGTCGCCGCGCCGCCGATCTGCAGACGGTGCGGGAGATCACCTCGGGCTTCCGGCGCTACGATGCGCAGGACCCCGCGCGCTTCGATTTCGCGCTGACCCGCATGCCCATTCACCTGCGGATGAATCCGCAGGCCCTGCGCCGACTCCTCACCGGCCCGCTTTCGCCGCCAGAAAACGATTCCGCTGCTTAAAAATAGCCGCGCTTATCTTGACGCAATCTTAGCATTTCTATAATCATACATTCGTGGTGTGTTGGAACAGCCGTTGAACCAATGTGCCTCACCAATCGCTATGACCTTGTCACGATGCATTGTCGGCCACCCCCAGCGGGTTTTTTTACTCGTGCTGTCCGTCCTGTTGCTTCCGGGACGTGTCACGGCACAAAACGTTGATCGCGACTTCGAGTTTGCCACCGCCTTGGTGGAGTGGGGGTTCCCCGATTTCGCGAACAAGGTCATGGATGCCGTGGTGCGGGTGAATCCCGGGCAGGCCGGCCGGGCCAACATCATCAAGGCGGAGGGCTTTATTGCCGCTCGCAAATTTCCGGAGGCCGAGGCCCTGGTCAAGCAGATGCCGCCCAACGATCCCAAGGCCGACGCCATCCAGTTGGCCCTGGCCAAGGGCTATTTCCGGTTTGGCCAGCTGGATAAGGCGCGAGAATTGTACTGGGCCTTTTTTCAGAAGTACCAGCAGCCCCCCGCGGATGCCGATCTGCTGAAGTTCTTCCGCGATTCTGCGTACACCTACAGCCAGATGTTAAAAAGCGCGGGCGATCTCAAAGGGGCCTCCGACGCGCTGGGCAAGGTGCTGGTCACCAACCCCGACGGAGAAATTGCCCGCACCATCAAGGCTGATCAGGCCGAACTCCTGATTCAGATGGCGCGCACGGCGCCGGAGAGCGAACGGAATGGGTATCTCGATAGCGCCCTGAAGTTGTGCAAGGAAATCCAGTGGGGCGGCATGGATGTGGCGTTCGGCCAATCCATCGTCACCATGGCCACCATTGAGATGACCCGGGGCAACCGCGAGCGGGCCCGCACCTTGATCACCAAGGAATACAAGGACATCCTCGATTCCATCGACACGCAGATGAAGGAGGCGCAGTTGGCGGGGCAGAGTCCCAAGGCCGGCTCGCGCTATCTGATGGGTGAAATTCTGGAGCAGGATGCGGCGGGGATGGCGGCGGATGCGGGGCGCAAGGACGAGTATATCAAGACGCTGGCGGCCTCCCTCACCGAGTTCTACAACGTATTTGTTCAATACGGGGAGAGCGACTGGGGTCCCAAGGCGGGGGTGCGCGCCAACGCGCTCAAATCCAAGCTGGAGGGGTTGGGCAAGACCATCAACATTGACCTGGGCGCGCAGGCGGAAAAAGCCGCGGCCACCCAATTCCGCCTGGCCGACAACCTGTACCGACAGCGCAACTTTTCCGAGGCGGTGAAGGAGTACCTGAAGGCTCTGAACAGTTATCCGGAGACGACCACCTCCATTAAATCGTTGGGCTCGCTGATGTCGGCCTATGTGGAATTGAATGACGTGCTCATGATGAAGATGGTGGCGGAGTACACCGCGGAGCGGTTCGCCGGCAAACCGGACGCCGCCACGGCGCTGCTGTCCACGGCCAGTCAGTATGTTAATAAAAAGGACGATGCCCAGGCGCTGGCGCTGTACGAACTGTATTTACGCGGGTTCCCGCAGCACGAGAAGGCAGGCACCATCCTGTTCTATCTGGGCTCCCAGCGCAAAAAGGCGGGCGATCAGGATGGCGCGAACTTCTTCTTCCAGCGCATCGCCGACAACTATCCGCAGGACCAGTATTATCCGAAGGCCCTGACCCAGATGGCGTGGGGTTATCACCAGGCGGGCGACTACGACAAAGCGCTGGCCGGGTTCCAGAAGCTGGTGGGCGATATTCAGGCCGGGCCGGACCGCGCGCAGGCCCAGTTCACGCTGGCCGATTGTTATGTCAAACTCAGCCGCTGGTCGGAAGCCGCGGTGGAGCTGAACAAGTTGGTCAAGTGGTTGGAGCCGGAGAAGGACAACCCCTATGCCACCACCCCGGCGGATCAGGAGAAGCGGCTGGATATTCTGGCCAAGGCCAAGTTCCAGCTGGCCAATTGTTTTGGCCGCATCACCGAGCCGGCTGAGAAAATCCCCGCCATGCGTCAGGCCGCCATGGGTTTGTACACCGATGTCTTCACATCGTTTCCGCAGTCTGACTTGGCCCCCAAGGCCCTCATGGGGAAGGGGCAGATTCAGCTGGGACTGGGCCAGTTTGACGAGGCGGCCAAGACATTTGATGAACTGGCCGCGAAGTTCCCAACCTCGGATGAAGGGAAAAACGCCCTGTATTCGCTGGCCCGCAGCGCCATGGAAATCGGCCAGTTCGATCAGGCGCGCGGCGCCTTCGAGAAAATGATGGGCAACGCCTCCAACTACAAACCGGATGAATTCACCCGCATCGGGCAGCTTATGATCGATGCCAAGTTGTATGATGAGGCACTGCGTGCGTTCAGCCAGGTGACGGAGGACCCCAAGGTCAAGGGTGCGCCCGACGTGCCGGAGAACCGGGCTTTGCTGGAACGGGCGTTGTATGGCCGGGGGGCGGCCCTGTTCGCCCGCAAGAGTTATCCGGAAGCCGTCACCGCCTTGCAACAGTTTACCAATCAATTCCCGCGCTCGGGACTTTTCTACGATGTACACTTCCTGCTGGGCGAAGCGCACGGCGAGATGGGTAATGTGGGCCAGGCCTCGCTGGCCATCGGCGAAATTTTCCGATTCACCCAGGACCAGAAGCAGGCCAACCAGGCCAGCCTCAAGCTGGCCGAAATTCAGATCAAGGGCGGGGACAAAACCGCAGCCCTGGCCTCCTACCAGCGGGTGGCCCTGCTGACCGATTCGAACAAGCCCGAGCAGCGTCCCTTCATTGAGGAAGCCATTCTGAAGTCGTTGCCCATCGGCATGGAATTGGGCCGCTTCCAGGATGTGGTGGACAGTTGCGACCAATACCTGAAGTTGTTCCCCACCAGTGAGCGGATCAGCGAAGTTCGGCGCATCCGTGCCGAAGCCAATGTCAAAGCCTCGGAAGCCGGGGCGGTGCCGGCAGCTCCGGTGGCACCCAAGCAGGGAGGATAGTGATCATGAATTCTTTAGTGACCCGAGTAATCGTTGGTGGGAGTGCCCTGGTGCTGGTCGGCGTTCTGAGCGCGTCGGCCGCCTATGTGGAGTTGGTGGACGGCTCGCGCCGGGATGGGTCGGCCATTCGCGCACGTTCTGACGGAGCCATCATTTTGACTACTCCGCAGGGCAATGTGGAATTCACCCGCGGCCAGTACACCAAGGCGTGGGCGGACAAACCGGCGGAATTCGACCGCGCGCGCCAGCTGGCCGCCCAGAAGAATTACGATGAAGCCATCAAGTTGCTCGATCCGATCATCCTGAACTTCCGCTATCTGGAGTGGGATAACAATGCGCGCGTGGTGAAGGCCCAGGTGCTGTCCGCCAAAGGGGATGCGGCGGGTGCGGTGGCCGTATACGATCAGCTCTTCCAGGCCAGCCCGGAGGCCAAGAAGGATTCCACCACGTTGTGGGCCTATTATGGGGCCATGGTGGACGCCAAGCAGTTTGACAAGCTGAGCCCACAACTGGACGCCTTGATCAGCACGGGCAGCCGGGCCGATGCGGCGCGTGCGCAGGTTGTCCGGGGCGACATCAAGCTGAGCCAGGCCAATGTAGAAGGCGCCGTGCTGGATTATCTGCGGTCCGCCATCCTGTACGAGAACGAGCAGGCCGTCCTGCCGGAAGCGCTGTTCAAGGCGGCGGAAGGTCTGGACAAACTGCGTGATCCGCGGGCCAAGGACCTGTATCGGCGGGTGGCGTCGGAATTTGGTGGAACACCGTGGGGCCAGAAGGCCGCCGGCAAGTAAACGGAATGGAAGATGGTTGGGACACTTAGGAGCAAGATCATGTCAAAGATGAAATGGCTGACCGTGGTGGGTCTGGTGACCGTGTTGGCGGTGAATGTAACCTCGAAGGTGTGGGCTCAGGATGCGGCGGCTCCGGCGGCTGCACAGCCCGCGGCCGGCTTGCAACTGGACGATGCAACGGCCAAGGCGGCCGCCAAGGAAAGCAAGGACAGCCCGATGTCGTTTACGAACGTCGTGTTGAGCTCCGGCTTCATGGGCGTCATCCTGTGGCTGGCGTTGGGCGCCTGTTCGGTGGCCGGATTCGCCCTTATTGTGGATTCGTTCATTACCGTCCGCGAGAAGAAGATTGCCCCCGAATCGCTGGTCAACAAGGCCCGCGAAGCCATTGAGCAGGGCGACGTGATGAAGGCGCTGAAGGAGTGCGAAGAAGAACCGGGACCTCTGGCCAACATCCTTTCCGCGGGATTCAGCAATGTGCAGGAAGGCTTTGACGCCGTGCAGGAAGCCATTGGCGTAGCGGCGGATCTGGAGAGCGAGAAGCTGGTGCAGCGAGTGACCTACTTGAACGTGGTGGCCAACCTGGCCCCCATGCTGGGGCTGCTGGGTACCGTGCAAGGAATGATCTTTGCCTTCGCCAACCTGGCCACCACCCAGGCGGGCGCGGCTCAGCAGCAGATGCTGGCCGTCAACATCGCCCAGGCCTTGTACACCACGGCGGGCGGTCTGATCGCGGCCATTCCGGCCCTGGGCTTTTTCTTCTATTTCCGCAACAAATCCACCCGGATCATTCTGGGTATGGAAATCCTGACCACCGACCTGGTCAAGTCGTTGCGCAATGTGGAAGTAGTTGCGGAGTAATCCGGCGGAAGCCGACTCATGAAAAAGAGAGCTGACGAACCGGGCATCAACATGACGCCGATGATCGACGTCGTGTTCCAGCTCATCATCTTCTTTGTCTGCACGGCCGACATGCAGCAGAAGGCCATTGACGAGAGCATCAAACTGGCCTTGGCCCCCCACGGAAAGCCCGTGGAGCAAAAGGACCCCCGCGAGGTGGTCATCGAGGTGGATAACAAGGGTCGCATATCCATCGCGCGAACGTACATGTCGCCCGAATACCTCTATACCGTGATGCGTAAAACGGTGAACGATCACGGACAATCCACGCCCGTGGTCATCCGGGGTGATGGACTGACCAAGCACGACGCGGTCAAGCAGGTTATGGATGCCTGCACGCGGGCCGGGTTGTGGAAGGTTAAATTTGCCGCGGTCAAGGAAAGGTCGAGTTAACCATGGCCAAACGCGAACGCCGGGCGCAGGAATCTCCTGCCGAACTGAACATGACGGCCATGATTGACGTCGTGTTTCAGCTCCTCATCTTTTTTCTGGTCACCCAGAAGCCACAGGACACGCTGGCCAATTTGGACGTGTTCCGGCCTTCGCCGGAGAAAAAGCAGGAGCAGCTGCAGACCCCACCCAAGATGATCCGGGTGCAGATCTATGCCGACGGGTACACCATCAACGACCGGCCGGTGGGACCGGAGGAGCTGGATGGGCTGCTGCGAAAGCTGGCCGGCATTGATACCAAGCAAACCATCATGATTATGTGTTCCGGCCAGTCTAAACACGAGGATTTGGTCCGGGTACTTGATTTATGCGCAAAATCTGGACTGGTGAATCTGTCCGTCGTCAGTACGAATTGAGGTAATGGGGCCATGGAACTGAAACCTACGATATCGGCGTTGAGCGAGAAGGAACGCGAGGGCATCCTCAAGCGATTCCGCCGCAAAACCATCATGGAGCATTTGCTGGGGCCGTTCGGCTCCGTTTTGTTCCATGTCCTGGTCATCGTTTGCGCCATCAAATTCATGGTCTTCAAGGCGGTGGAAAAGCAGACCGAGATCGAAGTCATGGTGGTGGAACCGGATGCCGTCGAGTTGGAGGAATTTGAGAAGGAACTGGAGAAAATGGAAGATCTCCAGGATATGACCGACATGGTGGCGCCTCCGGACGTACAGATGAATGTGGATGCGCCCGCGCCTTCGGAAGCCCCAGGTCCGCAGAGCGATGACACCAGCATGGACATTGCCGATCTGAATATCCTGAGCGATTCCAGCCCGCTGGTCATGAAGGGTCTGTTTCAGGGCAGATCCACCGGTGGTCGCGCGGCCGGCCTGAAGAACTACGGCGGACGCTGGGGTGAAATTACCGAGCGGTCAGTGATCCGGGCTTTGGAATGGCTGAAGCGAAACCAGTTGCCTGAAGGCTCTTGGGCGGGTCAAAAGGAGGCCATGACTGGCCTGGCGTTGTTGACGTTCCTGGCCCACGGCGAGACGACTTCTTCCAAGGACTATGGTCCCACGGTCGAAAAGGCGATCCGCTATCTGGTTTCGGCCCAGAAAGAGGATGGCATATTCGTCGGCTATACCCAGCAGGGTTCCTATGCACATGCCATCGCCACCTATGCCATCAGCGAGGCGTATGGCTTGACTCGAATCCCCGATCTCAAACAAGTCATGGAACGGGCGGCTACCGTCATCGTCAAGGGGCAGCAGCCCGGTGGTTCGTGGGATTACAATTACAAGAAAGAGGCCCGATGGGATACCTCGGTAGCAGGCTGGAATATTCAGGCTTTGAAAGCCGCCTATATTGCCGGTGCCGAGGTGCCCGGGTTGCATGAGGCCATGGAGAAAGCCGCGGGGGCACTGAAGATGGCCCAAAGTGCGGAGACCGGTCGGTTCGGCTATACTGCTGTAGGCGCGGGCAGCGACGGTGTCACCGCCGTGGGCACGCTCTGCCTCCAGTTGCTGGGGTACGCCAAGGATCCCGCGGTGAAGAACGGGCTGAATGCCATGAATGGCTATGATTGCAACTGGCAGAAGCCCTTGGATTGGCCCATGTACGCCTGGTATTACGTCACCCAGGCCAAGTTCCATTCCGGTGGCCAGGATTGGTCCACGTGGAATAACAAGTTTGCACCGGAACTGACCAAGAATCAGAACGAAGACGGCAGTTGGACTTCGGCGGGGGCAAATCTTCAGGAAGGCGCCCACGGCAAAGAGACCAACTTGGGCCCGGTGTACGCCACCACGCTGGCCGCGCTGACGTTGCAGGTTTACTACCGCTTCCTGCCGACCTACAAGCCGATTGAGGTCAAGGAAGAGGTCAAGCCCAAGGATGATGTTTCGATTGAGATCATCTGAGCTGGCGCACCCCGGCCCCGCTTGAAATTCTTCTGCCCGGAACGCGCGGCGATGCTATAGTCGCCTTATGTCATCCACTCCCGGGCGCATTCATGTTCTAGCCGACGAGGTGATCAACAAGATCGCCGCGGGCGAGGTGGTGGACCGGCCCGCCTCCGTGCTGAAGGAACTCATGGAAAATGCCCTGGATGCCGGGGCCACTCGCATCGAGGTGGAGTTGGTGGCAGGTGGTCGTACGGCCGTGGTGGTGGCGGATGACGGTTCCGGCATGACGCACGATGACGCCCTGCTGAGCGTGGAGCGACATGCCACCAGCAAGATCCGGGATGTGCACGACATCGAGCACGTGGCCACGCTGGGCTTTCGCGGAGAGGCGCTCGCGGCCATCGCCTCGGTCTCCCGATTTACCCTGACCACCCGGCCCGCGGATGCCGAGTCTGGAACGGAGTTGGTCATCTCGGGTGGGCGCATGCTGGAAGTGCGGGAAGCCGGAGCCCCGGCGGGAACCACCATCGCGGTTCGCAATCTGTTCTTCAACGTACCCGCCCGCCGAAAGTTCCTGCGCACCGAACAGACGGAGCAGGCCCATGCGCGGCAGGTTTTTCTCCTCTATGCCTTGTCTCACCCGGAAGTGGCCTTGAAGTTGAGAGTAGATGATCGTGAAGTCTACCGGCTCAGCGGCGGGGCAACCCTGGAAGAGCGGGTGCGCGAACTCTTCGGTCCCGAGGTGCTCACCGGTTTACGACCGGTAAAGCGACAGGGCGAGGGTGTCGCCGTACGGGGTCTGGCCAGCCTGCCCCAGGTCACGCGCGGCGATCGCACGGAGCAATATATTTTTGTGAATGGACGCCCGGCCAGCGCCCCCGTGGTCGGCCATGCCATTCAGGAAGCCTACCAGGCCCTGATCCCACGCGGGCGGCACCCGGTCCTGTTTCTTTTTCTGGATGTGGATCCGGGCGAGTTGGATGTCAATGTACACCCGACCAAGAAGGAAGTGCGTTTCCGTCAGCCCTCCGCCGTTCGCGATGCCGTGATGGAAGGCTTGCGTTCGGCTGTGACCTTAACGGCGGCGGGCAGCGAAGCCCAGCCGGGGGCGGTGCGAGAATTTCTGTCCACCGCACGTACCACGCCTCTATTGACCGTCCCGGATATGCCGGTGCTGCCAGCATTTTCCTATCCCCGTCTGCCGCCGCCCGATGAAGCGGCCCGCCGTAACCCGGCTCCTGTCGCGCCCTCCGCAGGCACGGAGGATGCAACCCCCTTCGATGCCACCGGGCCTCTTTCCTCGGGAACACAGGCGCCCTGGTCGTGGTGCCGGATTCTGGGGCAGGTGGGCGGTCTTTACGTGGTGCTGGAAACGGAAGATGGTTTGATCCTGATGGATCCGCACGCCGCCCATGAGCGCATTAACTTCGAACGCTTCATGCGCGAAGTCAAACAGCACGCCGTGCGCGCCCAGGGCCTGCTTCAGCCCGAGACGGTGGACCTTCCGCCGGAGCGCGCCCTGACCGTGCGACGCAATCTGGCGCTTTTACAGGGCATGGGTTTCGGCATCGCCGAGTTTGGCGGGGATACCTTCGTGGTGGATGCGCTGCCGGTCTGCCTGGGCAATGTGTCGGCACGTGCGGTGCTCTGCGATGTGGCCGAAAGCCTGGATCAGGGGGTGGCGCGGGGG
>CAYTVN010000109.1:0-10267 GCA_964441655.1 uncultured Verrucomicrobiota bacterium | reverse complement strand
ATCCCGCGATCCAGCGCCGGGCCACGGGGGACGGGGCGGGAATACGTTCTTCCTCGCGGCCCCAGGCACCGGCGGCCAGGCCCGCCATCATGACCAGCACCTGGACGTTGCCGTAGATGTGAAAATTATAATCGAAGGCCGCATGGGCCGACGTGGCCGCCAGGGCCCCCAGAAAGGCGATGATCAGGGTGGCGCTTCGGTCGGAGTCCGAGCGCCGCACATGCACGAGCAGACGGCCGACCCCGAGGGCCAGCGCTCCCACCAGTAAAACCAGGCCGACCACACCATATTCGACCCACGCCTGAAGATAATCGTTATGAGCAAATTCGGGATCCAGAAACGTGTTCAGGTTGAACCAGTAGTGCGGATAGACCCAGCGAAAAGCGGCGGGCCCCCAACCCAACCAGGGCTGATCAAGAATCATGCCCCAGGTATCTCGCCAGAGCTTCAGTCGTATATTCCCGGCCAGGGCATCCGCTACGCGCGTTTGCACCATGGGTGACGCCAGCCACACCAGAAATCCTGCTCCTGCCACCACCACCGGCGCGACCATCAATCGCACGAGAAATCGCCGCACGCCGCGCCGCAGCCCCAGCAAAGCGATGATGACCACCAAGCCAACTGCGGTGCCGATCCAACCGCTCCGGGATTGCGTAAGATAGAGCGGGGCCAGGGCGACCAGCACGCTATAGCCCGCCAGCAGGCGCAGGGGCAGGCCGGCCACCGGAGAGACGGCGATCGCCGCGGCAAAGGGAATGGTCATGTCCAGCAGGTTGGCAAAATGATTGGGACAGAAGTAGGCGCCGCTGGCCCGCATGCCATAGTCGTCGGGTCGGATCAGGTTGAGCACCCCGCGTTCGCCCTGCATATGCTGGATGATGGCGTACCAGGCCATTACGGTGACCACGAGCAGGAAGCCCGCGGTAATCCAGCGCCAGCGCCCCTGCCAGCCGGACAGCTCCGACCACACCCAGTAGGCGCCCAGGTAGCTGGCGACCTTCAGCGACTCCACGAAAGCGTCATACGGCACGGCGGCGCGTGGGATGAGCAGAAATCCATACGCCACAAAAAGGGCCAGGGCCAGGAAGCCCGGAGGACAGCGCCCACCCAGGCCGTCCCGCTCGCGCACAAAACGCAAGGCGGCCAGTGCGGTGGCTAGAAACACCACCCCCATCAATGGGCCGATGGACCACAAGCGTACGCCGCCGAACATCCAAACGCCCACCCAGGGCGGCAAGGCGATGAGAAACAAGACCAGCCCGTCATGCAGGTACTGGCCGGGGCTGAGCAGCAAGTAACGGGAACGCCGGCGCGGGCCGGAGGATCGATTCGCAGAGGGAATCGGATTAGAATATGCTGCGAGGGACGCGGATGACATCGCCGGACTCAATACTCATGTCCTGCTGAGGGTTACGTTCCACCTCGCGCATGTTGATGATTTTGACGTCGCGTCCCCGGGTCACCGTAACTCGCTTGGGGTCGGCAAACTCGGAATATCCACCCGCCGCCGCGATGGCCTGCAACACCGTAGTGCCGGTTACCAGCGGATAGCGCTGAGGCTGGCGGACTTCGCCCTGCACAAAAAAGCTTTGCGACGGCATCACCACATTGACCGTCACGGTGCGGAATATTTTCCGCTCGATATAGATGCGCTGGATGTCGCGCTCCAGTTCGGAGGAGGTGCGGCCGGCCGCCATCACATCATCAATGTAGGGCAGCGTGATGAAACCCCGCTCATCGACAATCTCCTCAATCTGGTCATCCTTGGGCATGATGCCGCGCAGGAAAACCACAACCGGATCCCCATACCGCAAGCGGTAAGGCGCCCGGCTGGCCACCGCGGGCTCATTGATACGGGTCAAGGGAAGCCTGGGCGTCTGAAACGTATTGGTGCCCGTCGACTCCATCGCCGGAGGCAGGACCGGATCCTGAACCCGGGACGGCTTGAGAAGGCTACACCCCATAAGCATGGGTAAGGCCACCAGGAATGCCCGCGCCAACCAGCGTGTTGCGCACCTTTGCTTCACTAAAACGACCCCTCCTGTCGCTTGTCCGGAGCCGCTTTTCCGCCAGCCGGCTGGGACTCATCCGCGGAGTCGTTCTGCGAGTAATAGGAGTGGTAATAATAATAGTAGTCGTCGCGCATGATGTTGATGTTGTTCAACACCACGCCCAACACGGTGGCCCCCACGTTATCAAGCATGCGGCGGGCGCGGGATGAAATGTTGCGCGGATACTTGCGGTACTGAACCACCAGCAACACGCCGTCCACTTCACTGGCCAGAATAGAAGCGTCGCTCACCCCCACAATGGGCGGCGAATCAAAAAACACGAAGTCGTAACGGGCCTTCAGGTTCTTGACCAAATCACGCATGCGCTGGGAGTCCAGCAGGCCCAGGGACGAACGCGGCAATTTACCGCTGGGCAGCAGGTGCAGGTTGGGAATGGAGGTGGCCTTGATGGCCTCTTCCACCACCACATCCTGCATCAGCACATTGGTGAGACCAAACCGGTTGGACATGCCCAGGAAGGTATGCTGCACCGGGCGCCGCAAGTCCGAGTCCACAATCAACACCTTGCCGCCCAGCTGGGCGCACACATAGGCCAGATTGAACAAGGTGGTGGATTTGCCTTCCCCCATGCCGCCGCTTACCAGAGCAAAAGCGCCGCCCAGTGTGCCTTTATTGGCAAACTGCATGTTGGTGCGCAAGACGCGGTAGGCTTCGGCGTGCGGACTTTCCGGACCCTCTTCCACCAGGGAGCGGACCTTCTGCGGGATGACCCCCAGCACGGGCAGCCCCAAATGCCGTTCGACGTCATCCACGGTTTTTACCGAGGTGTCGAGATATTCGATGAAATAGGCCAGTCCTACGCCCGCGGCCAAACCCAGGACCAGGCTGAGCACAATGTTGAGCATGAGTTTCGGGCTGACCGGACGATTCTCGGGGGGCGGCTCTGCCGACTCGATGATCTCCACCGGCGTGCGAGGCACTTCCAGCTCAATACCCTGCTGCGCCACCCGCGCCCGCAAGGCGGTAAATATGTCCCGCTGCACCATGACATTTCGCTCGGCCCGCTCGAAGGGCACATACTTGTCGCGCTCGGTCTCGATGTCGGTTTCACGCACCAAACTCAATTCACCTTCGAGCGCCTCGTATTTGGCTTTCGCCACTTCGAAGTCCGCCCGGATGCCCTTCTTCAATCCTTCCAGGGCGCCATCCAGCTTGACCCTCAATTCATCCACCGCAGCCTGGATACGCTTGGCTTCCGGATGGTTGACGCCGTAGTTCTCCAGCATGAGCTTGAGCTGCACCTCGGTGTCCACCAACTGCTTGCGCAGCATCATCAGGGATTGATCATTCACCACATACGCGGAGGCGTTCATGAGCTCCTCGCCGCGCAGCGATTCCAGTTGGTCCAGCCGGGCCTTGCGCACCAGCATGTCCACCCGGGCCGAAATGCGGTCAGCCTCCAGCTGCTGCAGGCGCAGTTTGTCCGCCCGCACACCCCGCTGGATCATATGAACGCCGGACTCCTTGCGAACGCGCTCCAGTTCCGCTTCCGCCTCATTGACCTTGTCCTGTTGCTTCTGTAGCTCGTTCTCCAGCGCCTCCACCGCGCGCTTGATCTCGCTCCGCTTCTGATTCAACCGGTGCTCGCGGTACACATTGGCCAATTCATTCGCAATACGCGCCGCCTCGGTGCGATCTTCGCGATAAACGTTGATGTCAATCAGGCTGGTGTCGCGATAGGGCTTGATGCGCAGGCTGTTGCGCAGGATCAAATAAGCGTCGTCCCGGCTCAGCGATCCACCGTCGGCGCTGTATTCCGCGGCCCATTTCTGCATCAGATCCAGATTCTGCAGCACCTCGTACAGCAGCGGCTTGGACTGCATGATCTCAAACTGCGTCTTGAGAAAGAACGGGTTGTAACTGGCCGTGAACTGGCGCTCAAAGACATCGATGTCGAGCGAATCTTCCCGCACGGAAATGCGCGCCGTGGCCAGGTAGATTTTGGGCAGGGTGAAGGTGTACATCATGCCGGTCAACACGACCAACAGGATGACGGCCAGGATGATTTCCTTGCGGGACCGGACCACCCGCCAGTAGTCGAGGAAATGCAGCGAACTATCGCTATTTTCGTCGTTCGTCATGGTAACGGTGCAGCTGGGCGGAAATTCATCCCGCCAGCCGTGAAGCGTGCATCAGGCAAGAAGCGGCGAGTGATGGAACCGGTGGTTTCGCCAGGCGCTTCTTACAGCTGCGTCCTCCAGCCCAGTTCAATGCGCGTGCGATCAAACTCTTCGCGCAGCTCGGACTCGAAGTTCATGTAGGAGATCTGAGCTTCCAGGTAGTTGTTGCGATTCACCATGTAGCTGGATCGGGCGCTCAACTGCCAGACATCCTCCTCCCCATCGCTGCCGTTCGGGTTCTCGATGGCTTCATCGCTGTGATAGGCCGAGTTCTGGTAGCTGCCGGCCAGGAAGAGCTGAATGCGCGCGGTCAGGTCATGGGCCAGGGTCAGGAAGGTCAGGGTGCGGTCCTGGCTCGCATAGGGGAAGATATCGGACTCAAACAGCGAGTAGCCGAGGCCGCCGCTCAGGCGCGTCTTGGGCGAAGGCAGGTAGGTCAGCGAAACATCCGCATACGGCGACTCTTCGGAGCCCAGATCGTTGTTGTTGAATTCCTTGACCTGCCAGCCGCCACGCAGGCTGCCCACCAGATTGGGGGAGAAAATTTCTTCCAAACCAACGCCCGCATATACCGTGTCGGAGCCGCGGTCCGGTCCGTCGTACTCGATCTGCTCCATACGAACTTCGCCGTTCAGCGCCGTTTCGCGCTGCAACTGGTGGCGCAACGTCACGCCTGCCGCGTAAATATCGTAGTCGTCCGTGGCCGCGACCTCGTTGTCGTCATAACGCAACAGGGTGTAACGGCCGCCGAATTCCAGCCGGGTCGGATCGCTGACCTTGTAGCCGAGCACGCCGTCCAGCAGGTTGTAGATATAATCATCGTTCTCGCGGGCCACCGTGCCACGATCAATCAGTTCCGGCAGTTCGGCGATACGCAAGGTTTCCTTCACGCTCAGGGACAGCCGGGGGGTGAAGTTGTGGGCGAAAATCAGGTCCGCTTCGTGATGGAAATCGGTGTCGTCCGGGTTGCGGTTGTCCCACCACATGAAGGTGGGGCGATAGCGGGCGCCCAAAAAGGTCTGCTCGAGGTCGAGATTGAGCACGAACTCCAGCTCTTCAATGATCACGAAGCTCTCTTCCTGATCCTTGCTCGTCTCATAGACGTTGTCGTTCCAACCCACGCGGAAACGATTCTTCACTTGGAAACTCTGCGCCGATTCTTCCGCCGCATAGCCAACACCCGCTAGAATGCTGGCGGCCAGAACAAAAGAACCCGCTGTGGTGGTCCATTTCATGATCATCTCTCCTGATATTCGCTGAGCCGTGGTAAACGTGGATTTGGATCAATTCGGGGTCATGGGTTCCGGGCGATCCGGCCGCTGTATCTGGGGCGGGATCTGGTCCAATACATTCGGGGTCACCGGCTGATCCTCAAACCTCGTCTGCTGGCTCGAGACCCGGCCCAGCGTGGACAAGTCGGCGCCAATCTGCTGGTTGTCCGGCGGGTTGATGCGCTGCAACTTGGACAGCGGATCGGTGGAGGTGACGATCGCCTCCGGTCCCACCGGCTGCGGCAACGGTTCCAGATTGGCCACGGCTTCACCAATGGTGCCGAAATCAATGCCGATCTCTTTCAAAAAGTTGATCCAGGAGGCGTCGTTTTCCGGGTTCTCAACTTCGGCCTGACGACCCAATCCCTGCACGATAACACGGGCCAGCTCGCCCATGGTGACCGTACGATCCTTCTGCCAGCCATCGGCGGGGGTGATGTTGTTCTGCATCAAAATCTGGAAGCATTCCAGCTCGGTGGGGGCGGCGGACAGGAAGCGCGAAAGACCCAGCACGCGGACCAGCCATTGGGCTAACTCGCCATCCGTAACCAATTTGGCGCGCTCTTCGACCGAAGCCTTTTTCTTGCCGCCACCTTCAGCCGCCTGAACCCAGACCGGCGTGGAGGCTAGAACCACGGAAGACACCAAAAGGGACAACCATAACTTTTTCATGTAACTACCTCCCAGTACTGTAATCGCAAATGAGAATAGATGCTGCAGTGCTCCAAAACCCTACCCGCTGCATGCATTCTTTTATAGGGCCGATTAAGGGGGGGCGTCAACCGTTATATCTACCTATTCTTCTCAGAATTGCTTTAAATTTTGCCTGTTCGCGCCGCGACCTGCCATTGCTCCCCGCGCCCCACTTTGCTAGCCTGCCGCCACGCATGCAACCTCAGAATAGTTTTACCTTCAAACTGACCCCGCCCCAACAGGATGCGCTGGAAAAAATCCTCCGCAACGGCCCCTACCGGGCTCGCACCGTGCCCTACACGCGCATCGCCGTGGAGGCCAACGACTTTAACGTCGCCCTCTACACCAGCGGTTCCTGCGTGGTGCAGGGCAAGGGGGCCCGCGATTGGGTCACGTTCACCCTGGAACCGGAAGTCCTGCTGGAGGCGCGCCTGGGCTATGAAGAACTATTGGACCCCTCCCAAAACGCCCCCCACATGGGGATCGATGAAAGTGGCAAGGGCGATTTCTTCGGACCCCTGGTCATTGCCGCCGCTTATGTGAATGAACAACTGGCTGGCCAGCTCCGGGCCTTGCGCGTGCGCGACAGCAAGCGCATCACCAGCGACCGCGTGGCCGAGCAGATGGCGGGTGACATCGCCAAAATCCTGGGCCACCGCTACGCCCTTGTCACCATCGGACCCCGCGCCTACAACCGACTCTATGCCAAGATGCGCAACGTGAACCGCATGCTGGCCTGGGGACACGCCCGCGCCATCGAAGACCTGCTGGTCAAAGTGCCCGATTGTCCGCGCGCCCTGTCCGACCAGTTCGGGCCCACCCAGCAAATCGAACGCGCCCTCATGGCCAAAGGCAGGAACATCAAGCTCGAGCAGCGACCCAAGGCGGAATCCGACGTGGCCGTGGCCGCGGCCTCCATCCTGGCCCGGGCCGGCTTTATCCGCGCCCTGCGCGAACTGGGCGGTCCGCTGGGTGTACCCGCCCCCAAGGGCGCCTCACCACAGGTACGCGAGGCGGCTCAACAGGCCATCAAGAAACACGGCCCCGCCATCCTGTTGGAAACCGCCAAATGCCATTTCAAGACCGCGGACGAAGTGCTGGCCGCCTGCGGCCATTCCCGCGCGGACCTGGGGCCGGAAGGCCAGGCCATTTCACGCGCCCGCAAGGACGAAAAGAACAGCGAGGAACCATCATGAAGCTGGTGCGATTCGGCGAACCCGGACGGGAACGACCCGGACTCTGGCTGGATGATCGCGGGGAGCCGGAAATCCTGGATGTACGCGGCATGGCATTCGACATCGCGGATTACCACGCGCACTTCTTTGCCCACGGCGGCCTGGCCCGCCTGCGCGGCCTGCTGACCGAAACCCGGCAAAAACGCCTGCCCGCCCGCGGCCTCCGGTTGGGCCCGCCCGTGGCCCGCCCCAGCCAGATCATCTGCGTGGGCAAAAATTATGCGGATCACGCGGCCGAATTCGACGCCCAGATTCCGGCCGCACCCATCCTCTTCGCCAAGTCCCCCTCGACCCTGATCGGGCACCAGGACACCATCCTGCGTCCCGCCGGCTGCACCCAGGTGGACGCGGAAGCGGAATTGGGTCTGATCATCGGACGCACGGCGCGCCATCTGACCGAAGCGCAGGCCCTGGAGGCCGTGGCAGGCTTCACCTGCCTGAACGACGTCACCGAGCGGAGCCTGCAAAAATCCGCCGGTCAATGGTTCCTGGGCAAGAGCCCGGACACCTTCTGCCCGCTCGGCCCCTGGCTGGTCACGCCTGACGAAGTGGCCGATCCGCAAGCGCTGCGCGTGACCTCCCGCTTGAACGGGAACGTGCTGCAGGACGGCAACACCCGCCACATGCTGTTCCCGCTGGCCCGACTGCTGGCCTACCTGACTTCCTTCATCACCCTGCAACCGGGCGACGTGGTGGCCACCGGCACGCCCGCGGGCGTGGGCTTTGCGCGCACGCCCCCGGTCTTCCTGCAACCGGGCGACCGGATCGAGGTCGCCATCGAAGGCGTCGGCACCCTGGCCAACCTCGTAGGCGACGCCCGCTGAACCCGGCGCGAAGCTGAAAACGAAAGAGGGGATGATGCAAGCATCATCCCCTCTTCGGATAAACCTGAGCGCTAAATTACTTCTTCTTGCCCAGGATGGCGTCCTTCGCGGCCTTGGCCACGCGGAACTTCACGACCTTCTTGGCCGGGATCTGGATGGTCGCGCCCGTGGCCGGGTTACGACCCTGGCGGGCCTTGCGCTGCACCAGCACCAGCTTGCCGATGCCGGGGATTACGAACTGGTTCTTCGCTTCTTTGTAAGCGAGCTTGCACAGCTCTTCAAAGAAACCATTGACTTGCTTCTTCGTGAGGCCGGTTACATCGGCCAACTTGGCCGCCGTCTGTGACTTCGTCAGTGACATGTACGTTGCTCCTGATTTTCCCTGTTCAGCCGCGTTGTGCGACTAAATATGCTGTGATATTGCGATGCTTTTCCCGCAACACAAGTGTTTTTTTATCTTTTTGGCGCGATAAAAAAGGTTTCTCAAAAAGCCACCATTTCTTTGCCGACACGCTGGGCCAGCGCTTCCCCACCCATGCGGCGCACCATCTCCAGCGCAAACTCGAGCGAAGTGCCCGCGCCCTGGCTGGTGATCAGATGTCCGTCCACCACCACGCGCGCCTCGCGGCGCGTGGCCGCGGTGAGTTGATCAGCCACGCCGGGGAAACACGTGACCGTGCGTCCGGCCAGGATGCCCGCGGCCTGCAGCACCAGCGGAGCCGCGCACACCGCGCATACCCAGCGCCCGGCCTGATGCAATGCGCGCACCGCGTCCAGCACGCGCGCATCCTGCATCAGCAAGGCCACCCCTTTTCCGCCGGGCAGCACCACCGCATCGAAATCCAGCGCGCGCACATCGGCCAGCAACACATCCGGCAACAGCCGCACCCCACGCGAGGCGGTCAGCGGACCGGCCTTCAGCCCCGCGGCCACCACCTCGAACCCGGCGCGCCGCAGGGTATCGATCACAATCACCGCCTCCATCTCCTCCACGCCCTCGGCCAGCGGCACCAGAATCTTCATGGGCCTCTCCTTTTTTTCCAATCGTTGGAAATTACTATAGAGCCATTTTCCAATCGTTGGAAGTTTTGCCCACGGGCTGATACTATGCGGCCATGCGTAGACGCGATCGATTTGACGCCTTCACCAGCGCCGCCGCCGTAGTGGCCGATGCCCTGGCCATCCTGGGCGGTTTTATGCTGGCCGTGTGGGTGCGCTTTGACTCGGGCTGGCTGGAAGTGACGCGAGGCCACCCGCCCCGCTTCATGTATCTGTACGGCGGCGGGGTGGCCACCCTGCTCTTCCTGTTTATCTTCCGCACCCTCGGCCTCTATGTGCGGCCCCAGTACGGTCACTTCATCGACCGCATCCCGCGCCTGGTGCGCGCCTGCGGGCTGGGCATCCTGCTCGCCACGGCCCTCGCGTTCGTGATCCAGACCGATCCGCCCTTCTCCCGTCTGGCCACCGGCATTGCCTTCATCTCCGTCACCTTCTTCGTCATCGTGGAACGCAACATCCTGTTCCAGCTGGAGCGCCATTGGGCCAAGCACCAGGCCGCCAAACGCAAGGTCATCCTGCTGGGCACCGGCGAGGTGGCGGCGCAACTGCGCACCGGCCTGGAAGGCGAGCCCCGCCGGCGTGCACACATTGCCGCCTATGTGCGGCTCCCCGGCGACACCCCCCATCCCAGCCTGCCCGCGGACCGCATCGTGGACTCGCTGGATGAACTGCCGGCGCTGCTGGCCGGCCATGATGTGGACGCCGTGGTGCTGACCCAGTCCTCCGCCCTCAGCCACGAGCAGGTGGTGGACATCATCCTGCAGTGCGAACTGCACGTGGCGGATTTTTTCCTGGTGCCGGATTTGTATCGCCTGCTCACCAGCCAGGTGGACATGCAGAGCGTGGACGACGTGCCGCTGCTGGGCGTGGGCCAGTGGCCGCTGGATTACTTCTGGAATCGCGTCCTGAAACGCACCGAGGACATCGCGGGCTCCCTGTTCGGCCTGCTGCTCTCCGCGCCCGTCATTGCCGTGGCCACCCTGTTCATCAAGG
>CAYTVN010000108.1:0-10284 GCA_964441655.1 uncultured Verrucomicrobiota bacterium | reverse complement strand
AAAGGCCTGGTGTCGAACCGCGGGTTCATCCCAGCGCTGTTCGGCCAGTACCTGCTTACCGTCGTGGACCACCACGCTGCCGGCTCGCGAGGAAAGTTCAAAGGCCAGGATCATGGGCGGTCCCCGCCTTCGGTGATTTCGATCACGCGGTCCCCGGGTAACGCGCCCGCGCTCAGGCGCACGTGGATGGTGTGATCCGGCATCAAGCCGCCAGCCCGCTCGGCCCACTCCACCGCGGTCACCCCGTGGCCGTGCAGATATTCGTCCAGCCCGGCGCGCAGGGCCTCCGCGGGATCATCCAGCCGGTAGAGGTCGGCGTGGTAGAAGGGCAGGCGACCCTGGTATTCGCTGATCAACGTATAGGTCGGACTGCTCACCGCGTCCGTGATGCCGAGCGCTTCGGCCAGACCCTGGATAAAGCAGGTTTTGCCCGCGCCCAGATCGCCATGCAGGGCCAGCACGGAGCCCGGGCGCAAGACGGGGGCCAGCGCGGCGGCGGCGGCGCGCGTTTCCTCGGGGCTGTGGCTGATGAGGTGGATGGGTAGCACGCGCCTAGAGGTACCAGAATTTCCAATCGTTGGAAATTGCCGAAAGCCGTTTTTCCAATCGTTGGAACTTTTTGGGGCGGGGGGGCACTACGATAGCGTCTTGCACTTGAAGTGCTTAAAACGTACAGAAGCAAAGTATGAGCACGTGGCAATGGGTGGTCGCCTTCGTGATGCTCGCTGGTTCGGCGGGCGCGGAAAGCCGGGTGTGGACCGCCCGCTCCGGCAGCACGGTGGAGGCGGAGTGGACCGGCGAAGAGGCGGGCAAGGTGCTGTTACGCAAGGCGGATGGCAAGGTGCTGGGCATTGCGCTGAGTTCCCTGTCCGACGAAGATCAGGCCTATATTCGCAGCCAGCGGCCCGCGGCGCCTGTCACACCGGGCGTCGCCGCTCCTGCCGCAACCACGGCCAATCTCATGACACTGGGCGGCGTGGACGTGAAGCGCGGCGACATGATTACCTTCCTTGCGCCTCTGCCGTCCAATGCCGTGAAGGCGCTCAAAAAGGAAAACAACACGGTAGTTACCGAGGCGCGAGTCGGCGTGGCCGTACCCGCCAATTTTGACCCCGCCCAACCGCAGCGAGTCCTCGTGGTCAGCGCCACCTCGGACGGCAATTCGTCCAGCATCGGTCACGCCAACCAGTATCTCCGGGAGGCCCTGGCCCGTGGCTGGGTGGTTCTGGCCGCGGATGCGCCCACCGACGAGGCGCCGAAAGAAATCAGCAATATGTGGCGCTGGGGCCTGATCCAGGCTGGCTTGCAGGAGATGCATCGGGCCTGGTCTGGCTCGCGGACGTGGTCCTATGCCACCGCCGGTTTCTCCGGTGGGGCCAAGCGGTCGGGCTACATTGGAGCCCTGCTGGCGGAGGCGGACTACGCGGTGATTGGCATGTTCATGGGCGGCTGCAACCAGGATATGGCGTCCAAGGGTTTGCAGGAATACGGCCCGCGTAAATCAAGTTTCCTGAAGGTGCCGGTCTTCATCAGCAACGGCACGGAGGACAAGACGTCCACGGTGCGCCACGCCGAAACCGTGCGCGATTCGCTGCGCGGGACGGGTTTTAAGGAGGTCCGCCTGGAAACGTACGCCGGAGGCCACGACCCCCACGCTCCCCATACGGACGCCGCCCTGGCCTGGTTCGAAAAAATCGCCACCGAACGCGCCAAGCCCTGAGGGCGATATCCCGGCTTCTTTCCCGTTGCCAGCGGGGGCAACTCCCCGCATTATTCCACCCACGCATATGTCCTCCATAGCCCCAGTTCCCGCCGTTTCCATTGTCATTCCCGTTTTCAACGAGGAGGAAAGCGTAGATTTGCTGTGCGATAAGCTGCATGCCTCGCTGTCCAACCTCGGGCGCACCTATGAACTGGTGCTGGTGGACGACGGCTCATCCGACGGCACGTGGGACAAGCTGGTGGCGCAGACCCGGAAGATTCCGCACCTGCGGGTGATCCGGTTCCGGCGCAATTTCGGGCAGACGGCGGCCATGAGCGCGGGTTTCCATGCCGCGCGCGGGGACGTGATCGTGACCCTGGATGCGGACCTGCAGAACGATCCGGCCGACATCCCCCTGTTGCTCTCGCGCATGGATCAAGGTTTTGACGTGGTGAGCGGGTGGCGCAAAAACCGCAAGGACACCTTCATCAATCGCAAGCTGCCCTCCATGATCGCCAACGGGCTGATCAGCAAGATGACCGGTGTCGCGCTGCACGACTACGGTTGCACCTTGAAGGCCTATCGCCGCGAAGTGATCAAGAACGTGCACCTGTACGGCGAGATGCACCGCTTTATTCCCGCGCTGGCCAGCTGGGTGGGTGGGCGTCTGGACGAGGTGGTGGTGAATCACCACGCCCGCCAGTTCGGCCAGTCCAAGTACGGCATCTCCCGCACGTTCAAGGTCGTCCTGGACCTGATGACGGTGAAATTCCTGCTGCAATACAGCACCCGGCCCATTCAGATTTTCGGGCGCATCGGGCTGGTCTTTGCCGCGGTGGCCATCGCGATGCTGGGCCTGATCCTCGGCGACCGCCTGTTCGTCACCCACGACGTCACCGACTTCCTGATCAAGCGGCCGTTCTGGGTCATCACTCCGCTGATGCTGCTCGGGTTCTGCATCCAGTTCATCAGCATGGGCCTGCTGGCGGAAATGCAGATCCGCACCTACCACGAATCCCAGGGCAAGCCCATCTACGTGATCCGCGAGTCCGCCGAGTCACCCGGCGCGTGACATGAGCGAGACGTGGATGCCGCCGCCCGGCCCGGCTCATCTCAGCAAGCTCGAAGCTGATTTGACCGAACGCGCCGCCCTGATCGGCTCCATTTACGGGGTCATCATCCTGGTGGGTCTTTTCGTGTTGGGCCGGTTTTTGCTTCGCCTCCGGCAGCGCCCCCTGGCCTGGCGCGACGCCCTGAGCCGACTCTACTGGCGGCCCTGGAACCTGTCCGACGTGCAGCCACTGTTGCTCCTCCTGGTGGGCGCTTTCGTGGTCAGCCTGGCTGGGCAAGCGTTGCTGGTGGCAAGCTCCGCCCGGGTGGAGGCGGCGACCAGTTCCGTGCTCGTGGTGGTCCAGAGCGTGTTGTTTCACTGGCTGGGCCTGGGGGCGCTGGTCTGGCTGCTTCGCCGCCGCCGCCTGTCCTGGCGCAGCGCCTTCGGCTTGAACCCGGCCACCTTCGGGCGCGACGCGTTCCACGGCCTGTTGACCCTGCTCGGCACCATGCCGATCCTCGTGGCCGCCGCCTTCCTCTGCAACTTCGTCCTCCAGCTTTTCGGTTTTCAGCCCACCTTGCAGGATGTGGCCTTCATCATCTCCGATGAAACCTCGCCCTGGATGCGCGCCTATTTTGTTTTACTCGCGGTGGTCATCGCCCCCGTGTTTGAAGAACTGCTTTTCCGGGGCATGCTGCTGCCCGCGCTGGCCCGCCGCTACGGCGCCGCCACGGCCACCCTCGTCATTTCGGTGGTCTTCGCCTCCATCCACGGCCACGTGCCTTCCCTGGTCCCCCTTTTCATCCTCTCCCTATCCCTGTGCCTGGCCTACATCGGCACCGGCTCCCTGGTTTCCTCCATCATCATGCACGCGGTGTTTAACGGCGTCACCGTGACCTTGTTATTTGTCGTTCAATAGACATGAAAACCCTGAAACATATTGGCGAACGTGAATTGATCCGGCTCCTGGTGCCCGGATTGCCCGGCCGGCCCGACCTGCTGGTTCCCGCGGGGGACGATTGCGCGGTGATTCGCCACGATGCCCGGTGGGATGGCGTGCTCAAATCCGATGCCGTGGTGGAGGGCGTACATTTCGAGCCGGACGCATCCGCGGCGCGTATCGGCCACAAGGCGCTGGCCCGCGTGCTGAGCGATTTCGCCGCCATGGGCGCCGAACCCCAGCACATACTGGTCAACCTGGTGGCCAACGCCCACACCCCGGTGCGCCGCATCCGGCAAGTCTATGCGGGAATCAGCCGGCTGGCGCGCCGCTGGGGCGTGGCGGTGGCCGGCGGCGAAACCGTGACCGGTCCCGTTCTGGAACTGCATGTTTTCGGCTACGGACGGGTGCCGCGCGGGCGCGCCGTGTTGCGCTCCGGCGCGCGCGCGGGTGACGCGCTGTATGTCACCGGTTCCCTGGGCGGCAGCATTCTGGGCCGGCATCTCAGCTTCACGCCGCGCCTGCGCGAAGGGCAATGGCTGCGCACGCACGGCGGGGTCACCGGCATGATCGACGTCAGCGACGGCTTGGCCACCGACCTGCGACATCTGGCGGCGGCGAGCGGGGTGGGGGTGGTGGTGGACGAATCCCGGCTGCCCGTGTCTGCGGCGGCCCGGAAAATGCGCGATGGAAAGTCCGTGCTTCAACATGCATGGAGCGATGGCGAGGATTTCGAGCTGCTCTTCACCGTCCCCGCCGCGCGATGCCGCGCCTTGGAAACGGCCTGGCGAAAAAGATTCCCGCTGCGCCTGACCCGCCTGGGCGATATCATCCGGTCGCCCGTGTTGGTCGGGGTGCCCGCGACCCACGGCTATGAGCACTTTCATTGATCCCCCGTCCGCTTGACCGCCTTCCGCAAAAGCGTCATCTTTGCCGACCTTTAGTCACGCCATGCAACTCGAACAGGCCATCGTCATCGACCACCAGCCCATTCAGGGCGGCTATGCCTTGCTGCACATGAAGGCGCCCGGGGTGGCGCCGCGGGTTCAGCCGGGCCAGTTCATCCACGTCCGTATTCCGCACCTGGAAGAATGCGTGCTGCGCCGTCCTTTCAGCGTTTTTCGGGCCGATGGCGAAACCCTGTCCATTCTTTACAAGGATGTGGGCAAGGGCACCCGCACCCTCCGTTACCTGCGGTCGGGCGAGGAGCTCGGCATTTTGGGCCCGTTGGGTCGCGGTTTCCCTGCTCCCGCAGCGGACCGCTATCCATTGATCGTGGCCGGCGGCTATGGCATGGCGGCCCTCTACCTCACCGCGCGATCCGCGCCGCGCAAAGGCGTGGCCTTTTTCGGGGGCCGGTCGCGCAACGACATCTTGTGCGTCAACGAATTCAAGGAGTTGGGCTGGGAGGTGCGCGTGTCCACCCAGGACGGAAGCCTCGGCCATCGCGGGCTGGTCACGGATTTGGTGGATGCGTGGTGGCAGGGTGAGGCGGCTGGGCGGACGCCGGAGCTTTTTGCCTGCGGCCCCGGCGGCATGCTGAAGGCGGTGGCCCTGCGCGCCCTCGAACACGGCTGGACCGCGTGGACGTCCATGGACAACAACATGGGCTGCGGCGTGGGCGCCTGCCTGACCTGCGTGCTCAAGGTGCACGACGGCGACCGGTGGGCGTGGGCCCGGGCCTGCCGCGAAGGGCCGGTGTTTGAATGCCGCGAGGTGGTGTGGGAGTCCCTGCCATGAAGCCCGACCTGTCTCTCAACCTGGGCGGAATCCGGATGCGCAATCCGGTGATGACCGCGTCCGGCACGTTCGGTTACGGGCCTGAATATGCCGACCTGGTGGACCTGAACCAGCTGGGCGCGATAGTGGTGAAGGGCATCCGCAGTGAGCCGACGCTGGGCAACGCCACGCCGCGCACGGTGGAGGTGGCCAGCGGTCTGATCAATGCCATCGGGCTGCCCGGTCCTGGCGTGGATGGATTTGTGACCGACTACATGCCCTTCTTGCGCGGTTACGACGTGCCGGTGATTGTGAATATCTGGGGCAAGACCATCGAGGAATACGCCGAGGTGGCGGCCCGCCTGGATGCGGTGCCCGGGATTGCCGGGCTCGAAGTCAATGTGTCCTGTCCCAATATCAAAGAGGGCAGCCAGCTGTTCGGGACCAACCTGGCTTTGTTCGAGAAAGTCGTGAAGGCGATCCGGGTGGCCACCCGGCTCCCCATGATTCCCAAGCTCGCGCCCAACGTGAGCGATATCACCGAATATGCGCGCTGCGCCGAGGCCTGCGGGGCCAACGCCATTTCCTTGATCAATTCCGTACCCGCCCTGGCTGTGGATATCGAGACCCGCAAGGCCAAGCTGGCCAACATTACGGGCGGACTCACCGGGTCGGCCATCAAGCCCATCGCCCTGCGCCTGGTGTGGCAGGCCGCGCGCGCGGTCAAGATTCCCGTCATCGGCATGGGTGGCATCGCCAGCGCCGAGGATGCGATCGAGTACTTCATCGTCGGCGCGCGGGCGGTGGCGGTGGGCACAGCCAGTTTTACCGATCCCGGTACGGCGCTGCGGGTGGTGCAGGGAATTTCGGACTATCTGGCCCGCCACAACCTGGGCAATCTGGACTCTTTGGTGGGCAGTTTTAAGGCATGAACCGGCGCGCCCTGCTGTTTTGGCCTCTTGCACTCGGGTTTGTTGCCGCCGGCACGGCCTGGCTCTTCTACGTGCCGCGCCAGATGGACCGCCTGCCGCGCGCCATTCCGGCCTCCGCTGATTTTCTGAGTGCGCATCACGATCTGAATGGTCGATGGGATTCCCTGGTGGGGCATCCGCTGCTGGCCGGCCTGGCGGAATCGCTGGGCCTGGAGCGCGAGGCCCTGGAGAAGATGAAAACGGACCCCGGATTCCGACGCCTGCTGGGCGTGGTGGCCTCCGATGATCTGCTGGTGGCCCACGTGCCCATGCTGCGCAGCACCGGGGAGCCGGCCTGGGTTTTTGCCTCCTGGCTGGGCGGGCATAGTCAGCGTGCGCGCTGGCTGTTGAAGTCGATCACGCACCCCGACCTCCAGCGAGCCGCCGCCCGCAACGGCTGGCTGGTCTGGGTGTGGACCCCGCGCGAACTGAAGGGGCAACGCGTTACATTTGCCCTGGTTGAAGGCATGCTGGTGGGTTGTGTGGCCCGCGAAACCATGGGCATTGACGATCTGCTGGCCGGGGTGGACGGGCATGCGGTTACCTTGTCCGATCGCCCGTGGCTCACCCTTACGGAACGCACCGGGGCGTTGGATCGCGGCTGGTTTCGCAACGCCCGCGGCGCATTTTTCCCGTTTCAAGTGGCGCTGACGAATGGGCGGGTGAAGGCCCGCGTGGAGACGCCCTGGGCTGTGCCCGCGATGGATGCCGCTTCCACCAATCGCGCCGCAAGTTTGACCGGATTGTCCGGGCTGGCCGGGGATCGCGCGGTGGCGGTGGCCGCCGTGGATCGCACCTGGGTTCAGCACTGGTTGCGGCACGGTACAACCAATGTCGTGGGTCATGAGCTGGCCGGCTTGATCAGCCAGACCGGTGAGGGGCCGGTGGGCCTTGCATTATTGGGGGGCGACTTCAGCGGTCGCTTTATGGCGGTGCGCCTGCCCACCTTGCTGGCTGGCGTCGCGGGCTCGTCGGCGGCCCAGACACGCTTTTTGCTGGATGCCTTGGACCGGTTGAATGCGCTTACCCGGTGGGGCCTCGTGGCGGCCCCGCTGCTGGTGGAATCCGCGCCCGCGTTCGCCATCGAATCCACCGGCCAAAGTTTGTATGCGCGCATGAATCGCGAGGAGCTCCTCGCGTATACCCCGACTTCCGACGGACTGGTTTTCGCCAGCAACCTCGCCGTCCTGGAGCGTTTGTTGCGAACCCGCACCGCGGGGGGGACATCGAATGCGCTTCCCCTCACGGCAGGACTGAACCGCCTGCACGAGGGCGCGGCCCGCGCCTCGTTGTGGTTTAATGCCTCCGAGGGTGCCAAGGTGGTGCGGTTGGGCGTCACCGCGTGGTCGCTGAAACTGTTGCTGGAGGATGCGCAGGGCACGCAGGCGACCCGCCAGCGCATGAATGAGTTTAAAGCCTGGATGGATGCCCTGGCCCCGCTGGGTCAGGTGCGGATGGATGTGACAGAAAAGGATCAGCGCGCCGTATTCAACCTCGAAGCAGGAGTCCCGTGATGCAGAACCTACTCGCCTTTATTGCCAGCGGATTTGGCCTGGGTCGCAGTCCCTTTGCCCCCGGCACCATGGGCTGTCTGCTGGGCCTGCCCATCACGTGGTACATCAACACGCATTGGGGCATTCCCGGCCAGGTGCTGGCCGCCGTCCTGCAAACGCTGCTGGCCATCCCGCTCTGCCAGGCGGCGGAAAATGTATTTAAGACGAAGGACCCCAAGGCCTGCGTGGCCGACGAATACCTCACCTTTTCCATCTGCATGATTGGGCTGCCCGTCACCGGCACCGCAGGCGCGGTGATGATGCTTTTCTCGTTCCTGACCTGTCGCTTCTTTGACATCGTGAAACTGTGGCCCGCCGACGGACTACAGCGGCTCAAAGGCGGGGTGGGGATCGTCATTGATGATGTATTCGCGATGTTCTACGCCCTCGCTGCCAATCACGTCGCTTGGTGGTGCCTGCAAAAGTCGGGTTGGTTGTAAGCACCCACCCCTGTTTCCCCTCCAAGGAGGGGATGGGAGGGGCGAAATCCCCGTCGGGGGAGGGATGCCTGCGTGGTGGGGTGGGCTCTGATCGCGCCGTCACCAGCTTTTCGCGATTGCTTTCATGCCGCCAGCCGTTAGATTCGGACCTTGGTTGGTGGCCGTAGCTCAGTTGGCAGAGCGTCAGGTTGTGGCCCTGAATGTCGCGGGTTCGAGTCCCGTCGGTCACCCCAAAATTATACGTTAAACAAATAAAAAACCTGCGGGACGAGAACCCTAGGGTTCGATTACGCGCGGCGAGGGTAGCCGCGCGGAAAGGCTGGCCCCGAAGGGCAAAGCCGCCGGGAGGCGGCTGAAGCAGTCCCGTCGGTCACCCCATCTAATTTGGTGCGTCCATGCCCTCCTTTCCCGTCACACCGGCCAAAGCCGATGAATTAACCGTGCGCATGGCACGTCTGGGCATCCTTGAAGCCGACGTGGAAGAGAGTTTCATCCGGGGCTCGGGGAGTGGGGGCCAGAAGGTCAACAAGACATCCTCCTGCGTCTATCTGTTGCATCGGCCCAGCGGGATTGAAATCAAATGCCAGCGAGAACGTTCGCAGGCCATGAACCGTTATTTTGCCCGGCGGGAATTGTGCGATCGTCTGGAGTCCCGGATCAAGGGGGCGGCCAGCGCGCGCCAGCAGGAGGCGGAGAAGATCCGGCGTCAGAAGCGACGTCGCTCCCGGCGTGCCAAAGCCCGGATGCTGGACGACAAACGGCAGCACGCCAGCAAGAAAGCCCTGCGCCGGAGCACGGACTGGTAAACCACTCTCCCCCCAGACCTTTAGCTTTGACTCAGACCTGCATTACAGTTTACTCATCACGTTTCACGCATCTGCACGGAGAGGTGGCCGAGTGGTTTAAGGCGCACGCTTGGAAAGCGTGTGTACGTTAACCCGTACCGTGGGTTCGAATCCCACCCTCTCCGCCAGCCTTCGCCGTAGCGCAGCGAAGGCGAAGGCTGCCACGCCGTAGCGACGTCCGCGGCGCGAAGGCGGGCGTATCCCCGGGCTCCGGCCTGGCATGCCAGTGGTGGTGCAGCGAAGCCGGGCCGTATGTCGCGGAGCTACGCCCGGCAAGCGGGCCGATCGAGCTGCGCTCGTAGCTCAACTGGACAGAGCTTCTGACTTCGGATCAGAAGGTTGGGGGTTCGAATCCCTCCGAGCGCACCACGATCTACTTATTCCAGGACAGTGTAGGCGGCGCGAAAATTCTGCATCCGGACCCCGGCACCGCAGAAGGACCCCCGGGGGGCATTCTCGCTCATTCCACCCATGTAAAAGGGATCGGCACGTACGAGGATGGTGTTGAAAGGCCGCGCGTAAAGGTGGTTTTGGCCACGGGCATTTCCGAAGATGAATGCCGGGTCATCAACCTGGGCTACCGCGATCCGGCCACCATCTGCGTTTCGGATTATCAAGGGCGCGAGGCGGAAGGAATCCTTCATGTACCGAAGGCGGGCGAGATGCTCTACCGCTGGAAGGATGCGCCGCCGGAACTGGGTGGCACGCGGAACCCGTGAGGCGCGGCTGGTGCGGGCCAGGACCGCGATCAGGAAGAGGGCTGCGAAACCTGCCGGGGTGGGCATCGCACACGATGATGAGCGTGGCCGCCCCGCTTGGATGCAGCACATCCCCACACATCAACGTCCGGAAGGCGAATCTTACGGTGCGCCCATCAGGCGGTATAGGCGGGTGCGGTCCACCAGGTTGGTGTCACTCAACGAGTTGGTGTTCACCCCGTTGCCGATGGCCAGCACCGGCAAACCGTTCGACATGACGTAGTACCATCCCGCCGGGTTCATCAGATTGGTGTTGTATTGGAGTGCGTAGACAACCGCGTTGGAGCCGATAAAGGACATGGTGG
>CAYTVN010000107.1:0-10303 GCA_964441655.1 uncultured Verrucomicrobiota bacterium | reverse complement strand
ACGCTCCTCGATCCGTACCTGCAATTCGCGCGCCTGCTCGGTGGACGACTGGCGCATCGCGGCCAGCGCAGCCTGCTCGGACTGCAACGCCTGGACCAGTTCGCTGATGCGGCCGCCCAGCGACGCGGCCTGCTGCTCCGCGACCTGCCGGGATTCAGTCACGGCCTGCTCCAGTTCACGGACGCGCTGCAGCGCAGCCTGTTCCGCCGATGTACGCTCCTCCAGCCGCGCCTGCAATTCACGCGCCTGTTCGGTGGATGACTGACGCGTGGCTGCCAGCGCGGCCTGCTCGGAGGCCAGGGCGGAGCGGGTTTGCTCCAACGCTGACTGGGCCTGCTGCAAATCCTGCTCCAACGCGCTGATCCGGCCACCCAGCGAGGCTGCCTGCTGTTCCGCGCCCTGCCGGGCTTCGGTCAGCGCCTGCTCCAATTCGCGGATGCGCTGCAACGCGGCCTGCTCCGCCGACGTACGCTCCTCGATCCGTACCTGCAATTCGCGCGCCTGCTCGGTGGACGACTGGCGCGTCGCGGCCAGCGCGGCCTGTTCAAACTGCAAGGTCACCCTGGTTTGGCCCAGCTCGGCCTGCGCCTGCTGCAACGCCTGCTCCAAGCCGCGCACCCGCTCGTCGCGCTGCGCCAGTTCCTGGCTGGAGCGATCGCGCACCTCGAGATGCCGCGCCTGTTCGGATTCCAAATCGCGGCGCGTCTCATCCAGCTGCCGGGCGGTGGCCGCAGCTTCCTGAGTCAACGTTTCCAGCGTGCGGCGCAAATCGCGCTCCGTGTCCCGGGCGGTCTGCTGTACCTGGGCCAGCCCTTCGCGGGCCTGATCCAATTCGACGCGCAAATCGGCCATCTGGCGTTCCACGGCGGCCACCGTCTGCTGCAGATGCTGAACCTGCTCGCTCAATTCGCGTTCGCGCGTCCGGGCTGAATCCGCGGCAGCGGCGGCCTGAGTGCGTTCCCGGTCCAGGACCAGGGAGGCTTCGCGCAGCTGATCCGCGGTGGCTTCGATACGCGCTTCCAGGGCTCGAATCTGCTGCTTCAACTGTTCCTGGGTGGCCTGCCCGTGGCCCACCTCGGCCAGTCGGCTCTCCTGCTCGACACGCAGTGCCGACTCCGCGGCTTGCAAGGCGGCCAGCCGGTCCGCCAGCGTCTGCTCCAGGGCGTGCAACTGGGCCGCCGCCTGCTGCTTCTCGAGTTGCTGGACCTGCCGCTGATCTTCCAGGGCGCCCACGCCGCGAGTCACCTTGTCCTCCAGCTGCCGCACCTGTTCCTGCAAGGCGTGCTCGCGCTGCTGGGCCTGGTGGACCTGCTCTTCGGTCGCCTTCAGTTGTGCGGTGGCGGCATCGGCCTGCTGACCCAGTTCTTCCAGTCGGCGAAGGAGTTCGGCCTCGCGCTCACTGACCGTGGTGCGATGATCAAGGTGCTGGCGTCGTTCCGCTTCCAATTCATGGCGGGCGGCTTCCAGCTGGCGTTGAAATTCCGCGGTCTGTTTACGCAGCTCAGCCTGTACGCGCTCCAGTTCCAACCGGGCGGCCTGGGCCTCCCCGGCCAGGGCTTCCGCGCGCCGCACCTGGGTATCACTTTCGGTGCGAACCGCCAGTTGACGGGCTTGTTCTTCGGCCAGCAATTTTCGGGCTTCGTTCAACGCGGCGGTGGACTGCTCCACCTGGGAGCGCAGGGCTTGAATTTCAGCGCGCAGCTCCGTCTCCACACGCGCGCCTTGCTGCTGTAAGCCCACCCGTCCGGCGTTTTCTGCCTGGGCCTGCTCGCGAGCCTGGGCCAGCGCCCGCTCGAGTCCGGCCAGTTGCTGCTGCAACTCCTCGGCTCGTTGCCGGGCCGCCGTCTCTTCCGCGCGGGGCTGACGGGCCGCCTGCTGCAACTGCTGTATCTCGGCTTCTGATTTCTGCACGCGCGCGGACAGCGCGGCTTTCTGTTTTTCGAGCTCGTTCAGGGCCTGCTGCAAGCCGGCCACCTCGGCGCTCTCCTGGGCGCGCGCCCGGTCCCCCTGCCCGGCCTGGCCATCCAGTTTCCGGCGGGCGTCCTGAAGCGCGGTCTGTTGGGCGGCCAGTTCTGTCTCCAGGGTCTGAATGCGGCGCGTCATCTGGGCCACCCGGTCGCCGGCCTCGCGCTGCTGAAGTTCCAGGTCGCGCTTGAGCTTCTCCACATCCTCGGAAGGCTTGGCCGCCACCGGCTTGGTCGCAGCCGCCGATTGCTGTGCTTCCACGGTGGTGGACTGACCGGTCAATCGATGGGTCAAGCGGGCTTTTACCGAGATGGTGCCCTCCTGCACGAGTTCACCCAGGGCCAGAATATTGAAGGGACCGTAGCTTTCGCCGCCGCCCATCTCCAGCATCCACACCATGTCCAATTCGGCGAGATCAAAGGCCGGGAACCATTCCCGTCCATCGGCGGACAACTGGTGGGTGGGCGCCACGCGTCCCTGGCGAGCCCACTCGGCAAGTTCCGCGGTGGCGACCGGACCGAAAACCGAGCCATCTTCCGCCTTCAGCTTCCACTGCTGATCGGGTTTGGCCGCCCGGAGTTGGTTGTACGTTGGGGACATAAAAGAAACCTCGTTAAACGCGCCACCCGCCCTGATGAAAACCGACAAAAAACAACGCCTCAGCAAACCAAATAGTTGCGGTATCAGCAAGCGCTACCGTCGCGTGAACGCGAAAAGAAAAAGTAATCCCGGCAACGGCCATGCTTGATCGAAAGCAGCGGTCTAGGCATGGTGGTAACCGCGTGCCGTCCCCCGGGGCCGGCAGATTGAGGAGCACGATATGCGCGTGAGGTTGTTCAGCGGTCTTTTGGCGGCGGTACTGGGACTCGCGGCGGGGTGTCAATCAGGACCCCGGCCCGCCCCGGTTGTAACGCCGGCCCCGTCCGCCCTGCGGGCGGAGTGGGAATCCTCGGCACGGGTGCTGCAGCAGGCCCAGGCCGAACACGCCCAGGCGGAGCGCGAACTGGCCCAGCTCCAGCGCAGCATTTATCAAACCGCGCTGGCCCTTAAACGCATGAAGGAACAGGCGGACCTGTGGGACCGCGCCCTGGTGACCAACCGGGCCGCCCTGCTGATCGTGGAGGACCGCATGCGCGACCTGCAGCGCCGGGCCGAAGCCCCCGCCGTCCCGCCCGCCACCCCACCGCCGGCGCCCCGTAAAAAACCAGCGGCAAACACGACGGCGTCCCCGACCGGCTCCGTATTCAAGTTGGTGGCCGACGGGAACCAGTTCCTGCGCGAAGGCGACTTGGAGAAGGCCCACGCCGCTTTTTCCGAGGCCTTTCGCCGTGACCAGACCCTGCTCAGCGCCCAGCTCGGACTCGCCTTCTGCGCCTATCAACAGGATCGCCTGGCCGATGCGCGCGCGCTGGTGCGGGATGTGCTGAAGGTGAATGCCGAGCAGCCCCAAGCCATCAGCCTGCGCGGCCTGCTCAGCTGGCAGGAGGGTCGGCTGGCCGCCGCCCTGAAGGATACCGCCCAGGCCGTGGAACTGGATCCGCAAGATGCCCAGCTCCGAAAATTTCACGGCATGGTCCTGCACTCGGACCAGCGCACCGAGGAAGCCCTGGAAGAAATGCGGGAGGCCGCGCGCCTGAATCCACAGGACGGCGAAACCTTGATGAACATCGCCATCATGCTGGCCCGCCGCGAGCCCCCGCAGTTGGAGGAGTCCCGTTCGTTTTATCGCCGCGCCCTGGCCTTCGGACAGCCGCCGGAACCCCATCTGGACGCCCTGTTTAATTCCGTGAAGGATGCCCCATGAAAAAACACGTCATACTCACGATCGTGCTGCTGTTTTGTGCGCTCACCACCGGACAGGCCCAAAGCGACCTGAGCCAGGACCAGGTGGCGGCCTATGTCACCCTGGTCAAAGCCGACCGCGCCCGCAACAAGGGCGATGTGAGCGCCGCCGCCGCCGGCTACCGGGAGGCCCAGCAGGCGTTCCAGGCCATTGCCCGCAAAGATCCGCGCTGGCAGCCGGACGTGGTCAAATACCGCCTGGCCTATTGCGAAAACGAACTGGAGAAACTTACCCGTCAGGCCGGCGGCACCATGACCCCCTCCCCGTCCTCCACCACCGCGGCCTCCGCCGCGGAAACCGCGTCGTCCCTGGTGACGGAAACCACCGGCAGCAGCACCTCCGGACTGCGCCCACCGGCGGAACCTGATCCGGCGGTACAGGCCGAACTGGCCAGCCTGCGCCAACAGGTCGGCACCCTTCAGCAACTGGCGCCGCTCACCAACGAAGTCGCCCGGCTCCAGCAAGAGAAGGAGCAGCTGGGCCGGGAATTGGATCAGCTGAAAAATGCCCAGCCCGCCGTGGTAGAACCTGACCCGCAACTGGCCAAGCTGGCCCAGGACAACGAGGACCTGCAAAAGAAAATCGCCAGGCTGGAAAAAGCGACGGACGGCGCCAAGGACAAATCCCAGCGCAAGCTGGAGAAGGAACTGACCGAGCTGAAAGCCGAACGCGAGCGCCTGGAGAGTGAACTGAAAGAAGCGCAGGCCGCGTCCAGGAAACCCGCCGCGGAAATCGCCGCACTCAGCGACAAACTAAAGGCCGCCGACGAACAGGCCCAAGCTCTATCCGAGGAAAAGACACGCTGGGAGACCGATCTGCAAGCCGCCCGGCAACTGGCGGAAACCAGACTTCAGGAACTCACCACATCGGCCCAGGAGCTGGATACCGCCCGGGCACAGGTGGCCCAGCTGACACAAGAGATGCAACAGGCCGCTTCGACCGCGACCGCCGCCGTCCCGGACACGCAGCAGGCCGAACAACTGTCGGCCTGCGAGAAGGCCCGGGAAGAAATAAGCCAGCAACTGGTGGCGCTCCAGGGTGAACTGCAATCACTGAAGGCCCAGCAGGTGGCCTCGACGGAGACAGCCGCCAGCGCCGAGTCCGTGGGTGATCTGGGTCAGTTGCAGCGCAGCCTGCTCGACATGGGTGAACAGCTGGCTTCCGCGGGACGGCAACTGGATGCAACACGCGAGACGGCTCTGGCTTTACTGACCAAAGGCCAGGCGAAGTAAAAAACGCCCCGCACCTCTGCACGCTCAGGCGGTTGCTGCGGAGTGCGTTGGCTTATTTGACCGTTTCGACTTCGATCAGATTGGCATTGTCGTTTACGAAAACCACCTTGCCATCGGAATTCTTGCCCACGGTAACCCGGGATTGGGGTTCGAAGGAAAAGAACAGGTCGTAGATATCATTAAGCTTCTTGCGTTCGCCCGGTTCGAGTGCAAACGAACTCCAGCCGGAATGCGCTTCCGGCTTAACCAGAACGAGGTAACTCGATTTGTTTACGAATTCAGCCTTGCCCTCGTCTTCGTTGGTGCTGGGGAAAGGTTCGCAACCCGTCATCGCCATCAACGGGAGCGCCAGCAGCATCATCGTGAAAAACTTCTTCATTCGTTACCTCAAGGTGAATTCACTTGATCGTTGCCATACTAGAAATCAACCCATACGCGGTCAAGCAATCAGAATGGCGCTCGCCGAGACCCAGCAGCGTCTCTTCGGGGAGCATACGACCAGCGCGCCAACCTGCGCAACCGCATAGCGTTGCGAACATTCTCAACCCCGTCTGAGCCCTCGCCATTTGCTCCTTGCCCCGTTTTCCACCGGCATCTATCTTCGCGCCCACATGGAAAGTGACTCCGGAATGGGTTTTTTAAACCGTATCATCGTCGCCATCACCCGCCTCGGCGCACGGGCACTTTTCGCCGTGGTGGACGCCCGATGGTTCCGCGCCATGTGCCGACCGGTGGTGCGCCTGCTGCGCTTCCGCCAGGCCATCGCCATCCAGGTGGATGGGCACACCATGTATGCCTTCGGCATTGACCAGGTGGCACTGCTGCTTTTGTACAAGTTCAAAGCCAACGAATACTTTGAGCAAATCCTGCTCCACCAGGTCACGAAACCCGGCATGACGGCAGTGGACGTGGGGGCGAACCTGGGCTATTTCACCCTGACCCTGGCCCGGCAAGTGGGACCCTCCGGCACGGTGGTGGCCTTTGAGCCCGATACCGCCAATTTCGAGCTACTGGGAAAAACCATCCGGGCCAACGGCTGTTCGCAGGTCCGCCTCGAGCCGTGTGCGGTGGCCGAATCCGACGGGGTCTGCCGGCTGTACCTGTGCGAAGAAAACGCCGGCGACAACCGCATTTTTGACAGCGGTGACGGCCGGCCCTATCGGGAAGTGAAAACGGTCGCCCTGGACTCCTACCTCGGGGAGAAACGGGTGGACGTGATCAAGATGGATATCCAGGGGGCGGAAGCGCGCGCCCTGCAGGGCATGAAGGCACTGCTCTCCCGCAACCCGGATGTTCTGGTGATGTCCGAGTTTTCACCTTCCCTCATCCGCCGGAGCGGCTGCGATCCCGCCGCCTATCTATCCGAGATGACCCAGCTGGGCTTCGACCTGTTTTTTATCAACTCCACCCGGCACCAGCTGCAACGCGTGGACCCGCAGAAACTGCTGGGCTTGCCCGCCAGCCATAAGGATGTGAACCTGCTTTTTGTGCGGAACATGCCCGCGGCACTGACGCCGTTCGTGAGCCCGGAACCGGCCACGCTGTAACCTCGAACGCAGCCCCGAAAACAGGACGCACCATGCCCAACACCCCATCGGAACAACCCGCGGCGAGCCCAGCCCGCCAGCCCTATTCCTACCGCAAGATGCAGGTGGCCATCGTGCTGCTGGCCCTAGCCCTGCGCCTTCTGTTTAACACCACCGCCCACTGGATTCCTCGCAGCGACACCCGGGACTTCCACGAATATGCCCTGACCTTTTTGACCGGTCGGGGCTGGGTCAACTACTGGATGGAACACCCGGCCTGGAACGGCTTCACCATCCGCCAGTTTCACGCCCCCGGCTATTCCGCGTTTCTTGCCGTCATCTACGCCGCCACCGGCTTTGATGGAGAGGCGTACATGCGCAGCCCGCTCAGCAAGGCCATCAACGGCTACTACCCGTGGCCCGCCGTGGGCTTCAACCCGCGCTATGTTTATCTGGCCCAGGTGGGACTGGAGCTGATTGCGCTCGTGCTGCTGGGCCGCATGGCCCGGCGTTTCTTCGGCACGCGGGCGGCCCTGCTCACGCAATTCATCTTTGCCTTCTTCGTGGTGTGGACACCCCAGTTGATCGCGGAATGCCTCTACAACACCCTGTTCGTGGCCGCCATGTACCTGCTGGTGGAAAATCCGGAATTCAACCAGCGAAGAAAAAATATCGCGCTGAGCCTGGTGCTGGCGGCGGGCCTGTCCGTCAAAATGATCGGCGTCGTTCCGGTCATGATCATCGGCCTCATGTGGCTGCGGAAACCATCCTTCGCCAAGGGTGTGCGCATCGCGCTGGTCTTGATTCCGACCATGCTCTACCTCGGCGGCATGGCCTACCGCGCCTACTCGCTCTACGGACACCCGTTCATCATCTCCACCGGCGGCCAGCATATCGCGGAAAACACCTACAAAATAGATCGCACGGCGGAATACCTGAAGATGAAGGCGGAACTCGGGCGCATCCCCAACGAATACGAAACCATGGCACACTACGTGCAGATGTCCAAACGCCTGATCCGGGAGCAGCCCATGGTGGCGGTGCGGGCCTACTTCAAGAATATGGTCGACCTGTGCTCGCTGGAGCCCGACTGGAACACCACGTGGATCTGGAGTGTGGCCTGGCACGACCGGCCCACCTTGTCGGCCTTTCACCAGTTCCTGTTCAAGGTGAATTACATCATCTACCCGCTGGGCGCCCTGGGCTTGATTCTGTTCTGGCGGCGCGCCCCCCTGATCGCCCTGATGACCGTGTTCTTCCTGCTCTTCCATCCGCTGGTCAGCTACGGCAACTATCGCTACCTGGCGCCCGCGGTCTGCCTGGCCGTCATCTTCGCGGGGGCCGCCATTGATCGTCTGCTGCCGTCGAATGTGTTGGGCACCGCCCGGGAAGCGGCACCCGCCGCACCCGTGCTCGCCCCGACCGCTACGGCGCAGGTGTCGGCAAAAAAGAATAAACGCCAGGGCAGTTGAATCAGGCGGACGGGCCGGACGGCGGAGCGGGACGATAGTAATCGCCGCGGGCCAGCTTTTTCTCCAGCCAGCAGTACAGGACGATGAACAGATAGCGTCCGCCCATCTCCTTGATTTTCAACTTGGAGGTGCCGGTGGTGCGGTTGGTCCACGAAATGGGGACTTTCACGTAACGATACCCGCGCACGATGGACTTGAGAGGCAATTCAACCGCCAGGTTGAAATGTTGCGACAGCAGCGGCTGGATGCCCACAATTACTTCGCGCCGGTAGGCTTTGAAGGCATTCGTGATGTCGTTGTGATCGAGGCGGAACAGCAGCTTGATGAAGCGGTTGGCCAGACGGTTCAAAACCATTTTGTGCGGAGGATAATCCACAATCCGCGAACCGCGCATGAAGCGCGAACCGAACACGCACTCGGCGCCCTTCTTCAACTCGCGGTAGTAGGTGACGATGTCTTCCGGCGAATCCGACAGATCGCCCATCACCACGGCCACCGCATCGCCGCGAAACTCGCGCAGGCCCACCCGGATGGCCCAGCCGAAACCACCCTTGCCGCGGTTGTTCACAAAGCGGACGCGCGGGTGCTGGCGGGCCAGCTCCTGGAGGATCACCTCCGTGCCGTCGCGGCTGTGGTCGTTTACCACCAGAATTTCGTAGTCCTCAATGTGCGCCTGGGCGAACCCCGCCATGATGGATTCGCAGGTGTTGCGGATGCTGCCCTCTTCGTTGTGGGCGGGAATGACGACAGATAAAAAGGGGTGCGCTTTCATGCCTTCAACCGAACAACGACGCCTTCAGGCTGGCCTCGTTTTGCAAAATCCACGCATGGGTGTCACGCAGGATTTCTTCCGCGCGGTGCCGGGGCCGCCAGCCCAGACGCGCTTCCACCTCCCGGTTGTCCATGACAAACCAGCGCAAATCGGCCGGCCGCTCGACCGGATCACCACCGATCTCCAGCGTGTGTCCGGTCAGCTGGCGGCACAGGGCCGTGGTTTCACACAACGACAGATTCGACCCGGTGGAGCCGCCCACGTTGAAAACCTCGCCCCGGAACTCACTCATGCGCGCCGCCTGTTGCAGCACCAGTTCGGTCAGGTCATCCACGTGCAGCAGATCGCGCACCTGTTTGCCTTGCCCGCCGAACCCGATGTACTTCAGGGGACGCCGGAAATGGTGGCACAACAACCAGTGGGTGAACACACCCTGGTCCACCTTGCCCAGCTGCCAGGGGCCGGCCACCACCCCGCAGCGGTTGATCACCGCGGGCAGATCATACTGGCGCGCATATTCCTGCAGAATGATTTCCGAGGCCAGCTTGGTGGCCCCGTACAGCGAGCGGGCGCCGGCCAGCGGATAATCGAGCCCGATGCCGCCCGGTCCGTAGCCCGGCCCCGATTCCGCCAGCGCAAAGCGGGTGGCCTGCTCCACCAGTGGAAGCCGCTCCAGCGAATCGTACGGATAGACGCGCGAGGTGGACATAAACAGCACCGGCACCCGGCGCGCGCGCGCCCATTCAAAGCAGTGCAACGAGCCGACCAGGTTGTTGTCCACCATGAAGCGGGCATCCGCGCCCTGCGTACCCACGAGGACCGACGGCTCCGCGCTGCACTCGATCATCAGGTCAAAGGACCCGCCCAGCTGCTCCAGGTCGGCCGGATTCCGGATGTCGCCCCGCACAAAACGCGCCCCGTGTTCCTGCACGCGCTGTTGCAGGACGGCGGAGCCGCGCCGCGACAGGTTGTCGAAGGCCACCACCTCCGCGCCCGCCCGGCGAAACGCCACGGCCAGATTCGAGCCGATAAATCCGCAACCGCCGGTTATCAGGATGGTGGGCATAATGAATAAAAGAAAGCTGGTGCCAGATTGGCCGACAGAATGCAAGATTGTCCTATGAAACAACGTCTCCTGGGTTCGTCCACGCTCCTCACCTCCCGCCTCGCCTATGGCTGCATGCGCCTGCCCGGCACCTGGAATCCGGCCGACATCGGCCCCGACCAGCGCGCCCGCGCCTACACCGCCCTGCGCGCCGCCTTCGAGGCAGGCTACACGCTGTTTGACCACGCCGACATCTACTGCCGTGGGGCCTGCGAACAGCTGTTCGGCGATTTTCTGCGCGACCATCCGTCCCTGCGGCGCGGCGACTTCCAGATCGCCACCAAATGCGGCATTCGTTTCGACAACGATCCCCCGGGCACGCCGCACCGCTACGATTTTTCCCGGGCCCACATCGAATGGAGCTGCGAGCAGTCGCTACAGCGGCTGG
>CAYTVN010000106.1:0-10389 GCA_964441655.1 uncultured Verrucomicrobiota bacterium | reverse complement strand
ATAAATCTTGCTCTCATCAAAACGCAGCCAGGAGGACAACACCGATTCCAGTCCCACCTCGGCAATGACGAGATAGACGGCGGTGTCGTTGATGGCGGGCAGGTACTCGGCCCGCTCCCACAGCAACACGCTCTGGTTGATCAGGTGCTCCACGGAAAGGGACACCCGGGCCGCCACGAACTCCTTGGTGTCGCCGCCTTTCTTTTCCGCGATGTAGGCTGGGCCGGCTTCCACATCAAGCAAGGTGTCGTCGGCTTTGACCAGGTCGTAGCCCAGCGACAGCAGGGCGATGGCCTGGTAATCCAAGTCAGCCAGCGCGTCATAAAAGTAGCGCGCTTCCGCGGAGTAATAGGTGCGATCTTCCAGCTGTTCGCGATAGCTGAGATCGGCCCCGGCGTTCTCCCGGTTGCGCTCCCCCTCGTTGTTGCCCAGGTACCCGCGCGCGCCCAACCTCAACCGGGTTTCCTTGGTCTCGCGCTCGGTCTGCATCTTGAGCAAAACCAGGTCGGAGTCGCTGTTGCCACGGTACCCGGTGGCGCCCACCTCCAACTCGCTGCGCCAGGGAGCCTTTTCCCGCTTCGTCTGGTGCGGCTTCAAATCCTGAGCGCCCCGGGGCGATCCCAGCCGAGTCCCCTGCTCGCCAAGATAAAACGTCCGTAAGCCGGGGTCCACCGAGGGCAACTCAGGTTTACGGACGACCGGCGGCGCGTTACTGGGCACGGGCAGCACAGGCTCCGGAACCGGCACCACCACCACCGGATTGGTGCTTTCCTGCGCCCGTCCGGAACTCAACAGGGCAAACATCAACAGACCGACCGCGCCAAAAGAGGTTTTCATGTGGGGCACGAGATTAACCGGAAGCGGCAATCCCGCGCCATGCCTTTTCAAGGCAACTGCGGAAATTATAACCGCAGATGGACGCGGATTCACGCAGATAGAAACGACAGGCAGGCGTCCTCCTTTGGCTGCCATCCGCGTTTATCTGCGTCCATCTGCGGTTATTACAATCAGGCCAGAAAACCGAGCGGCCAGTTGACGTCGTTGAGGTTGTAGAACCGCGTAATGTTCGGCAGGACCAGCGGCAGGCTGGCCTTGCTGACGCCCAGCCACAACGCCATTTCCGCGAAGAACGCATCCACCGACGTGGTCGGTATCAAGCGGCCCCGCCCGACATCGAGCGGGTTGTCCTCGTAAAGCGTTGGATACGATCCGTAGATGTTGCGGCCGTTGACACCCCCGCCCACCACCAGCTGGTTGCCGCCCCACGCGTGATCCGAGCCGCGTCCGTTCGAGGTCAGGGTGCGCCCGAAATCCGAGGCGGTGAAAAGGGTCACCTGGTCCTGCATACCGAGCAACGTGAGCGCATTGAAAAAGGCCCCGATGGCCTGACTCACCACCGGCAGCATCGCGCCCTGGTTCACCAGCACTTCGTCGTGATGATCCCAGCCGCCGAAATTGATGAAGTAGGTTTGCCGCGTGGCGCCCAGCGCGGTGCGCCCGGCGATGGACTTGGCCACCATCTCCAATTGTCGGCCCAGCATGGTGCCGGGAAAGGTCGGGTTGCCCGGCAACGCGCCCGAGGTGGCCCCCGCGAAAAGTTCATAGGCATCAAACGCATCCTTCTTCGTCTTCGCGAAAGCCTGCGCGAAGAGATTCGAATAGTGCAACCCGAGCTGACTGTCGATGGCCGCGCTGCGCGGCTGCATGACTTCCTGATATTCCTGATAGTTGAAGTTGTATCCGTTCGGTCCAACCGCGCCGTCCTCGGTGATGGCGTACTCAAATATCGTCTGCCCCGACTGCCAGACATTCGTGCCGGACAGCGAGATATTCATCGAAACCTTGTCGATGCTGTTCAGCTGCTTGAGCAGGTCGGCCATGCGCCCGGCCCACCCCACCGCGGAACGCGTATCGGGCAGCGACGACTGCCATTGCTCGGTCTGGTCGGAATGCGAGAACAAACCCAGCGGCAGATTGCTGCCCGCCTCGTACTCCGCCTTGGTGACCGGTTGGACCAGCGTGCCCACGTTGGCCACAAACGCCGCGTTTCCGGCCTCAAACAGGGCCTGGATTTCCGGCATACCCGGATGCACCCCGAGCAACGGCGAGGACACGTTCAGCGGCGTGATCGGCAGCAGGGCGCCCTGCGCCAGCGCGAGGTCCTGACGAATCCCCGCATACTCCGCATATTCCGACGCGCCGCGCGGCACCAGGATGTTGAAGGAGTCCCAGCCGCCGTTCAGGAACAGACACACCAGCGCGCGGTACTCGCCGTTGCCCGGCTCGGCGGCCGCCACGCTGCCTGCCAGCTTGAGATTGAGCAGCGTGTTGAGCATGGGAATGGCGGTGATGGCCGAGCAGCTGGCCTGACCGAGAAATTTGCGGCGGGAAATATTCATGGCCTCGGGTTTTTTCATCGCAACACACAGAATTCGGGTGAAGTGACAATCAGGTACGCAGCCAGCCAGACGCGCTCGTTCTCCCACTGATACATCCATTCGGCAGCCGGAATGCGGGCCACCGCATCGCGCACCACGGAAAATTCCCGCGGCGACAAGGTCCCGCCGGTCAGCACGAGATCGAGCCGCCGGACCAGTGCATCGGGATCGTTCACCAGCGCCAGCTCGGGCGCAAAGTTCGGTCGCACCGCTCGATCCGGATTGCCTGAACCCCAACGATGCAGGTCGTTGTCATAGATCGCCTTGAAGTAATAATTCGGCGCGCTGATCGCGCTGCCCGCGTTGACGATCTGGAACTCCGGCCCGAACAACCCGTGGTTGGCCAGCACACCGGGCGGCAGGTACTCGGGTTTGAAGAAGTTGAACACGCTGGGGGCCTTCATTGGCTCCTCGTAGTGGTCCATGTAGAACTGATCCAATTGATAGAACCCGCACGTGGCGGAGGCATTAAACGCGCGCGCGAAATTGACCACGCGCAGGAACGGCTCGCGCTGCTTGCCGAACGCCGGGTCGCTCCGCTTCGCGGGATCGCGGGCCTCGGGGTCCATCAACACCGCGCGAATGACCGCCTTGAGATCGCCCCGCACGCCGCTGCCGTTGTTGTTGAACGCGGCGGACACGCGGGCCACATAGCCGGTGGACGGGTTCGAGGTGACGAAACGCTGGATCAGCTGACGTCCCACAAACGGCGCCACATTGGTGTGATTGAACAGGCAGTCCATCGCGGCGTTGATATCGAGCAGGGCGGAGGTGCCGACGTCCGGCACACTGGGCGTCCGCGCAGGCAGGTTCACCCCGTTGAGCAGGCTCTTGGCATCGCAGTCGTGATAGGCATCCCACGCCCGCATGGGCACGGTCCAGTTGTGGGTAGCGTACTCAAAGGAGGCGTTGGTGGCCGGCCCGAAGCTGAGGCCGGTGAAGACGCGCGCAAATTCGGTGATGTTGCTGTTGGCATATGTCGGGATGGGCAGCCCGTTGGTGTCGAGTCGGCGGGTGCCGTCCTGGTTGAGCTGCCACAGGCCGATGGAAAACAACTGCATGATCTCGCGCGCATAGTTTTCGTCGGGGAAAATATTGTTGATCGGATCGGCCTTTCGATTCATCAGCGCGCTGAGATAAAAGCCCATGCACGGATGCATGGTCGTGTCGAAAAGAATGTCCCGGTAATTCTCAAAGGCGTTGGTGATGATCATGTCGTAATAATTCGCCATGCCAACCGGCTCCACGGCCAGGGTCTCCGGGCGATCCGACACGACGACAATCTGGCTGAGCGCGAAGGCGAGGCGCTGGCGCAACGGGTCGGGCAACTGGCCGGGCCACGGCGGGATCAGGTTCGTGACGCCCATCGCGCGGTTCCACCAGGCGGCTGATTTGGAATCAATGTAGAATTCGGGCAGATTGGTCAGCGCGTACGATGTGAAGGGCTGGATGAAGCCGATGGGGCGCGCGAACTGGTTCGATATCCACGCGTCGTAACCAATGGCCATCACCTCCTCGACGTTCTCGGGAATGATGTCCACGTCGTTGGTCGAATCCTGATCCGGCCCGAAGGAAGCCTGGATGAGAAACCGCGCGGCCGCCTTCGGGTTGGGCAGACTCGCGGCCGTTTCATTGCCCAGCGACACCACGGCATTGGTAAGCGCGGTGCGCGTGTAGCCGGAGCCGGGCAACACGTTGAGAACAATCGTTTCGTCACCCTCCCCGTCGTTCGCATCGGCCACGGGCTGAAATTCCACCCACACCTCGGTCACGCCCAGCGGAAATGAAACCGTGTTGCCGGGCGCGGTGGTGTAGTCCACATCTCGCGTCGCCGTGCCGCCCAGGCTGAAACTCACGGTCAGCGGGCGCAGCGACCCCGTGCGGCGGATCGCGATGACCCCGGGGTCCGGCCAGCGTTCGTACATTAGTCCATCCACAAGGGAACACGTTACGACGCTGTTGGTGTTGGTCAGCGCCGCCGTCATCCGCGGCAGATCGGCGAGGTCGTAGCGCCCGCTGTTGGTGCGTCCGGGCTCGAAGCCCATGCGCAGTTCCTCCCAGTCGGACAGCCCGTCGCCATCCGCGTCCACATTCTCAATGCGCAGACGCCGGTACTCCCCGTTGGTCGCCATCAACAGAGCGTTGCTGAAGACTGCATCCGTGCCGGGAAACGACGCCACCGTCGTCCAGCCCGCGAGCAGATTGGTCGTGGCCTCCACCCGGTACAGCTTGCCGCTGACCGAGGACCACCACAGGTTCGTCGTCTGGATGAGGAGTCGCGGCACGGAGCCGGGATCGAAGGGATCGGTGCCGGCCACGCTTTCCCCGGCGTTGTTCACGCCGTCCACGTCCGCATCCGCGGCGGCGGCCAGCCCGGTGGCCCCGAACTGACACTCCCATACGTCGCTCTGCTGGTTGCCGTTGAGATCAAGGGCGCGGGCGATGCCAACCCCGGTGAGCAGGCACAGCACAACGGCAGTCACATGTTTGGACGTCCACATCATAAAACCCAGCGCACGCACTCCAACGGAATACCCAGTCAGGCGGATTTCTTTTAGCAGCAGTTTGCGTGCCGCGCCGGACGCCCTGCGTTTTTCGCAGCAAAACGGACCCCCACCCCGGCTCCCTCATCGTCAAATTCGCAAAACCATGCTAGCGTGCCGCATGAACTTCTCCGAACTTGGACTCCACGAAACCCTGGTTGCGGCCCTGGCGAAACTCGGCATCACCGAGCCGATGCCCATTCAGATCGCGGCGTGGCCGGTGGTACGCGCGGGCCAGGATGCCTCGCTGCAGGCGGAGACCGGCACCGGGAAAACCCTCGCCTATCTGCTCCCCCTGCTCGAACGCGTGGATCAGCGGCTGGAAGCCACCCAGGTGGTGATCGCCGCGCCCACCCACGAACTGGCCCTGCAAATCCAGCGGGTTGCGTGCGACGTCGCCCAGCGGGCGGGCTGGCCTCTGCGCATCCTGCTGCTCATCGGCGGCACCTCGCTGGACCGCCAGATCGACAAATTGAAAAAGAAGCCGCACCTCGTGGTGGGCTCCACCGGGCGCATGCTGGACCTCGTGGGCCAGGGCAAGCTGAAGCTGCAAAAGGTGAAGGCGCTGGTGGTGGATGAAGCCGACCGCATGCTCAGCGCGGAAAGTCTGCCCCTGGTGCGCAACCTGATCCAGGCCGCGCCCCGCGATCGCCAGCTCGTCTTTGTCTCCGCCACCGAGCAGTCCGAAAGTGCCGCGGTCATGCACGAGCTTTCACCCAACCTGGTGTATGTGCGCACCGCGGCCACGCCCGTGAACGAGAACATCGAACACCTCTACCTGGTCTGCGAAGAACGCGACAAACCCGACCTGCTGCGCAAGCTGCTCCACGCCGCCCAGCCGGAACGCGCGCTGGTTTTTGTGCATCGCAACGAAACGGCGGAGATGGTGGCCTCCAAGCTGGCCCATCACCAGGTACCGGTGGCCGATCTGCATGGCGCGTTCGAGAAGAGCGAGCGCAAGAAGGCCATGGATGACTTTCGCAGCGGGAAGGCGCGGGTCATGATCGCGTCCGATGTGGCCGCGCGCGGGCTCGACATCGCCGGCGTCACTCACATCTTCAATCTGGACGCACCCACCCAGAGCAAGGCCTACCTGCACCGGGTGGGCCGCACCGCACGCGCGGGCGCCAGGGGCGTGGCCCTGTCCCTGCTGACCGAGCAGGAGCGCCGTCTGGTCCGCCGCTATCAGGAAGAGCTTGGCATCACCCTGCGCGAGGTACGCGTGCGCGAGGGCAGATTAATCTAGCGTGTAGCCGGACGACACGGAACCGTTTGGCCACAAAAAGGCACAAAACTCACAAAGCCTTTGTGAATTCTGTGCATTTTGTGGCTATAGAATTTCCTGCTGGGCTCTAGTTGCCGATGCGCGCGAACGGCTCGGTCATCACGTCGCTATCAGCCCACTCCTTGGGCGAGTTCCACACTTCCACGCCCTGGGTGTCGCTGGTCGCCGAACTGTTGGGAATGGTGTCCAGGGCGGACAGGGAACCACCGGTGAGCATGACACCGAGCCCGACGCTTTCCAGGTTGGCCCGGGTCAGGCCGATGGAGGCGAGCGGAATCTTGATTTCATAGAAGCTGTCGCGTGTGGTGCTGTGCCCTTCGCTCAGGAAGTTGCGGTTGGGCGCGCCCTGGTTGTTGCGCTCGTCGCAATCACCCACACCCCACAGCTGCGCACCGCCAACGTAGCTGCTGCCATTGGCCACGGTGATGCCCCAACCCGCGAAGTTATTGTAGGTGGTGCCCAACTGGGGATCGCCCGCCCACGTATTGCCGGGCAACGCGGTGGACATGTAGGACGCGCCCGCCCACAGATCGCCCCGCATGTAGATCTGGAAGTCCGGGGTATCCACACCGGTCCACGAATTGCTCTTGGCCCACATGTCGCCGGTGCTGCCGCCGCTCTTGGTGTTCAGCACGAGACTGATGAGGTGTCCGCCGTTGCTGGAAATTTTGCCGCTGCCCGCGCCGCCCGCGTTGGCCGGATCCAGCACGTCGGTCACGTCCACAAACTGCCAGGCCAGGTACAGGTTGTTGTCATCCCAGCACGCCCACAGGTGGGTGGCGTCAATGGGCGCCTCGTGCATGGTCCAGTTGCTGCCCAGGCTGCGCGGGTCATCGTTGACCATGTCCAGCGCGATCAGCATGTTGGTGGTCCACTCACCGCCGGTGTTGGCGCCGTCAATCGTGATGCCGGAGGAGCGGTACTGGCCCTTGGTGGGGTTGGTCGAGTAGGGCTTGTTGCCACCCGGGATGAACCCGCCGTTGACGCTGATGCTGTAGTTGTTGCCGTTCTGGCTGTCCCACGTGGAATTGTTCTGGGCATCCTTGGCTTCCAGCGCGAACTGAATGACCGTGCCCGCGGCAAAGCTGCCGATGTTCACCGCCCACAGATCGTTGCTGGCGCTGGAACCCGTCTTGGCCATGTTGGTGTAGATCCAGCTGCCGCCGTTGGCCCGGTACAGCGCGCCCACGCTGGCCGCCGCGCCGATGGGCGCCGTTTCAATGCGCAGAGTCAACGCCTCGCCCGCATCCCACCCGCCCGCGGTCGGGTCCGTGGTCACGTTGCCCGTCCACGAAATCTGCACCGGAGCCGCAGTCTTGGTGAAGGTGTAAATCTTCTGGTTGGTCGCGCCGTTCAACGTGCTCCCGTTCAGGATCAGGGTGCGGGTCTGCCCGTTGGTCATGCCGGACCCGAAGGCCAGCACCTGCCCGTTGCTGTAGGCGATGGCGGAACCGCCCTGCACCGTGTAAGTGGAGGAGGTCACGTTGACCCCGCTCACCGCCAGCACCACGCTCAGGGTTTCCACGCTGAAGCTGCCGCCCGCGGGTGACGCGCTGACCGTCACCTGGTCGCTCGGCTGGTTCAGCGGAGGCACCTGCACCCGCACGCGCATAACCGCGCAAGTCAGGGGCATGTCCGGCATGTTGAAGGCCCCGTCCACACTCAGGTATGTGCCATACGGCGACCAGTTCCAGGTGCCGCCTTCCACCCGGTCCGCCACGTCCATCACGTAGGTGACCGCCTGCCCGCCGTGCTTGTTCAGGTAGGCCTTGCCGCCGCCCATGCCCACGATGTGCAGGGCGTCCGCGTTGGTGGGATTCAGGCCCGCGAAGTATTCGGTACGATCAGGCTGCCCGTCGTTGTCGTAGTCGCTCTCCGGGGTCATGTGATGCGAATGCGGCAGGTTGTTGGTGATCCATGACTCCGGCACGCCCAGGTCGTCCCCGAGGGTGGGCGGAATAACCTTGAACCCGGCCAGATTGACGAAGCTGAAGGCAAAGTTGCCGAAGGCATCCGGCTGCTCGCCGTTGCCCAGGGTCGCGCCGGCGCCCAGATACTTCCCGGAGATGAACCGGTTGTCGTTGGACGTGCTGCCTGTGACCATCAGCCCGGAGAGGTAGAGGTTGGTCAGGCTGGCCGCATTGGTGACCCCGAGGGCGGACAGCGGGATGGCCGATTCCCAGTTGGCGGCCAGGCGGTTGCCGGGACCATACCCGCCAAACTGCGACAATTTCGCGCCGGGTACGGCCGAAAAAGCCGTGCCGCCCGCCGGAGTTGAAAAGATGCCCTGACCGAAGGCGAAACCATCGGGACTGTACATCTTGAAGTTGTGATCGGTGTTGTCGCCATACACATCGCCCAGCAGGATGGCCATGCAGATGGCGGGCTGGTAGGCCGTGTTGTGCAGCTTGTCCAGGCCCAGGGGCAGCCCGTTGAAGTTCCACAGATTGCCCGAGCCCGCATTGGCGCCGCCGCTCAGGAACACGATGTAGGCATTGTTCGTGCTGTCGTTCGGCAGGGCCACGCCGGTGCCGCCGATGTAGAGGTAGCTGTCGTCGTAGTTCACGTAGATGCTGCCGAAGCTGCCGAACCCATTGGTGCCGCTGGTGTGCAGGGCCTGGCCCGTGAGGTTGAAGTCAAAGGCGTCGCTCAGGTTGTCCGGCGTGCCGCCCGTCCCGATGACCGGCGAGTGCGCCATCATGCGCACGCCCACCTCACCCACGATGGCCTGGAAGTTCTGCCCGCCGTTGTTGTCCCACTTGTCGGGCGCGGTGGACTTGGCCACCAGCGCGTAGCTCACCACCGTGCCATCCGGGTAGGGCCCCACGCCCACGTTCCACAGATCGTTGTTGTTGTTGGTGCCGGCCCAGGTCAGGGCTTGCAGGCTCCAGGTGGCGCCGCCGTCCGTCGAGAAAACCATGGATACGTTGGTGGCGACCCCCGCCGGCCACGTCTCGCTGGAGATGGTGATGGTGCTGGCCGGGGTAATGCCCCCGTTGGTCGGGCTGTGCCGCGTGTTGCCGATCCACAGATCCTCGGCCAGGCTGCGCACCGTGACCTGATAGTTCAGTCCGCCGTTGTCGTTGCGGTTGGTGGTGGTGCCCAGGGCCTCCACGTAGTAGCGCACCACGGAGCCCGCGGGGAAGGTGCCCAGGCCGACGTTGTACCAGTTGCCGCCATCCGAGCCCCAGGCCGCGTTCAGCGTCATGTTGGTCACCACCCAGGTGGTGCCGTTGGTGGAATAACCGGTGCGCACGCTGCTGAGCGTGTTGGAAGGACCCGCCTCGGCGTTGATGTAGAGGGGTTCGGCTTCCGTGACTTCGCCATCCACCGGGAAATTCTGCACCCCGCGCACCCAGGCGCCCACCGGCGGCTTCACCGTGATGCTGAAGTTCAGGCCGTTGTTGTTGTCCCACTTCTTGTTGCCGTTGGCGTCGGCGATCTCGATGTAGTACTTGATCACGGTGGCGGCCGGGAAGGTGCCCAGGCGCGCGAAGCTCCACGTGCCGCCCTGGCTGGCCCAGTTGGTGGGCGTCATAGAGATCAAATTCCAGGTGGTGCCGTTGTCCGAGCTGTAACCCACCTTCACGCTGGTCACCACCCCGGTCGGGCCGGCTTCCGTGTTCACGTAAATGGCATCGGTCGCGGTGGCCACCCCGTCGGCCGGGGAATTGTGCGTGCCGCGCACCCACATCTGCGGGGTGGTGATGCCGGCCACATACACCTTGGTTTCCTTGCCCGTCATGGAGAACGAAATCTTGCCCCCGCTCACCGTCACCTTGTCGCTGGCGTTCAGCGCGTTGACGAATTCCGTGCCGTCCGGCTTGCTCACGGTGGGATTGATGGACTTGTTGCCGTCCTGCAGGTTGATGGCCACCAGCGATTCCTCGCTGTCATACACGCGGCTGAACGCATAGGCCCCGTCCGCCCACCGCTCGGTGAAGGAACCGCGGGTCAGGCTCTTGTGATCGGTGCGGGCCTGGTTGAGCGCCTTGATGTGCTGGTAGAGCGGCGCGCTGGTCGCAGCCAGCTTGTTGCCCTGGGCCGGGCCAGGCTGGAAACCGCGGTCAAACATGCACTCGCGCTGCCAGTCGCCATCGTCCGGATTGTCCGTGGTCTTGTT
>CAYTVN010000105.1:0-10416 GCA_964441655.1 uncultured Verrucomicrobiota bacterium | reverse complement strand
CCGCCCAGCAGCATCACCACGAACAGATTCAGGTAGGTGCGCGCCGGGCCGCGCCGGTTGCCACCCAGCGGGAGATAGAGGTAATCGCGCAGCCAGGTGGAAAGCGAGATGTGCCAGCGCCGCCAGAAATCGGTGAGGGAGGTGGCGCGGTACGGCGCCTGGAAATTGATGGGGAACCGGAAGCCCATCATGAGGCCCAGCCCGATGGCCATGTCGGAGTAACCGCTGAAATCGAAATAGATTTGGAAGGTGTAGCCCAGTGCGCCCAGCCAGGCGTCCAGCGTGTGCAGGGAGCCGGCGCCAAAAGCTGCGTCGGCCAATTTCCCGCACGGGTTGGCGAGCAGCACTTTCTTGGCCAGGCCGGCGATGAACAGGGCCCAGCCGCGGGCAAACAGGCTCCACGTGTGGCTGCGCTGCCGCATCTGGTCCGCGAGCTCCTGGTAGCGGATGATGGGTCCCGCCACCAGTTGCGGAAACAGGGACACGTAGCACGCAAAATCAACGAAGCTGCGCAGCGGGGCGGCCTGCCCGCGGTACACATCAATCGAATAGCTCATCGACTGAAACGTGTAGAAGCTGATGCCGAGCGGCAGCACCACGCGGAAGGCAAGGTCCAGCGCCGGTTCCGCACCCAAGGCGACGGCGAGGGCGTTGACGGTGTCCACACCGAGGTTGAAGTATTTGAAGAAACCGAGCAGCGCGAGATTGCTGACGATGGAAACGCCCACGGCCCAGCGTTGCGCGCGGCGGCGCGGAGTGCCGGGTTGCAGGCGCGGCAATTCGCGGGTTTCGGGATCCACGCGCCACCCCACCAGGGCCCGGCCGCATACATAATCAATCCCGGTGGACCCCAGCATTAGCACGCAGAACAGCGGATTAGCCCAACCGTAGAAACCGTAACTCAGCACGGTCAGCAGCAGATGGCGCGCGCGGGCCGGGACCAGGTAGTACAACCCCAGGGCCAGGGGCAGAAAATAAAAGAGGAAAAGGTGGGAACTGAATACCATGCGGTCACCGGCTCACATCGAGAAATTCGGGCAGATCGAAGGCTTCCGTGCCCACCAGCCGCCGCTCGCTTTCCAGCTCCGGACGGTGCTCGCTGCGTTCCAACGTCAACTCCTGCCACGAACCCGTTTCCGGCAAGTCCGCCACCGGTTGGCCATCGAGCAGCGCCCAGTGATACACCTGGATACGTCGCATTCCGTCCACATCCGGCGCGGCGGGGTCCAGCTCATACACGTACAGGGTGAGCGCGCGCCGGTAGGGCGCCACGCTGGCGGCATCGGGCGTAGGCGTCCGCTCCACCACCCGCGCGCGCACACGCACGGTCTCCACGGGCGGGCGGGCGGCCAGCACCCTCGCAAAGAGTTCGTAGTGCCGACGCGCCTCCGCGGGCCCCACAAAGCGACTATAGATGGCCAGCCCCTCCACCTCGCCATCCCACGCGCGCGACCCGTCGGGTTCCGCGCCCACGGTGAACGCGCCGTCCGACCAGGTGCGGAAATCGCCCTGAATTTTCTGCGGCACCTCCAGCGGCTCGCCCTGCCGGTAGGCGGTAAACTGGCCCGGCCGGTAGCTAATCAACAGATGCGTAGGTCGGCCCACCGGGACCGGGCCCAGATTTAGTTGCGAATCGTTGGCCGATCCGTCGCGGCCGGTTTCCGGCGTGCGCAGCCGCACCACCAGGTCGGAGCCTTCCTGGCCCACGATGAAATTGGCCTGCCCCACCCCACGCGAAAAAGCCACGATACGAGCCGGCCCCTTGAAATCGTCGCGCCGCGGGGTCAGGGTGAGTTCGAGGGTCAGTTCATTCGCGGCGGACAGGGCGGCCAGCATGCGAGCAGGCGCGACGACATCACTGAAAAATCCCCGCCGGATATCCAGGCCGAAGCTGCGGCTGTGCCGCGCACCATCGCGCGGCTCCAGCGCGCACTCCACGCGTTGCCCGGTGGCCGGATCAACCACTTCGTTGCGGGTGTTGCCATGCGCCCAACGGTACACCAGGCCCTCCTCGGTGCCCGGCCACACCTCGCCCAGCGCCGGCGCGACCACCGCGGGACCATCGGCCGCGGGCATGGCGGCGGATGCGACCTGGCTTTGCTCGCCACCCTCCACCCACAGGTCGGGGAAAAAATCGCCCTCCGCATTGTCGGTCACCCGGGCCCATGCCTCCACCGCGCGCAAATCGTCACGGAAGCGACCCGCCCAGACTTCGACGCCGCGCCCGGTGCCTTTCTTTTTCTTGCCCAGCGCGTCGGTGTCGTAGGGACCGGTGGTGACAAAGAACCGCGCGTGGTTGCTCCAGCGCGGATGATACATGCGGCGGTTTTCCCCGCCCGGGATGGTGTTGATGGTGGTCCGCCAGCGGTGCCGTCCATCCGGCGTGTGAAAAAACAAATGGCGATGCGTGCCGTCGAACACCCACAGCAGATAGCTGTTGTCGGGAGCCAGCGAACTCCAGCAGCCGCGGCCCAGCGCGGTGGCCTGGCGGGTCGCCGTATCCACCACCAACCCGCGCGGCCAGGGAAACATGCCGCCCAGGCGACGCCCGTCGCGGGAAAGGTCCACGTTGTCCATGCTGACATCGCCGTTGGACCACACCTCCTCCACCGCGCCCGACGGCGCCATCGGAAATCGCACGATGCGCTGGTACGGCGCGTCGCGGTTGCGCGAACGGTCGACCGCGGCGTAGACCCAGTCGCGCCCGGTGGCGGGATCGCGCCAGACATCCAGGGCATAGCCGCGCCCGATTTCGCGCGGCGGGCCGCCCGTCCAATCCAGGCGAAAAATGTAGTCATCGCGAAAACGTGAACACACCACGTAGGTACCATCCGGGCTGAGCACGGGCTTGTTGATCTGGTCCCGGGGCGACCACAACACGCGCTCGCGGCCCTCGCGGGAATCGTAGCCCATCAACTGGTGGAGTTTTCCTTTCAGAAACATGTCATCGCCGTCGGCAAGATCGCGCACCCATACCACCCTGGCGCGGGCCCCGGTCAGGTCGGCCAGGGCAGACGGCGCGGAGACCGGCGGTTCGGCGCGCGAATCCGGACGGCAGCCGGCGCAGAGCAGGGCCAGCATTGCAGGAAGCATTGCCTTCACGATGTTTATTCGCCGCGTCATGGCCCTCACCATACAGGCATCCCGGCCCGGGCGCCAGTTGGAGCGCCCACCACACGTCGGCGTGGCCCGGACGGGAAGTTTCGTGACAGGCTGTGCATTCGCTGGGATTATCCCCCGCCATGCAGCCCCGCATTGTGGTTCGTCTGAAACGTGATCGCGATAAACCTGTCCGCCACGGGCATCCCTGGATTTTTTCGGGCGCCATCGAGCGGTGGGAAGGTCAGCCCGCCGGCGCGGGCGCGGTGGAGGTGGTGGCGGAGGACGGCCAGTGGCTGGCCCGCGGGATCGGGCATCCCGGGTGCAACCTGGCCGTGCGCATCTTCACGCGCGATCCCGCCCAGGAGCTGGACGAATACCTGCTGACCCGCCGGCTGGATGCGGCGCTGGAATTGCGGGCCCAGCAGTTCGGCCCCGTCGGCCTGGACGGCGACACCAACGCCTACCGGCTGGTCTTTGCCGAGGCGGACGGCCTGTCCGGGCTGATCATCGACCGCTACGCCGACGTGCTTTCCGTGCGTATCAGCGCCGCCGGGCTGGTGCCCTTTCTGCCCGCCCTGCTGGCCCATCTGAACGCGCGCACCGGCATCGCGCGCTGGCAGGTGGCGGCGGAGCGCGAGGCGGTGGAGCGCGAGGGCGTGGACCCGGCCGCGGTGGCTGCTTTGTCGCGGGGCGTGACCGACGCGGTGCGCATCCGGGAGAGCGGATTTTTCTACGACGTGGATCTGGCGGGCGGACAGAAAACGGGCTTCTACGTGGACCAGCGCGAGAACCGGAAACGCACCGCGCCTTACGCGCGCGGACGCCGCGTGCTGAGCGCCTACTGCTACACCGGCTCCTTCGAATTGCACGCGGCGGCGGCGGGGGCGCTGCACATCACCGGCCTGGATGCGTCCACGGATGCCCTGTCCCACGCGGGCGCCCACCATGCGCTCAACCAGCTGCGGGTTCCGGTGGAGTACCGGGAGGCCGACGTGCCGGAGGCCCTGCGCCGGTTCCGGGACGCCAACCGCAAATTCGGCCTGATCATCCTGGACCCTCCGCGTTTTGTCTCCAACGCGGCCCAGAAGGAAAAGGGCCTGCGCGCCTACAAGGACATCAACCTGCTGGCCCTCAAGCTGCTGGAGCCGGACGGCATCCTGGCCACCTTCTCCTGCGCAGGCCTGGTCACGCCGCACGATCTGCAAATGACCGTGGCTTGGGCGGCGGTGGATGCCCAGCGCGAGGTCCAGATTCTGGAAACCCTGGGCCAGCCCGCCGACCATCCAATCCTGGTGTCCTTCCCGGAAAGCGCCTATTTGCACGGACTGATTGCCCGCGTGCTGTGATGGAATGGAGGCTTGACGCCGACCGGGGCATGGGTGGATTTTATTCCCGTCCCATGGATTCCTGTATCACAGAGCTTGCGGACAACGCCGAGGCGGTTGATCGCTGGGCGCGGCAGACGTCTCTCTTTCAACACTGGGCCCGCATGAAGCAGGAGATACTTCTGCACAAGTGGTACGAAAGCGAGCGGGCCGGGCACGACATCGGCTGGGAGCGTGCGGCGGTGGACTGGCTGGTCCGGCACGGCTGCCATCGCACCCGTTACTGAAGTGCGGCCCCCATTTTCCCTGCTGACCTTTCCCGCCCCTGTGGCATGATGCGGGGAAATCACCATGCGCCCACGCTCCTCCAACTACACCCCCGGCCGCTGGCAGCTGGAGCGGGAACGTTTTCACCTGGACGCGTACAAGCCCCAGCCCATTCCGGAGCGGGCCAGCAAATTTTCCGACCTGATTCCCGGCTTCATGAAGGAGGTGGGCCTGGAGGACAAGCTCTGGCAGCAGACCCTGCTGAACGAGTGGCCGCAACTGGTGGGCGAGCAGGTGGCGCGGCGCGCCCGCCCCGGTAAAATCCAGAACCGCATCCTGACCATCTTTGTCACCAGTTCGGTGTGGATGAGCGAACTCAACCGCAACGGCAAACCCCAGATGCTGAAAAATCTGCAAACCCGCTTCGGCTCCGACCTGATCCGCGACATTCGCCTGCAGCCCGACCCGGACATGGAAAAGCCGGGTCCGTTAAAATAATCGGCAATATGCCGCCGCCTAACTCGTTATCCGTCTCGCGACCGGCGTAACTCATCCGCCGCGCACAAGGGTGCCTGTAATGCCAACAAAACGAGGTGCACGGTGGGTGGTGGCCTGGATCCTTCTGGTCACCTGCGCAACAAGCCCGGCGGCCACCATCGCCGCGGATGACGCGTCACAGGCCGCCTACCAGACGGGCTGGACCAACCAAGCCAACGGGGGCAGCGGCTTCGGGGCCTGGCAGTTGACCGCGGGCGGTCAGGGCGGTTTTTTCACCGCATCCTCTGCGCTGAATGCCGGAGGCAACAGCGGCGGCATTGATACCGGCGGCCGCGCCTGGGGCCTCTGGTCCACCAACGGGATCTCGGAGGCGGTGCGTCCCTTCACGGGCGGCAGCCTGACCACCGGTCAGGTTTTGCGGTTGGACTTCGATCACGGATGGATTGCCGCCGGACGCTCCGTCGGCCTCGGGTTGCAAAACGCAGGGGGCGGCTCGTTGTGGGAATACTATTTTACCGGCGGGACTAATCATTACTACCTGAATGACCTGAACGGTCCCACCTACACCACCATGCCGTTTACGGGTGACGGATGGCATCTGGCCTTCCAACTCACCGGCCCCACCAGCTATGTGGTCAACCTCAGCGCACCGTCCGGCAGCTGGAGTTTCTCCGGCCATTTACGGGCACATGCCGACCCGGCCATCGCACAAATTCGGTGCTGGAATTATGAAGCCGGGGCGGGCGGGAATTACGACGTATATCTCAACAGCCTGTCGATCTCCAACGGCTCGCTCGGTCTCGCCACACACCTGATCGCCGATACCGGGCAGACCAATTGCTACGGCAACACCACCGTGATAAGCCCCCCCACCTCCGCGCAACCGTTCTACGGGCAGGATGCCCAGCTGTACGGAAATCAACACACCTACCGGGACAACGGTGACGGCACCATTTCGGATCTGAACACGGGACTGATGTGGACCAAGGCCCGCGGCACCAAGATAACCTGGGCCGCCGCCGTCGCAGGCGCGACCACCAATCGCACCGGCGGCTACGCGGACTGGCGCATGCCGACCATCAAGGAACTTTACTCCCTCATCCTGTTCACCGGGGTCAACGGTCCCAGCATAACCAACACCACCGGCTATGTGCCCTTCCTCAACAGCAATTATTTCGGGTTCGCCTATGGCAGCGGAGTGGGCTCCGAACGCGTGATCGATTGCCAGGACTGGTCGGCCACGGCCTACGTGAGCACCACCATGAACGGCGACGCCACCATCTTCGGGGTGAACTTTGCCGACGGCCGGATCAAGGGGTACCCCCTGTACGTCCCCGGCAGCGGCGGCACCACCGGGCAAACCATGTACGTGCGCTACGTCCGCGGCACACCCACCTACAGCATGAATCTTTTCGTCCGCCACGGCGACGGCACCATTACCGATCAGGCAACCGGCCTCATGTGGTGTGAGGCGGATAGCGGATTCGGCATGAACTGGTCCAACGCGCTGGCCTGGGTGCAGGCCCGGAATGCGGCACAGCACCTGGGCTACCACGACTGGCGCCTGCCCAACGTCAAGGAACTACAGAGTCTGGTGGACTACACGCGCTCGCCCGCCACCACGGCCTCGGCCGCGATCGATCCCGTTTTCTCCTGCACCTCCATCACCAACGAAGGCGGACAGCTGGACTTCCCCCAGTTCTGGGCCGGCACCACCCATGAGGACGGCAGCGCCACGCCGTTGGGAGCCTACGTTTGTTTTGGCCGAGGCCTCGGCTGGATGCAAACGCCGCCGACGTTTGCCTGGCAATTGCTCGACGTGCACGGGGCGGGCTCACAACGCAGCGACCCCAAGACCGGCAACGCCACCGACTATCCCCACGGCCACGGCCCGCAGGGCGACGTGGTGCGCATCCTCAACTATGTCCGCCTGGTGCGCGGCGGCACGGCCAGCGCGGTGGACAACGTGGGCGACGGCATTCCTGACGGATGGCGACGCCAGCACTTCGGCGGCAGCGGCACCACCACCAACGCCACCTCCTGCGCCACCTGCGACGCCGACCAGGACAACATGAACAACTGGATCGAGTGGCGCAGCGGCACCCAGCCCACCAACGAGACCTCGTATCTGGGCCTGGTGGGATGGACCAGTCCGGAATACAGCAGCGCCGGCCGCGTGGTCCGCTGGAGCGCAGAAGACGGAGTCACCTATCGCCTGCAACGCTTGACCAATCTGCTCGATGGCATCGCCACCACCGTGGCCAGCAACATACCAGGCACGTGGCCGGCCAATGTGGTTACGGACAGCACCGACACCGCTTCCAGCGGACCCTGGTTTTATCAGATCGCGGTGGAATAGCCGCGGCCAGTTGCCCCACCCGCCCCTTTCTGCTAGCTTGAAATCTGCCCACCAGAATTGGTTTCCCTCTTCTTGGGCCCCGGTAGCTCAGCTGGACAGAGCAACGGTTTCCTAAACCTTCTTGCAAACGCAAATAATATGGCATTAATGGCCTATTAATCTTGCGCCTACCACTCGCCTACCGCATTATCCTGTCCATTATGCCCCCTGTTATACCTTCTCCGACCAAGCGCGGCCCCAAGTTTGCATGGCCGCGCATCCGTACCATTACCGAGAAGTCGGGGGCCGTTCATTTCCGGGTAGACGCTGGCCGCTGGCCGACCAAGGCGAGAAACGTCAAACAATTCAAGACGCTGGCTGAAGCCGACGCACATGCCGCTGATCTGCGCACCAAGCGCGAGACCCAGGCCAAGGCCGACCGCTACGAGTCGCTAAACCGCGCCGTCAACCTAACCAAGCTGACCGATGAGCAGCGGGCCGACGTGCTCGCCGCAATCAAGGGCTTGGCGGGCACCAAGGGCAGCCTGTCCGAAGCTGTGAGCTTCTGGAGGGCGCATGCCGCACCCGCCAACGCCAAATCAGTTATCGAGGTACACACCGAGCTGATAGCCGCCATGGAGACAGCCAACCGCCGCCCCAGAAGCATCACGGAGATCCGTACTCGCATCTCCGGCTTCTTCGAAAAACATGGCGACCGTCCAATCGCCAGTATCACCACCAACGATGTAGAGACCTGGCTAAACACACGCTGCAAGGGTCTCGCCGCCCGTACTCGGCACCACTTCTTGCGCGTACTCCACCGGCTGTTCCAGTTCGCGGTGAAGCGTGGGTACCGTGAAGGCAACCCGGTTGCCGTCATTGACAAGCCAACTACTGAGCAGACGCGCCCCGAGATTTTCACACCACCCGAGGTTTGCCGCCTGCTGGCCAAAGCCACCGAGTTGCGCCCCGGCATAGTGCCCTATTTGGCCCTCGGCCTCTTCGCCGGCCTTCGCTCCAGCGAATTGATCGGGCTAGATTGGAAGCACATCGACCTTGCCCGGAGGGAAATCCACGTGGACTCCGCCGTGGCAAAGAAACGGCGAGCCCGCTACGTGAAGATCGAACCAAATCTTCTCGCCTGGCTGACTCCGTACCGACAAGAGGAAGGCCTTGTCCTCTATTCCCGAGCCGCCATCCGACTGGTAATCGAGAAGGCAAAACTGCGCTGGCCGCACAATGCTTTGCGACACAGTTTCGGTTCCTATCACCTCGCCGCCTTCGAGGACTCCGGCAGAACAGCAGCCCAATTAGGCCACGCCGGGGACGCGAGCCAACTGTTCAACCACTACCGGGCTCTGGTGCGGAAGCAGGACGCACTCGCTTACTGGGATATCAGCCCCAACATCCGCAAAGTAATTCCATTTTCAAGAGCTGCCGCTTCGACGTAGATGCATATTGGACTCGAAGACGTTGCGTCACCTGTGTTTACGACAGTCTTTTCGTCGAGCATATTAGAGGTTGCAGTTCATCGCCTATCTCGTGCACCTTGATGCCAGAAGTTAAAAGGTTATGAGCGTCAAACTCGCATCGTCGACGAGCGCCAAGTAGTTGCAGGGTTTTAACTCCGGCATCCGTGCCCGAGTACCTATAGCGCGAAAAATGCGTTCCTTCCGCAGGCCGATTGCGGTCGACTCGATAGTAGGTGCGTCCGGTGAAAGAACTTCGCTCCGGGCATTCAACCTCATAAGACGGAACAGTCCGTTGCCGAAAGGCCCGGTGCCTACCCCTGTGACATTCAGGGTCGGGACAAGTTCGAGTAAACTTGTCGCGTCCCTGTTTGTCAGAAGCTCACGGGGATCGACTCTTGCAGGAGTCGTAAGTGCAAAAGCCCAAAGTCAAGAATGTCGCTCTCGTTGCTGTCATTGCGGCGAGTGGTCAATCCGCAAAAACCATCGCAACTCGCGCCAACCTTTGCGCCGGTTGTCTGTCCGAAATCATCAACTGTCGCGTTCGCCCTAAGCCTTCCACTCGTCGCGCCATTGCGCGGGCTCTGGGGGTGTCACAACGCTCTATCTTTGCAGTCGGGAGCGGAGCATGACGGCGAGCGTCGCGTATGGACCGCGCTTGAACCCCAAGCAGGCCAAGCTATTCACCGGGCTGAGTGAGCACCAACTCAAATCACTACGCCGCAACCGTGAAATTCGGTTCTATAAACTCACCGCGCGCTCTTTGGTTTATGACCGAGACAGTCTGGCTGCATTTCTCGCCGCACGTTGCGTCGAGAGCTTGGGAGGGCAGTAACCATGTGCCCCCACAACGACACACCGGCCAGCAAGACCCCCACCACCCACGCGAATCAGGCTGCAGACACCATCGACTACACCCGCGCCCCAACCGATCCGCAAATCGCGTTGATCCGCAAACTAGGCGGTATCAGCAAGGGGCTGTCATTCAAGGAGGCATCGGCATTAATCGAGGAACTCCTCAAAGACGAAGCAAAGCGGAAATATAAAAATGCATTGGCCACCATGCCGGCATCTGGTGGCGGCGGCGCCCATGCCGCACTCTTGGGGGTGGCAAACCTTGGGATACTAGCGGGCATTGACCCATCGGACACATTCCTCGACCTACGCCAAGCGGTTCACGGGTCACGCCCGGTTAGAGACGGCGAAATTATTGATGCCATCAAGAAGGCTGGACTCAAAAACACCGGACGCATCATCCCTCCGAGGTTCGCGCCTGCGGTAGATGGCGAGGCCATGCGGGCGAAGATCATCGAGGCCGGAGCCGGAGCTTCCGAGGAAGACCTACGGGATGCCAGCGGTATCAAGATTGACTGGCCGCCTGCGGAGGATTCATGGCGGGCACTTTCGCATCTGTACC
>CAYTVN010000104.1:0-10434 GCA_964441655.1 uncultured Verrucomicrobiota bacterium | reverse complement strand
TGTCGGCTTGCGAAGGCGCCCTGCTGGTGGTGGATGTAACCCAGGGCGTGGAAGCGCAAACCGTGGCCAACACCTTTCTGGCTGCCGGGCAGGGCCTGACCCTGGTCCCCGTGCTCAACAAAGTGGACATGCAGAACGCCCACGTGGAAGAGACGGAGCAGCAGATCGAGGAAATCCTCGCCATCCCGGCCCATGGCCAAAGCTTCAAGGTCAGCGCCAAGACCGGGGTGGGGGTGGAAGCCCTTCTGGACGCCATTGTCGAGCGCATCCCGCCGCCCCAGACCAACCCGAACGGCACCTTGCGCGCCTTGGTGTTCGACTCCTCCTACGACACCTTCCGCGGCGTCATAACCTACCTGCGGGTGGTGGACGGCCAGGTAAAGGCAGGCGACCGGGTGCGACTCTACCGCACCGGGCAGGATTACGAAGTCAAGGAAGTGGGCATCTTTACCCCCGGCCCGACCAAGGTGGCGCGTTTGCAGGCGGGTGAAGTGGGCTATTTTATCGGCAACATCAAGGATCCGGCTGAGATCAAGATCGGCGACACGGTGACCCTGGCCGCCAAACCGACCGATGACCCGTTACCCGGCTACAAGGAAATCCATCCCATGGTGTTCAGCGGGATTTATCCCATCAACACCGCGGACTTTGAAAAACTGAAGGTCAGCCTGGAAAAGTATAAGCTGAACGACAGCTCCTTCAGCTACATGCCGGAGTCATCCCTGGCCCTGGGCCTGGGTTTTCGCTGCGGCTTTCTGGGCTTGTTGCACATGGAGATCGTGCAGGAGCGTCTGCGCCGCGAATACGACGTGGACATCATCTCCACCTATCCCAACGTGGTCTACGTTGTGCACACCACGGACGGCCAGAAAGCGGAGATCGAGAACCCCACCAAGTTGCCCGATCCGAGCCGTCTGCGGGCCATTGAAGAGCCTGTGATCAAAGCGTTCCTGATCTGCCACAACGAACACATTGGTGACATACTGCAACTCATCATGGACCGTCGCGGGTCGGTGGAGAAGACGGAGACTCTGGACGGGCGCCGTGTGATGCTGACCTGCTTCCTGCCCCTGAACGAAATCCTGATAGATTTCCAGGACAAGCTGAAGAGCGTGAGCCGCGGATACGCGTCCATGGACTATGAATATGCCGGGTACCAGGAATCTGATCTGGTCCGTATGGACGTCCTGGTGCACGGGGAGGTCGTGGAAGCATTCTCCTGCATCATTCACCGAACCAAGGCAGAAGGGCGGGGGAGGCAGTTATGCGCCGCCCTCAAGGACCTGATCCCGCCCGCCATGTTCCCCATCGCCATCCAAGCGGCCGTGAACAACAAGATCATGGCTCGGGAGACAATTCGGGCCATGCGCAAGGACGTGACCGCGAAGTGCTATGGCGGCGACATCACCCGCAAGCGCAAGCTGCTGGAGAAGCAGAAAGAAGGCAAAAAGAAGATGAAGATGATCGGGCGGGTGAGCATACCGCAGGAAGCCTTCGTTAAAGTGCTGAAGGGCGGAATGGATTGATATGAATTTTCTGCAGCGCCGCCGCTATCGCAAACTGATCAAACACGTACTGCACGAAGCCACGCATGCCCGTCATATGCGGGAGGATGTGGCGGGCGCCGCGGACTTGTCCGCCCTGCAACAGGCGGAAGACCGCTTGAAGGATGCCTGGCGGGCCCGCGACATGCAGCGGATTGATGCCGCAGTGGAGGAGGTGGGGCAAAAGCTGGATGTCGTTCAGCCGCCTCACCGCCATCCTCGCTGGCGGGAGAACATTGAAGTCATCGCGGTCGCCCTGGCGGTTGCCATGGGTTTCCGTACCTACTTCATCCAGCCCTTCAAAATTCCCACTGGCTCCATGCAGCCGACCCTGTACGGTATTACCGTCCAGCCACAATCGGGCAAGTTGTGGTACGACTACTTCCCGTTGAATCTGGTGCCCATGGCGCTTCTGGGCGATCGCTATGTGGAGGTGCGGGCCAAGACCTCGGGCCGGGTGGACCCCCAGGTTGACATGAGCGATGAGAATATCCTGGTGCGGGTGGCCGGCCAGACGCACGTGATTCCGCGCGACATGCCCTTAAATGTCACGCCGGGACAATCCATCGTGACGAGAGGTCAGGTGCTGGCCAGTGGACGGGTGCGGCTGGGTGACCACATTTTCGTGAACAAGGTGCGCTATAATTTTGCCCGTCCCGAGCGTGGTGATATTTTTGTTTTTAGCACACGGGACATCAAGTACCCACGGATCCGGCCCGATTCCTTTTACATCAAGCGGCTGGCCGGCATGCCGGGGGATTCGCTGCAGCTGGACCCGCCATATCTGGTGGCCAACGGGAAGCGGGTTACCGAGCCTTTTGCCTTTCAACGACTGGTCGAAGGCACGGCACAGGGCTACCACGGCTATCAGCTGCCGCGGCATGACAGCTTTACCCCGACCGTTCTGGGCAGTCGTCTGGCCGTCTACAATCTGAAGGACGACGAGTATCTGCCCTTGGGCGACAACACCGGATTCAGCCTGGACGGCCGATACTTTGGAGCCGTCAACCGGCGCAGCGTCGTAGGGCCGGCCTTTGCCGTTTATTGGCCCTTCAGTTCGCGCTGGGGACTGGTCCAATAGTTCCCGAACTCGTCACGCCTGTGATGAAACTGTCCGTCGGTCGCATGTCACAAGCACACCGATTGGGACGTGATAACAACCAAACATCCTGACCAGTCCAGCGTTCTGTTCAGGACCACGCAACCACAACGGATGATGAAAATGGGCCATATTCGGCCTCCTTATACAACGTCGCATAATACATATTATGTCGTATAATGGGTAGCGGGGGGGCGCTATTGGTGGTGGTGTGGCGGGTTTTGCGTTCGTTTCGGCTACTATGATAAGGCTGCGGGTTTATGGCATCGCAGAGTCAGGAGCCTCGATGCGCGGCTAGCGCTTTGGTGTTCAGAACCGATCAGGATCGGCTCTAGGGCTGACGTACGCTGTCGTAGAGCTGGGCGTACTGACGCGCCGGCTGAGCCCACGAGTGATCGGATTGCATGGCGCGCTTTTGGACCATGGCATAGGCAGCCGATTTAGCCCGCAGTGCAAGCGCCCGGTCGACCGCATTTAAGAGGGCCTTGGCCGTCGGCTCGTGAAAGAGAATGCCTGTGCCGGTACTGCCATCCCCCGCCCCCACGTCGGTTACCGAATCCACCAGGCCACCTACTGCATGGGCAACGGGCAGGGCGCCATAGCGCATGCCGTAGAACTGACTCAATCCACAGGGCTCGTAGCGGGACGGAATAAGCAGAAAATCGGAGTACGCCATGACCTGATGCGCCAGCCCCGCTTCATAGCCCAAATGGCAACCAAAACGGTCCGGCCAGTTGGCCTTCCAGGACAGGCACAGCTGGTGGAACCGCTCGTCACCTGAGCCCATGATAAAAAGCGAGACATCCCGCTTCATGAGTTCCGGCATGATTTCGGCTACCAGATCCAATCCTTTTTGAGCCACCAACCGGGTCACCATGCCGAGCGTGGTGGAGGAGGGGCGCAACCGATGTTGGGTCTGGAAGGACAAACGACAGGTCCCCTTCCCCGCCAGCTGCGCGGCGTGGTAGGGAGTCTCCAGGTGCGGATCATCGCCAGGATTCCAAAGCCGGGTATCAATGCCATTCAGAATGCCGGAGAGACGTGTTCCCAACGAGGCCATGAGACCATCCAAACCATACCCGTTGTCCCGGGTGCAGATCTCCCGGGCATACGTGGGGCTGACCGTGGTGATGGCGCGCGCTCCCGTCACCCCACCCTTCAAGCAGTTGATCTTTCCGTAGAATTCAACCGTGCCCACGGAGAAGCAATTAAACGGCAGATTGGTCTCCGCATAATCGCTGCCGGGATAAATTCCCTGGTAGGCCAGATTATGTATGGTGAAGACAAATGGTTCCGGGCGGGAGCGCGGATTGCCTTGCCAACCCTGGCTGAGAAAATACGGCATAAGTCCGCACTGCCAGTCGTTGCCGTGCACCACATCCGGCGAGAACTTCAATGCATCCATCAAGGCCACGACCGCCTTCTGGAAAAAAACGTAGCGCTCAAAGTTGTCGTCGTAATCGCGGTCCGGCAGATTGTACAGGCAACTCCGGTCAAAGTACTCATCGCGCCGAATGAAGTAGGTGCGCGGAGCAGGTGAATCCGAATACCAGATTTCCGCGGTATAGCTGCGAAAGCCCACCGGAATGTTCAGCGATAGTCCCGCAGGCCGGCAGGCCGGGTGTCCTTCCAGCACCGTGCGGTACATGGGCATAAACCGCAGTACGTCATGCCCAAGCTCAACCAGGGCCGGCGGCAAGGCGCCCGCCACTTCTGCCAATCCGCCGGTGGATGCATAGGGCGTGATTTCACTGGCCACATAAGCGATTTTCATGGCTTTGAATCCGCGTAATCCCGCTTGGTTCGCTCTGCTCGTGCACCCTATACTCTTGCCCGTGCATCCTACCGCAATGCTGGAAAGTCGCCTATGTGAATTATTGGCGGCGCCGGATTATCGCCCCCTTCGACAACACGAACTGGCGGCGGCCCTCCATCTCCATCGCCATGAAAAACAGGGCCTGCGCCGTTTGCTGCGCGATCTGGAGCGCCAGGGACGGTTGACCTGCCTGCGCAAGAACCGATGGGCCCTGCCGTCTCCGGTGCGTCAGATACGTGCCCAGATAAAGTGCCTGATGTCAGGTGATGCACGCGCCCTACCCCTGGAACCGCCTGGCGTGGAATACTTCATTTCCCGGGACGCCCTGGCGGGCGCCATTGATGGCGACAGCGTGGTGGTGGAACCACTGCGTGCACGCCGCGGTCGATCCGGTGAGCAGGAACGGGCATCCGCTCGCGTGCTGCGCGTGTTGGAACGGGCGAGCCGGACGCTGGCCGGCACCCTGATGAAGGGCCGCGGCTATTGGTACATCATTCCCGACAGCCCGCGCGTATCCACCAACGTCAACATTATCGGGTGGAGCCGGGAACTCAAGGAGCCCACCCTGCACCACAAAATCGTCGTCCGGCTGGACGACTGGAAGGGCCCTGGCGCCGCCCTCACTGGCACCGCAGTGGAAGATCTCGGTCCCGCCGACGCCGCAGGTGTGGAATTGCTGAGCCTGATGCGAAACCATGGACTCGACACCCGATTTGAAAGCAGCGTGGATCACGAGGCCCGGCAACGTTCACCCGAATTGGTGGCCAGCGATCTGCACGGCCGGGAAGATTTCCGCCCCTGGATCACCTTCACGATTGATCCGGAAGATGCGCGCGATTTTGACGATGCCATTTCCCTCCGCCGCCAGCCCGATGGCAGTTGGGAGGCCGGAGTTCACATCGCGGATGTGGCCCATTTTGTGCCACGCGATTCCGATGTGGATCGCGAAGCACGCCGGCGCGGGAACAGTGTCTATCTGGTGGGCGGCTTTGTGCCCATGTTGCCCCCCTACCTGACGTCCGATATCTGTAGCCTTCGCCCCTACGTGGATCGCTTGACGCACAGCGTGGTGCTGCAACTGGATGAACAGGGCCGGGTAATAAACCGGCGAACCTGCCGCTCCGTCATTCACTCCAAGGCACGCCTGGATTATGATCAGGTCCAGCGTTTCATGGACGGCAAGGTGGAGGAGGCCATCCCGCTGGAGGTCCGGGGCGTGCTCGAACACATGATCCCGCTCGCCCGCCGGGTGCGCCGTAGCCGCATGCAGGCGGGATCCATTGATCTCGCCATGCCGGAGGTCAAATGCGAGCTGGATGCAAATGGCAAAGCCATCGGGTTTCATCGCCGGGGCGCGCCCGAGGCCTATCACCTCATTGAGGAATTCATGCTGCTGGCCAACGTGGCGGTGGCGGAAATTCTATCGGCACAACGCGTACCCGCCCTGTACCGGATTCATGAACCTCCCACCGACGAACAATGGGCACGCATGGCCGACGACCTGGCCCAGCTGGGCATGTCGCGCGCACCCACCGATCCCGAGAGCATCAACCGCCTGTGCCGCGAAGTTGCCGGATCGCCTCTTGAGTATCCGATCAACCTGGCTGTGTTGCGGAACTTGAAGCGTGCCCTGTACGCCGAAACCCGGGTGGGCCATTTTGGCCTCGGGTTCACCCACTACACTCATTTCACTTCACCCATCCGCCGTTTTCCGGACCTGGTAGTCCATCGCATTTTATGCGCGGTGGAGGAGCAGCGTCATTCGCCCTATGGTCATCTGGACCTGAAAGCGCTGGCCCGGCACTGTTCGGCCACGGAACGAAACGCCGATGACGCGGAAAATGAAAGCCTTCAGGAACAACGCATCACCTTCTACGCGGCGCAACTGGCCGCGGGTCATGCCGGTCCGCACGCCGCGTTGATCACGGGGGTGGTCTCGCGCGGGCTGCTGGTTGAAATTGAGGACTCCCTGCAGCGGGGTTTGATTCCACTCCCCACCTTACCGCCGGATCGCTATGCCGTGGACCTGGCGCAGGGCCGTATCAAAGGACGGGATCCCCGCCATGCATTCCGGGTGGGTATGCGGATCCAGGTGGAACTGTTGCGGGTGGATACGCAGCGCATGCTGGTGGATTTTCGGCTGGTCGAAGTGATTTCCGAAACACCGCTCCGCCCGGCCGCCCCCCGGAAACCGTCCCGTCGCAAGCAGGGTCAGCGAATGAGGTAGATCATCTTTTCCGGTTTGCCCTCGCGCTCCACATCCAGCACCAACGCGCTGACCCGGTTCTTGAGAAACTCGCTCAGAAAATATTCCGCCCGGCGCTGGCTCACCATGCGCATGGAGTTGACCTTGCGAATGGTAGCTCCTTCCTGCAGGCCCACGGCTTTGAAGAAGTCCGCCTCGCCCTCGCTGGCCAGACGATACCCTTCGATGGATTCGCCCTGGTAGTCCGGCTTCAACGACAGGTATACCTTGGCTATCCGCTCCGGTTCATCCAGCACTTCCTGATAATATTTAAGAAGTTCTTCACGATTGAAGACCCACCGGTTCTCCCCCACCCGCTTGCCAAAACGACTGCTTTCCAGGGCGGGCATGTCTTCCATGGAGACCACGGCGGTTTCTCCCGTGGCGGCCGGCGGCGCGCTGGCTACCGGACCGGTCTCGGCAAAACTGAGCGCCAACGTGTAATCGGTGCCTCCCGTACGCAGGACAATCCGATCCGGATAAACATTCTGGACCCGGAATTCTTCCAGCGTATCGCCCTCGGTGACGATGGACTGCTGCGATTTCTGCACATCGTCCACGATGGCCCGCCGCTGGGACTCCGCGGTTTCGCCTTCGGGGGCATAAAGGAAAAAAGTGCCGGCCAACCGGAATCGATTGGCCAGAGGCCCGGCGGTCACGGACGCTCCAGCGGGTTGCGGATTTAGGAAAACCTGCCACACCTCACCTGTGACAGGCGCCGAGTCCGGCCAGGCCAATCCGGATGCCGGCGGTTGAGGGGGGATGGGCAGCACCGGCAGGCGGCGAGCAATCCATGCATAGCCCGCGGCCAACCCAAGTGCTGCAAGCACCATAAGCGCGGCCACCATGCTGACTATATGCTTCGGTCGGGTCATGCGCCCTTTTATGTAACGTGCCGTGGAGCGATAAGCCGGATTCTGTAGCGCTTGCGCGTACCGGTCATTTATCTCCCCTCTTGCGAGGGGTCTGCGATCAACCCGAAGCCACCCGGCTGACTTGCGCCAACCGGTCTCCCGACAAGCGGGAGGAAACGGGCCGCCTCTGGCCTCCTATTTGATCTTGCTCCGGATGGGGTTTGCCTTGCGCGGATGCTCTCACACCCGCACGGTGGTCTCTTACACCACCTTTTCACCCTTATCCCTGCGTCCACCTTGCGGCTTGGCCGGGACGGTATATTTTCTGTGGCACTTTCCGTCAGCCCTGTTTACCGGGGCCCCTCCCGCATCGCGACTTTCGCCGGGCGGGACATCCTGCCCTATGGAGTCCGGACTTTCCTCCCCGGCGACCTCGCGGTCCCCGGAGCGACCAGTCACTCCACGGCATCGTTACAAAAGGAACTTACTCGATCAGGTCCGCCAGTACAAGATGCGGCCGCAGAAGGAGCAGCAGACCATGGCTTGGTTGCGCTTCACGTTTTGCACCACCTGGGGGGGCAACTTCATGTGGCAACCGCCGCAGGCGGCCTGATCCACCGGGACTAGGGCAAAATCCGGGTGATGTTTGAAGGTCCGGTCGTAGCGGGACAACCACTCCGCATCAATATCGGCGATCAAGCCCACCCGGTCCTGCTTGTGCTTCTCGATTTCAGCTTGCAGGGCTTTCAGGCGATCCTCGAGTTGCACCCGATCCGAATTGACGATTTCGTCCTCCTGCTTGAGCCGTTGCTCCATGCGGGTTACGTTAGCGCGCAATCCCTCGGTCTCTTCCATCAGCACCATCTCGCGGTCTTCAAACTCACGGATTTGCTTTTCCACGCCGGCCACTTCGTTGTTCATGGCCCGATATTGCTCATTGGTCTTGATGGAGGCCTGCTGCTCCCGCAGCTTGAGAATCCGCTGCTTGCAGGTGTCAATTTCGAGTTCGACCCCCTTGATGGCAGCCGCGTTCTTCTTCAAGAGTTCCTGGGCGGCCGCGAGCGACTCTTTGTGCTCTTTCAAGCGCTCTTCGCTGAGCTTGCGGCGGGCCGGAATATCTTCCGACTCCCGGCTCAGCTGGCGGATGCGACGATCCCGATCCTGGACGATGAGTAGTTTCTCTATGGTGGTCAAAGCGAGGCCTCTCCTTAGAATGGACAAAGATCAGGGGGCGATGCTAGGCAGCACCCGGGGCAAAGTCAACGATGGCTTCCCTCCCTTTTGTAAGGTATTTGTGCCTCCCGCGAATCACCCGCATGAGCCCGAAACGTATTCTTCAGGTCTTCTTTGCCTTGGTTTTGGCCGCCATGACGTGGGTAACTGTGCGCGCCAGTCTGCACGAGAATGTGCTGTCGGCCACAGGTCCACTGCTTGCCAATCCGTGGGGGCTGGCCACCCTGTTTGATGCCTATTTTGCCTTTCTCACGTTCTATCTCTGGCTGGTCTACAAAGAACAACGCTGGTGGCCTCGCCTGTACTGGCTTTTGCTGATACTGGCGCTTGGAAACTTCGCCATGGCCTTCTATATGCTGCGGGAGCTTGCACGCCTCACCACCCATGAACCGATTTCCACCCTGTTGACCCGGCGCAATCCATGAACATTTCAGCCCACCTTCGCCAGCAGGTCTGGCAGCCGCTGCTGAACTTGTTGCGCCAGGGTGTCAGTCCGGGCCAGCTGGCTTGGAGTACCGCTTTGGGTGCTTATCTCGGGATTATTCCCATGCTCGGCATTACGACTGTACTCTGCACGATGGTTGCCCTGCCTTTACGCCTCAATCTGGTCGCCATCCAGGCGGTAAACTGGCTGGTTTATCCGCTGCAGATACTTCTGATCATTCCGTTCTTCCGGGGCGGCGAACGGTTGTTCGGGCAGTCGCCGCTGGAGTTGGCGCCGTCTGAGTTGGTGGCGCTTTTCAAAGCAGATCTCTGGGGCGCCATGGCATCCCTGTGGAGCACCACCTGGCATGCCCTGGTGGTTTGGTTCCTGATCGGTATTCCGTTCGTTGCCGTTACCAATATTGTTTTGCGCGTTTTGTTCACCCGACTGGCTGATCTTCGGCCCGCAGAAGAACGCAAATCGAAAGCACTGCCGTCATGACCTCAATCGCGATCAGTTTAGCCTGGGTCTGGTTGGGGGCTGCGGTTCTCATGGTGGGCTTATGGCTTTTGCAGCGGCGCACCGGCAATGCCGGCGTGGTGGATGTCGGCTGGGCGGCCGCCATAGGTGGATCGGCCGTATTTCTTGCTCTCTGGCTGGGCGGCGATGCGGCACGGCGCACCATGATGTCCGTCATGGGCGGGCTCTCGGGGCTTCGCCTGGCCTTCCACATTCACCATCGTTCACATGGCAAACCCGAAGACGGGCGCTATCAGCAATTGCGCCGGGAATGGGGCGAACAGGTGGAATGGCGCATGTTTCGCTTCTATCAATTCCAAGCCATCAGCGTGCCATTCTTCGCCCTGCCCTTCGCACTCGCCGCCCACTCCGCCAACCCTTGGGGGGCCACCGATGTAGCCGCCGGCATCCTGTGGTTGCTGGCGCTTTCGGGCGAGACCCTGGCCGATGCCCAGCTGGCAGCCTTTAAGAAAAACCGCGCGCCCGGTGAAACCGTTTGCCGGGCGGGGCTGTGGAATTATTCCCGCCATCCAAACTACTTCTTTGAGTGGCTCAATTGGTGCGCCTTTGCCTTGCTGGCTCTTCCGGCAGTGGGCGGAGTGTGGGCGGTCCTTGCTCCGGCCGCCATGCTGTACTTGCTGCTGGGGGTCACCGGCATACCCGCCACCGAAGCGCAGGCGGTGCGGTCAAAAGGTGAGGC
>CAYTVN010000103.1:0-10487 GCA_964441655.1 uncultured Verrucomicrobiota bacterium | reverse complement strand
CCGGGCCCCTTTGTGATTAATTTCGGCCATAAATTTTTTTGCCCCCCCCCCCCCCCCTACCCCCCCCCCCCCCCCCCGCTCAAAAATACACGCGACCCCTTGACGCGGGAAATATTCCCGCATATGGTAGAGCCGTTGTGGGAATTATTCCCGCGGAGGAGAATCAAGGATGAACACGACGATGCGTTGGATGGTGGTGGTGCTGATGGCGGTGACGGTGGCGCAGGCCCAGATACGGGACGATCTGGGGCCGGATGGGTTGAAGCTGCGCGGAGACGGCTCGGTGGACGACACCCAGCCGGGCCTGGTGGGCGGCGGAGTGGACGTGCCGGACGTGCGGGGGGACGGCTCGCCCGAGGATAGCCCGGGGGATGATCTGGTGGGCCATCCCGAGAACCACATCATCAAGGAAGATGAGCGGAGCGTGACCGAAGACGGCACCCAGGTTCGTCAGCGGCGCGATGTACACGTCAATCCTGTGACCGGCGTGCAGCGGGAAAAAACCGAAACGCGGGAGCGGAATCCCGACGGTTCCGAAACCAGGGTGCGCACGATGACCTTCACCGACGCCAACGGCGAGGTGGTTTTGCAGACCACCCGCACCCGCGAGAAGGAGGCGCGCGGTGAACGCGGCAACGGGCGCGCTGACGATGACTCCACTTCGCCGGACGACGATATCAGGCCGGATGGTTTGAAGCTGCGCGGAGACGGCTCGGTGGACGACACCCAGCCGGGCGTGGAGCGGGCCGTCGTCGAACGCGTGGAACGTGTTGAGCGGGCGGAGCGCACGGATCGTCCCGAACGCACCGAACGCGCAGAACGCAGTGAACGGGCCGAACGCGTGGATCGGGTGGAACGCACCGAGCGTACGGACCGCCCCGAACGCAGCGAGCGCACGGAACGCACCGACCGTCCTGAACGGACGGAACGCACCGAGCGCAGTGAACGATCGGACCGCAGCGAACGCTGATCGGACTGGACCAGGGCAGGTATGAACGACAAGGTTGAGCGAGAGGAGCATTCCAAGATGAACAAGCTATGGAAGTGGGTGGTTGTGTTGGGGGTGGGGGCGTCGAGTTGGATCGGGTCGGCTTCTGCCGCGGAACAGAGCGAGTGGCGGGTCGGGACCGGAGTGGATTACAGCAGCGGAAGCTACGGTGAAACAGAAGACACGGACATCGTGTATGTGCCGGTGATGATTCGCTATATGCGCTTCCCCTGGACGGCCAAACTGACCGTGCCCTACCTGCAAATCGAAGGGCCGGGCGGCGTGGTGGGCGGCGTGGACGGCCCGGTGCAAACCGGGCAGGAGTCGGGTTCCACCACGCGTGAGTCAGGTCTGGGCGATGTGGTGGCGGCGTTGGTCTACAGCCTCGATCCGTGGTCCGCTAACGCGCCAGCGCTTGATTTCACTGCCAAGGCAAAGTTGCCGACCGCAGATGAGGGCAAAGATCTGGGCACGGGTGAGGCGGACTACAGTCTGCAACTCGACGTTTCGCAGCGCCTCGGCGCGTGGTCGCCATTCGCCACCGCAGGCTATCAGTTCATGGGCAGCTCGGATGAGCTGAAGCTGGATGACCGGTTCTACGGCTCACTGGGTTTGTCCAGGGCGTTGCCGGGGAAATCCAGCGCGGGCGTGTCCTATGACTTCCGCCAGGCCGCATCCTCCACCTCGGAGGACAGCCACGAAGTGGGTTTGTTCGGCGCCTGGCGTATGGCACCCGCGTGGCGGATGTCGGCCTACACCGCGGCCGGCTTGTCGGACGGCGCGCCGGATTTCAATGTGGGGGTTCAGGTTCACCGCACCCTGTATTAAGTGGTCCGCGGCGGGCCCGGAGTCAGCGCACATGCCCATCAACAAACGCCATCTTGTTTTTGCCATCGTGGCGGCCCTGCTGCCGCTGGCGTTGATCGAGTTGATACTGGCCGGACTCGGCATCCGCCCCGTCACGGCCACGCGCGATCCGTTTGTGGGTTTTTCGGCGCATCTTCCGTTGTTTGTTCCGGAAGCGGACTCGAATGGCCTGCACCGCGTGACGGCGCCCAACAAACTTCGTTTTTTCAACGCACAATCCTTCGCCCAGCCCAAGCCGCCGGGCACGTTCCGTATTTTTTGCATGGGCGGCTCCACCACCTATGGGCATCCCTATAGCGATCCGGTTTCGTTTCCCGGCTGGTTGCGCGAGCTGTTGCGCGCGGCGGCGCCGGGGCTGGCGTGGGAGGTCATCAACTGCGGCGGCATCAGCTACGCCAGTTACCGCGAGGCCGCATTGATGGAGGAACTGGTGAAGTACCAGCCCGACCTGTTTGTTGTGGTGGATGGGCACAATGAGTTTCTGGAAAAGCGCACCTACGGGCGGCTGGCTTCCGCCTCGGTCGGACATCGCGCGCTGCATCGCTGGGTGGCGTCCATGCGCCTCTATGCCTTGCTCGACAAGCTGATTGTGGGGGGGCGCCGGTCGGCGCCCGGGAAACCATCGGACGAGGTGCATACACTGCTGGACGAAAGCGTGGGGCTCGATGCGTATGTGCGCGATGACGCGCTGCGCGATCAGGTGGTGGCGCACTACGGCTATCATCTGCGTCGCATGGTGGACCTAGCCCGGTCCAACGGAGCAAAAATTCTGCTGGCTACGCCGGCCTCGCAGTTGCGCGATTGCGCACCGTTTAAGTCGGAGGGTGTGGCGGAATCGCCTCAGGCAAGCTTGCGTGAGTTGCAGCTTGCCGTACAGCGCGATCCGCGGCAGGCGGCCAATCGCTATCGCCTGGCCGAAGCCCTGCTGGCCTCGGGTCGGATCGCCGAGGCGCGCGGCCATTTTGAGGCGGCTCGCGATGAGGATATTGTTCCCCTACGCGCCTTGACTTCGATGGGCGAGGTGGTGCGGGAGGTAGGCCACGAGCGCGCTGTGCCCGTGCTGGATGTCGAGCGTCTGGCCGACGAATGGGCGCGCGAGCGCAGCGGGATTCCCATTCCCGGATCCGAATTGTTCACCGATCATGTGCATTTCACGCTGGAGGGCTATCGCCTGCTCGCCCTTGCGGTGTTGCGCGAGTTGAACGCACGGCGGCTCCTGCCGGTTGCGGTGGAACCCTCCGCCGCGTGTGTGGAGCAGGTGACGGCGGCGGTGGAAGGGCGGCAGGATCGCCGGGATCAGGGGCTCGCGCTGCGCAATCTCGCCAAGACCTTGAGCTGGGCTGGCAAGTCGGAGGAGGCGTCACGCCTGGCCCGGCAGGCGATGGAAAAAATGGGGGAGGACGCGGAGTGCTATTTCGTGCAGGCGGTCGGCGCCGCGGAACGGAAGGCGTGGGCGGAGGCTGAGCCGCTGTATCGCCGGGCGCTGGCGCTGGATCGGGATTATCCCAAGGCGCAGCAAAACCTGGCCATTGTGCTGGGTCGGTTGGGTCGTGACGAGGAGGCCATCGCGTTGTACGAAGACGTGCTGCGCCGGCATCCCGGTCATCCGCACGCTGCTTACAATCTGGCCCTCGCCTACGAACGCTCGGGCGCCGTGACTCAGGCCATTCATTGGCTGCGGGTGACGCTTGAGCAGGATGCCGGGGATGCGGATGCCCGCGCGATGCTGGAGGATTTACAGGCCGAAGCTCGTTGACCCGCGCGCGTTTGGCGGCGTTTCACTCCCGCCCGGAACGGTCTGAGCGCTCGGTTCGTTCGGTGCGCTCCGTCCGCTCCACGCGGTCCGTGCGTTCGGGCCGGTCGGCGCGCTCGGTTCGTTCGCTGCGCTCCGGGCGGTCCGCGCGGTCAGTACGTTCCGCCCGCTCAACCCGATCCACTCGTTCCGTGCGTTCGGCTCGCTCGCTGCGCTCGGCCCGTTCAGATCGCTCAGCCCGTTCCGTTCGCTCCGCACGCTCGCCCTGCCCGGGTTGTTCCATGGATGAATCCGGTTCATCGTTGGTATCCCGTCCGCGCTCGCGTTCCACGCGGTCAAGGTGCTCCAACTGAACGTCATCGCCCTCCAGTCGTCCGCGGCAGATGACGGGTTGGTCGAGCACATCCGCGGCGGTCCGGACGGCCACGCCTTGGAAGGAAAAATCTTGACCGGCCAGGCGCAGGCTGCGATGGGCCTCGACCTGTTCCACAAAACCGGCGACGACGACATCGCGCGTGCGACCCGCAAAGCGCAGATCCGGGCGCACGCGGGGAGCGGGCTCCTGTTGCAGACGCTCCACGCGGGTGACGGAAAGCGCCCCGTTGGCACGGCGCAGGCCACTGGCGCGAACCCATTCACCGGGCCTAAGTTCATTCAGGGTGGCGGCAAGAGTCGCCTCTGGTACGTTGATGTCAATGCGTTGCCCGCCCACCAGCAGCACATCGTCGGAAATTCGCTCGACGGCGCCCATGGCTTCAAAAACGGGAATCAATTCGCGCGCGACGAGACGATCGCCCTCCTGCTCTGCCAGCACGGCGACCACCAGACCTTCGCCCAGCACTTCGCGCACCGCCTCGGTATAGAGCTCCAGCTTGGTTTCGGTGGTGATTTCCAGCTGGAGACCATTGACGTCGAGACTGGCCAGCAGGATGGGTTCGGGCGCTGGCCGCTGGCCGGTGCCGCCAATGCCGCCGCCCGCCTGCATCCAATTGATGCGCGTGATGGGGCCCCACACGCCGGTGCCCCCGATACCGCCTCCTGCGGTCATGCCGGTCCCGCCGACGCCACCTTCGGTTTGCAGGCCGGTGCCGCCTACCCCGGAGGAATCGTTGCGCGCGGGCGCTACAGCGGTCTCTTCGGTGGAGCGACCCGTCCCGCCGAGGCCGGAGTCCGAAGTGTCCGGTGCGGCCCACGTCACGGCGCAGGCGGACAGGGCCACTCCCAGCGCGAGCGCCCAGCGGTGAGGGCGAATATCAGTCTTCATGATCTGGTGCATGATAGAAAAAGGCCCCGAAATTCACGCGCTGTTTGCTGTCGGTGCGCCCGGCGTCGCGTTTTTGCAGGGCGGCGGCCCGGCGGTTGAAGTTGAGCAGGGTGTGCATGCCCGTCTCGCGCGCCAACTCGGTCAACTCGGCGACGGATTCGGGAGAAAGATGATCGTAGTACACGCTGCGGTCGAGCAGGGGCGCTTGCGTACCGCGCAGGTTCCGCGCACCAGCAGCCAGATGATCGCGGATATTCTGGCCGAAATAGAAGGCCTTCTCGGTGAATCCTTTTTCGGGCACAAATGCTTCCATCTGCAGGCGTACCTGGTCGTCACCATTCATTTCAACCACGCCCAGTCGCAGTAATTCCTCGAGCGCCGCGCGGGGACGAATATCCTGCCGCCCAATTTCATCCACCAGATTCTTGAACGACATCTCGTTCGCGGGCGCACTCAGCGGCAAAACCCGTGGCCGCCCCGACCGGTCCAGGCACGCTGCGTCGCTCGTCCAGCGGGCGATGATCTGACCGCCCAGCGAGACCGTCGCTGGCATCGCATCCGCCGCATCCTGCGTCCGTCTCAGGCGCCTCACATCCTTGCGGTGTACGCCCGTCAGCAGGTGGATGCGTGTATCGGTGGGCGTTCCGCCCGCGGCTTTGATATCGCGTTCGGCCATGTCTACCAGCGTCTCTTTGATCAACTCCACCAGTCGTCCCAGCGCGATCTGATTTTCCACCAGCAACCGGAGCAGGGGCCGCAACAGGCGGCGGACCGCCCCCTCCAGGGCTGCGGTGGACGTGAGTTGTACCGGCTTTTTCATCGCTGACGAAAAGGGTGCGGGAAATATTCCCGCTTGGCAAGCCGGAAGCTAAAGGGTCGCCTGTGCGCGGGCGTTGCCGTGGGTCAGGGCGGCATGATTTCCGACAGCAAACGCCCCTTGTGATTCACGGCGTCGGGGTAGAGCTGGCGGATTTCGGCGTAGAGGCGGGCGGCTTCCGCTTTGTCGCCGCGATCCTGATAGTAGTTGGCCAGATAGAACCGCGCATAGGCGCCCACCTGCACGCCGTCGCCATACCAGCAATCCGCGAAGTCGGTCGCCGCCTGCTTCAGATAGCGCTCCTTGTCCGCGCCGTCCGACATCTGCCCCAGGTAGAGAATCGCGCATCCCGTCCGATTGGCCTGGCCATAGGTCTCCACCAGCTTCTTCAAACTGCTTTGTGCCTCCGGGCTGTTCCATTGCCGGTTGGCCACCTGATAGAGTTCCTCGATCTCTCCCAACTGCGCCTCGGTGTACGTCGCCCGATCCTTCGCCATCCGCGCCCGGAACCGGTCCCGCAAACTGGGCCCGGCGGTCGGAGCCGCCGGTGCGCGTTGCTCCAACGCCTGAACGCGGGCCTCCAGCGCCTGCATACGCTCCGTCAGGTCGGCAATCCTTTGCTCCGGTGTCGGCCCCGCGTACGCCACCACCCCTGAAACCAGGACGATCAAACTCGACCATGTGCGCGCTCTCATCGCTGTACTCCTTATGTATGATAATGTCACAGCTGTCAAAAATTTCCAATCGTTGGAAAAACGAAAAATGCCATTTTCCAATCGTTGGAATATTTTGTTGAATAACGAATTATAAATAATTGTCAAATGTCAAGACTCGACCCCGATCTTCCTTCTGGAGGAGAGGAGGAAGAGGGTGGCGATGACGAGGAGGGAGCCGCCGAGCCATTGGGCGGGGACCATATGTTCGCCGAGGATATGATGGGCCAGCAGGGCAGTTAGGAAGGGGACCACCGCCAGCGTGCCTTCGCTTACGATGGGGCCCAGGGTGTGGACGGCCTTGTAATAAAGTACGTGTCCCAGGGCGATGCCCAGCCACGCGGAGATGGCCAGCAGGAGCCACTGCGGTCCGCTCAGGTGGGCGGCCGCACGCCAGTCCCCCAGGCTGAACATGAAAACCAGCATGCCCGGGACCACCATCAGGCTGATCACACCAAAGGCCAGCCGGGCCGGATAGCGGGCCATGCGCAGGCGGACATGAACCGCATACAAACTCCAGCAAAGGGAGGTCCAGATGAGAATGCCCATGCCGAATGGCGATGTGCTGCCCACGCCGGTGCCACCGTGGAAGAGCACCAGCAAACCGGCCACGGTGCCCGCGGAGCCCAGCCAGAACAGCGGTTTCCGGGCCAGGGCGCGTTCGCTGCGCAAAAAGATGAAGCCCACCACCGCGGTGAGCAGAAAGCCCAGCCGACTGACAAAGTTCATCACGCTGGCGTCGTTGTAGTACGGCGCCAGGCCCCAGCCGGCTTGTCCCAGCATGTGGCACAGGGCCGGCAACCACGCCGCCCGCCACAGGGCCGGGTCGCGCGCCAGTCGATGTTCCCGGGCCACCACAGGCAGCCAGAACAGCGCGGTAAACACATAGCGCAGGCCGTTAACCGTCCACGCATCAAGCACGCCGGTGAAGTATTTCAGTACGATGGGAGCGCAGGACCAGAACAGGATGACGCCGGCCAAGGCCAGGAGTGCAGTGGTGTTGCGCTTGGGCATAAAAAGGCAGGCTAGCGCAGGTGCGCGCTTCCGGCAATCTCGCGCGCTTGCACCGCCCGCCTTGAGCCTTATACTGCAACCCAGTGTCCACCTGATGAAACCTATCATTGCCATCCTGAGCCCGCGGCCGGTTCGCTGGGCGGAGCTGGGTCGCGCCTTGCAGCGCCTCTATCCCGCGGCGTCCATCCGGGAGCTCACCCTGGTGCCCGGGTCATTGCCGACGCAGGACCTGAAGGGCTCGGATCTGGTGGTGCTGGATGCCGACGGATGGGGGGGCGCGGCCGCCGTATGCCAGGAGATTAAATCGGTCGTGGGCGTACCGCTGCTGATGCTGGGACATTGCCCGTGCGATGATGCGGACGGCTTCATCAAGCCTGACGCCGATGAGCAGGAGTTGGTGGCCCAGGTGCGCATTCTGCTGCGCCTGAAGCAGCGTGAGGAGGAAGTGCGCAAGCACGAGCAACGCCTGCAGGTGGAGCTGGACCGCCGGTCCCTGGCCTTGCGCGAAACCGAGCACCGGTTCCGGGTCATTTTCGAAAATTCACCGGATGCGGTTTTCGTGGAGAGCGAAAAGGGGCTGGTGCTGGATGCCAACCCCGCGGCCTGCCGCCTGCATGGTTTGTCCAAGGATCGCCTGGTTGGCATTCACGTGGCTGAGCTGGTGCCGCCCAGCCAGCGCGAAGCCGTGGTGCGTGACTTCCCGTTGTGGTTCAGCGGGGCGCTGCAATTATACGAGGGCTACAGTTACACCTCCGACGGGCGCATCATCCCGGTCGAACTCAAGGCCTCGCGCATCGAGTACCGCGATGAGCCCGCCTTGCTGCTGCTGGTCCGCGACATCTCCGAGCGCCGCAGCGGGGAGGATCGCCGTTCCGCCACCGTGCAGGGCCTGCGCGCCATCGTGGATATCGCCGACGATCTCATCGCCTGCCCGGACATGGATTCCCTCTATCGCCAGGCCGTGGAGCTGGCGCGCGAAAAATTGGGGCTGGAACGATGCGCGATCTTTTTGTGCGACGGACGCCACGCCCTCGGCACCTTCGGCACCACCATGCAGGGCGAAACCTCGGATGAACGCTCACACCGCGTGCCCCTGGATGAAATCTGGCGGGAACGCTTCCGCCTGCGCGGACTGAACGAACCCCGCTGGAGCCTTTCCCTGGAACCCCTGCGCAACTGGCAGGACGGCTCCATGCAGCCGCGCGGCCAGGGCTGGGTGGCCGTCACCCCCATCCAGACCGCCAGCAAATCCATGGGGGTGTTCTTCAACGACTCCGCCATCACCCACTCGGTGTTTGATCCGGTGCGGCAGGAAATCGTCGCCGTGTACTGCTCGCTGCTGGCCAACATCATGGAACGTAAGGCGGCGGAATCCGAGCGCGGCCGTCTGGCGGTGGCGGTGGAGCAGTCGGCGGAAGCGGTGCTGATTTCCGACCTCAATGGCACCATCACGTATGTAAACCCCGCCTTCGAGCGCATCACGGGCTACCAGGCGTCGGAAGTGCTCGGCCTCAATCCGCGCATCCTGAAAAGTGGACGCCACGACATGGCGTTTTATGAACGCATGTGGGCGGCCCTGCTGGCCGGTGAAGCGTGGACGGGCCGGATCACCAACCGCCGCAAGGATGGCGCACTTTACGAATCGGAACAGACCACCTCGCCCATCCGCGACAGCAAGAAAAACACCGTGGGGTACCTCACCGTCTCCCAGGATGTGACCCGCTCCATCCAGATGGAGAACGAGCTCCGGCAGGCCCAGAAGATGGACAGCATCGGCCGCCTGGCGGGCGGCATTGCCCACGACTTTAATAATTTGCTCACCGGCATCCTCGGCTTCACCAAGGTGGTCATGGAGGATCTGGGTCCCCAGCATCCTTCACGCGCCGACCTGGAGGAGATCATGCGGGCGGGCGATCGCGCGGCCAAGTTGACCCGCCAGCTGCTGGCCTTCGGCCACAAGCAGGTGCTGAAGATTCAACCCCTGGATTTGCGCGCGGTGGTGACCAGCATGGACAGCATGTTGCGCCGAACCATGGGCGAGCACATTGAGCTGGTGACCGACCTGCCGGATACCATGCGTCACGTGGAGGCGGACCACGGCCTGATCGAACAGGTCATCATGAACCTGGTGTTGAATGCGCGGGATGCCATGCCGCGAGGCGGCATCCTGATTTTGCGCGCCCTGCCCGTCGAGGTCGGCGAGTCCATGGTTCAGCGTCATCCCGAAGCCAAGCCCGGCCCCTACGTTCTGCTGTCCGTAAAGGATGACGGAACGGGCATGACCGAATCGATCAAGCAGCAGGCGTTTGAACCCTTCTTCACCACCAAGGAAAAGGGCCGCGGCCTTGGCCTGTCCACGGTCTACGGCATCGTCCGGCAATTCGGCGGTTTTGTGGAGTTGGACAGCGAGCCGGGGCAGGGCACCGAGGTCCGGTTGTATTTCCCGACCACCAGTCAGCCGGGTCGGCCTGCGCCCGCGAAGGAGGATGCTCCTGCGCTCAGCACGGGCGGTGAAACCATCCTGCTGGTGGAGGATGAAAGTACGGTGCGGCGCCTGGCCATCCGGATTTTGAAGAGCCTGGGCTATACCGTGTTGGAATCCCGCAATGGAGAAGAGGCGCTCAGTTTGTACGAGCAATACTCCGGGGTCATTCACCTGGTGCTGACCGATGTGGTCATGCCGCGCATGGGCGGGCCGGAGTTGGTGTCCCGCCTGCGCCAGAAAAGGGCCCCGGTAAAGATCCTGTACATGTCCGGCTATACGGATGATGGCCGGCTGGACGGGTTGCACGTGGAGAATGCGGCCTCCCTGATTCTAAAGCCCTTTACCCGCGAAGCCCTGGCCATCGAAGTGCGTCGCGCGCTGGACGGCAAATAGGTCCATCCGCACCGGGGTTGACATCTGCGCGGTGCTTTTTTACTTTGCCCTCCCCTTTGCGCACCTCATGGCGGGGTAGCTCAGTGGTAGAGCAGGGGACTCATAAGCCCTTGGTCGCGAGTTCAACTCTCGCCCCCGCCACCAGCCTTCGCCGTAGCGCAGCGAAGGCGAAGGCTGCCACGCCGAAGTCGCC
>CAYTVN010000102.1:0-10579 GCA_964441655.1 uncultured Verrucomicrobiota bacterium | reverse complement strand
CAAACAACAGAATCAAATACACCGAAAGATTGATCCTCGCCAAGTTACCATCGAAAACAAAAAAGATGTGGTGACGCCTTATCCGGCCGTGGGCATGACCGCGCGCCCGGTCTCCGCCCGCGTCAACAACATCCGCCACGATGACGCCGCCTGTCTGGCCGAACCGCAGCCCGATCCCCAGGTCAGCCTGCCTGGTTTCGACTGAAAAGTTCCAACGATTGGAAATTTGCCTTTTGTGGATTTCCAACGATTGGAAATTCCGCCGCCGCCGGGACCCGCCTCATTCGTCCACCAGCTTGCCAGCCAGGTAATTCTCGTAGGAACTCATGTCCAGCAAGCCGTGTCCGCACAGGTTGAACAGGATCACCTTCTTGCGATTCTCCGCGCGGGCTTTCAACGCTTCATCAATCACCGCGGCAATGGCATGGGAAGGCTCGGGCGCGGGGATGATTCCTTCCGAGCGCGCGAAGGTCACCGCGCTTTCAAAGACCTTGGTCTGCTGAAAGGCCACCGCCTCGATCAGTTTCAATTTATAGGCGTGGCTGACCATGGGGGCCATGCCGTGGTAGCGGAGTCCGCCGGCGTGGATCTTGGGCGGAATGAAATCATGGCCCAGGGTATACATCATCATGAGCGGGGTCATGCCGGCGGTGTCACCGAAGTCGTATCGCAGTTCGCCCTTGGTCAAAGAGGCGCACGAGGCGGGCTCCACCGCGATGATGCGATAATCTTTTTTGCCGGCCAGTTTGCGTTGGATCCACGGGAACGCCATCCCGGCAAAATTGCTGCCACCACCCACACACCCGATCACCACATCGGGATCCTCGCCGGCCATTTCCATCTGTTTGATAGCTTCCTGACCTATCACGGTCTGGTGCAGGCACACATGGTTGAGCACACTGCCCAGGGCGTATTTGGTGTGCTTGTGTTTGACCGTATCTTCGATGGCCTCGCTGATGGCGATGCCCAGGCTGCCCGGGCATTCTGCATCCTGCTCCAGGATTTTGCTCCCGTACTCTGTGTTGTGGCTGGGGCTGGCGTGCACCGACGCCCCGTAGGTGTGCATCACCATTTTCCGGTACGGCTTCTGGTGGTAGCTCACCTTGACCATGTACACCACACACTCCAGCCCGAACAATTTGCACGCGAGGGCCAGCGAGGAGCCCCACTGACCCGCCCCCGTTTCCGTGACCAGGCGTTTGGTGCCGGCTTCCCGGTTGTAGTAGGCCTGCGCGATGGCGCTGTTGGGCTTGTGGCTGCCGGCCGGGCTGACCCCCTCGTATTTGTAATAGATGTGGGCCGGCGTCTGCAGCGCCTTCTCCAGCCGGACGGCACGCAGCAGGGGCGTGGGCCGCCACAGGGCATAGATGTCGCGCACCTCATCCGGAACCTCCACATACCGGTCCGGACACATTTCCTGCCGGACGATATTCTCCGGGAAAATGGCCGTCATATCGTCCAGCGAAACCGGCTGGCGGGTGCCCGGGTGCAAGGGCGGCGGCATGGGCTCGGGCAAATCGGCCAGCAAATTGTACCACTCGGCGGGAATGTCTTTCTGGGCCAGATCAAAACGAAGCGGTTGCGTCATATCCAAGCTCCTTGTGTACGTGGTGTCCGGATGATGCAAAAGCCACGTGCGTGCGAAAAGAATAAACCCTGCATAAAAGCAACCCCGTTGGATCAGGGAAAACCCTATGTCGCAAGCCCCCGGACCACCCCGCCTCCGCACCCAACCTCCAACCAAGGCCCCTGCCGTATTACATAGTCTTATAGCCATATGGCTATAAGTCTATTTATAGGGACGTGGCTATGCGCCGGCGCGGGGCGGCCGGCGTATTATGATGATGAACTGGGACGGGCGGGTTGCTCAGCTTTGTGTGAGTGCTTCGCGGATCGACGTACAGAGGTACTCGATGTTCTTGGAGGTGATGCCGGCCACGTTGATGCGGCCCCCACCCACGATATAGATGCTCTTGCGATCGCGCAGGAATTTAACCTGGGCATCACTCAATCCACTGAAGGAGAACATGCCCTTCTGGCGGGTGATGAAGGAATAATCGCCCGGCACGCCATGCTGGCTGAGGGCGGCCACAAAGCGGGCCCGGGTGGAAGCGATATGCTCCCGCATGGCGGTGAGCTCCCCCATCCACTGGGCGCGCAGGGCGACGTCGGACAAAATACGGGTTACGATCAAACCACCATGGGCGGGCGGATTGGAATAATTCACGCGCACGGCGATTTCCACATGGCTGAACGCGGCCTCGACCACCGCAGCACTTCCCGCAACCACGGTCAGGGCGCCGGTGCGGTCCTGGTAGAGCCCAAAGTTCTTGGAAAACGAACTGGCCACCAGGAACTCCGGACAGGACGCGGCCAGCGCCAGCACACCCGCCCGATCCTGCTCCAAGCCATCCCCATACCCCTGATAAGCAAAATCCAGAAAGGGAATCCAGCCCCGCCGCCCGGCACACGCCGCCACCTGAATCCATTGCGCCGCGGTCAAGTCCACCCCGGTGGGGTTGTGACAGCAGGCGTGCAACAAAACAATGTCACCCGCGGGAATTTTCTCCAGGGCTTCCAGCAAACGCGCAAAATCCAGCCCCTTGGTGACCGGATCGTAATACGGATAGTCCGCCGTCTTGAAGCCCGCGGCGCCAAAAACACCCTTGTGGTTCGCCCACGTGGGCGTGCTCACCCACACCGTAGCCTGCGGCAGCACCTTCTTGAGAAAATCGCCGCCCACCCGCAGCGCCGCCGTGCCACCCGGCGTGTGCGCGGTGCGCGCCCGCCCACCGGTGCTCACCGCATGCCCCGCCCCGAAGATCATGTCCTGGACCAGCTTGCCGTATTCCGGAGCCCCCGCGATGGGCATATATGATTTGGTGGTGGCCCCCTGCAGAATCGCCGCCTCGGCCGCCTTCACGGAGGCCAGGATGGGCGTGTTGCCCGCGTCATCCTTGTAAACACCCACGCCCAGATTCACTTTGCCGGGGTTGGGATCTTTCTTCCAGGCTTCGGTCAGGCCGAGGATGGAATCAGGCGGGGCCGCTTGGATGGATTCAAACATGGATGGTGTTCCTCTACAGAAATTCAGGCGTAGTACTTTTTGCACCAGGGCAGGATGCAATCCTCTTCAGGCTTCAGAATGCCCATTTCACGCTTCACACTTTCCGGCGAGTCGGAGGCGTGCGCGGCATTGATCATGATGTCCTTGCCGAACTCGCGGCGCACCGAACCGGGTTCCGCCTTGCTGGGATCGGTCGGGCCCAGAATCTTGCGGATTTTCTCCACCGCATTCGCGCCGGAGTAGATCAGCACCAGGCTCTTGTTGGGACCCGGCTCCCGCTTCTGCGCGTCGCTCAGACCCACCGGTGAAGAGCCGGTCATGAACTCCACGATCTGGTTGAACTGAACATCGCCAAAAATGGGGCCCAGATGTTCACCCACCGCGGCCCGCACGGAATCCGGTATATGGAACCCCATCTCGCGCTCCAGGGCATCCCCGCCGCGCTTGGCCATCACATCCTGCATCTTGCGGTGGAGCACGGCCCGCACCGGACCGTAGAATTCCTCCGCCTGGGCCACCGTCATGCGATTCACTTTGGCGCCAACGATGCGCAGGCCGGAGCGCGAAAAGATGTCAATGATGCTGCCCGGTCGCGCGCTGGGGAAGGCGAAGTTGTCGGGCTTGATGATGACCAGGGTCTTCTGCACGTCCTCCGCGTGACCCACATCGGAGGCCTGGCCGATAATGCCACCATCTTTGGCGCTGAACGAGGCCCACAGCCGCAGGGCTTTGGCCACACTTTCATGGGAGCGCCCCATCATCACCGCGGGTTCGAGATACTGCACACGGCCCTGCTCATCCACGATGTAGTCGCCATAGGTGTCCCGCACGGTCTCGCCGGAGTAGGCATGCGGGCGCAGAGACCCCACCGCATCACGCACCTTGTTGACCGCATCCTCGCCCTCGAAAAGCAGCATCATGACGCGACGACGGCGTCCGCTCACCGGATCGGGCCCGTAGTTGTGCCGCACATAATCGGCCAGCAGATGCCGCTCTTCCGCCGGAATATCCGGAGACTCCAGGATCAGGTGGGCGTACTGCTCCACCAACTCGGGGCTGGGCCCGAACATGCGGGCGGCCACCATTTCGAGACCAGTACGGCTGGCGATTCGGCCGATCACGCCACCGGTGCGCGATTTGGAGATGGTGTAGGGATTGATGAGGGTAAACGCTAGTTCTTTGGGCATGGCACGGACCTCCAGGTAAATGAGCCGCGTACGTTACGTATTCACTCGCAGGCAATCAAGCGCGTAGTGCCAAGCAGGCTTGCGCACAAGACCCGGATCGGGGCACCATCGCCCGATGCAACCCAACGCCGCACGTCGTCTGGCCCAGTCCGCGCTCGAAACGTGGACCCATGTATCAGCCCGCGTGGCCGAAGGCGAGCCCGCCGACGTTGCCTTGCAGGCCTGGTGGCGCACCCATCGGCAGTACGGATCCCGTGATCGTCGGTTTATTTCTGAATCCATATTTTCGAGCTTTCGCTGGAAAGGGTGGCTGGATGATGCCCGCCTGTCACCGTCGGTCACTCTCGCCCTCGCGTATTTGCTGGATGCAGCGGAGCCTCATATGTCGGCGACCGCGCTGCTTCAAGAGACCTCCGGGGTGGATGAGCCCGCGCCCGCAGGCTCGCTCGATTGCACAGCGAAAGGCTCATGGCTGGCCCGCGTACTCGGATGGCCGGAACCACCGCCGCTTGCCCGACTCGTGCCCGACTGGGTGGCTCAAACCATGTCCGCGCCGGATCTACAGCGCTTTGTGCATTCCATTCAGCAGCGCCCGCCGCTGTGGCTGCGCTGCAAATCCGGTGATGCCGCCGCCGTGGTTCGCACGCTCTGCGATCAGGGCTTCCCCGCGCTTCCGCACCCAAGCATCCCGGATGCCGTGTCCGTTTCGAAAACACCGCCCCAGAATGTCATCCGCGATCTGGAACGCCGGGGCTGCACGCCCCAGGATATATCATCGCAATGCGTGGGCTGGCTGTGCCAGGCGCAATCGGGTCAACGCTGGTGGGATATGTGCGCCGGCGCGGGTGGAAAAACACTGCATCTGGCTGATCAATTGGCCGGTCGAGGCAGCGTACTGGCCACCGACATCCGCGAAAGCGCCCTGCAAGAACTGGATCGCCGCGCCCGCGCCATGCGTGTTTCCGGCCTGAATCTTCGCCTTTTGCGGCCCGATGCGGACCCACCTGGAGCGCCTTTCGATGGCATCCTCGTTGACGCCCCCTGCTCCGGACTCGGCACGTGGGGTCGTAATCCGGACGCCCGCTGGCGAACCACACTGGAAGCCGTTGAACGTTCAGCCGCCACTCAATTATCCCTGCTGGATCGCGCATCCCGTCACGTGAGCCCGGGGGGCTGTATCGTTTTTGCCACCTGTAGCGTGACTCAACAGGAAGGCGCTGGGGTGCTTAACGCCTTCCTCGCATCCCACCCCGGTTGGGAATACCAATCCCCTGCACGCCCCCTGCTCAATTCGCCCGCCACCTTCCCTCTGACCGTCTGGCCCGATCAAGGTCCGGGCATCGGCATGTGCATGGCGCGACTAAAATAGATACAGTAATGTATATTTGAACGTTTATAAGTACAATATCGTAGCTTATACCACAACTTAAGTCATTATCGTATTTATTAAGATAATATTTAACCTATTCTTACTAAAGTAGTTAGCCATTCGATAACCTCGTTTTGTCCTATTTGGCATGCGTCCTGCATGTAAGCCAAACAACATAAAACAAGGATGCTCAGATGATACTGGCAAAAAATCGAATGATGGGCCCCACGCTGGAAACGGTTCGCACGGGTACGTCCACCACCTCACGGCGCGCGCGTGTTACCGATACGAGTCGGGGCACAAGTCAAACGCATATGGAAATCACCTTCCGGCTGCCCACGCAAAAGGGCCTGGAACTGATGAAGCTCATGCAGGACACGAGCAGGACGGAGAGCTCGCCCATTCTGCTGTGGGCCGGACCGCAGGGCGAAGTGGACATCATTGTGCGCGACCAGAGCCATGCCTCCACCAAGGCGCCCAAGACCTTGTTGGCTGCGCGGGCGGAATGTGAACTGCCGGCGATACCGTCGCTCATGCCCGCCGAACGGGAAAGCATGGACGCGGGCGAGTTGTCCATCAACCCGGGCCGCCACGAGGTGATCTTCAAGGGCGCTGCGATACCTCAATTGACCTACACCGAGTTTGGCATCCTGCATTTCCTGGCCAAGCACGCCGGTTGGGTGTTCAGCCGCGAGCAGATTGTGGAAGGCGTCAAGGGCAAGGACTATCCGGTCACCGACCGCGCGGTGGATGTCCAGGTGGCAGGCCTGCGTAAAAAGCTGGGAGCGGCCGCCGACCACGTGCAGACCGTGCGCGGCGTAGGCTACCGCTTCAAAGACTGATCGCTGACGCGCCCGAACCTCCCCGAGTGTAGCGCGTCCATCGCGACCCCGCCGCAAGGCGGTCGCGGTGGACGCGCGTTTTTGTGTTTTTCCAATCATTGGAAACCTGCTACCCATGCATTTCCAATCGTTGGAACTTTTCCCGGAGGCGATGGCTCATGAAGTATATCGAACGCGCACGCGAGGTTCTGGACGTGGAAATCGCGGGCCTGCAGAAGGTGCGGGATGCCCTGGGGCTGGAATTTGACCGGGCCGTGGAACGGGTGCTGGCCGCGCTGGCCGCCGGCAAAAAAATCGTGGTGACCGGTGTGGGCAAAAATATTCCCATCGGCCAGAAGATCGCGGCGACCCTGACCAGCACCGGCAGTCCTTCCGTATTCCTGCATCCTTCCGACGCCATGCACGGCGAACTGGGCATCGTGGAAGCGGGCGATGTGGTGCTGGCGTTGAGCTACAGCGGCGAATCCGAGGAATTACTGGCCCTTCTCCCCGCCATCCGGCGCAACCAGGTCAGCATCATCGCCCTGTGCGCCAACCGCGACAATGCACTGGCCCGCTGCAGCGACGAAGTAATCCTGATCGCGGTGGATGCCGAGGCCTGTCCCTTCAACATGGCCCCCACCACCAGTACCACGGTGACCCTGGCTATCGGCGATGCCCTCGCCATGGTGCTGCTGGACGCCCGCGGCTTTACCCGCGAAGACTACGCCAAATTACATCCGGGCGGAGCCATCGGGCGCACCCTGCTCCTCCGGGTACGCGACATTATGCGCACCGGCGAGCGGGTGGCCCGCGTCCAGCTTGGCGCCCGGGTGCGCGACGCCATTCTGGCCATGACCGAGGCCAAGTCCGGCGTGGTGGCGGTGGTGGACGAGGCCCAGGTGCTGCGCGGTATCTTCACGGACGGCGATCTGCGGCGACACATCACCCGCCCCTCCCCGGTGACCGAACTACGCATCGATGAGGTGATGACCCCCCGCCCCGTCGTGCTGGGACCGGACCACCTGGCTGTGGATGCCCTGAATCTCTTCCAGAAACACAATATCGATGACCTGGTCATCGTGGATGCGGCCGGCCATCTGGTGGGCATGGTGGATATCCAGGACCTGCCCAAGTTCAAGATTCTTTAGGTCACCGCGGCGTTGACCCCACCCGCGCGGACCGCTAATCTCCGCCCCTTGCTTCACGAAAGGTAACTCGTCATGGCCATGCTGATTTCCAAGTTTCATCGCCTCATTCAATCCAAACTGGTGTGGGCGATCATCCTCGTCATCATTATTTTTTCATTCGTGATCTGGGGCACCCAGATGCCCAGCAAGAAGGATCGCAATCAAGCCTCCTCCCCCGGCACGCTGAAAGGCGAGGCGGTGGACGCCAAGGTTTTCCGCCAGATGTATTTCAACACCTACCTGAGTGTGATCATGTCGGTGGGCCGCCAGATCAACATCACCCCCCAGATTGACGTCCAGTTGCGCAAGGCCGCCTGGCAGCGGCTGGCCGCCCTGAACCAGGCCCGCGAACTCGGGCTGTCCGCCAGCGACGACGAAGTGGCCATGGCCATCCAGCAGTACGAAGCCTTTCAGACCGAGGGCCAGTTCAACAAGGCCATCTACAAATCCTTCACCCAGCAATTCCTGGCCTCCCTCGGCTTCACCGAACGGATGTTTGAAGAGCACGTGCGCGAAGAGATCATCATGCAGAAAACGCGTATGATCGTGGATCGCGGCACCCTGGTCAGCCCCCTCGAACTCAAGCGCGCCTTCAGTTCCGTCACGGATAAATTCAAGGTGGACTATGTGGTGATCAAGCCCGACCTCGTGACCAACGAAGTGAAGGTCGGTCGCGATGAAGCCCGCGCCTATTTCGACAAGGACCCCGCCGCCTTCACCCTGCCGGAGAAGGTTACCGTCCAGGTGGTCCGCTTCAACGACGCGCCCTTCATCCCTCAGGTGCGGGTGACCGAGGATGAAATTCGCTCCTATTACGACGAGAACCTTGAATCGTTTGAAGTGGAAGACACCAACGCGCTGGCCGAGGCGGCCACCAACCTGCTGGCCACGGTGGGCAAGGTGACCCGTCCGTTTGAAGACGTAAAACAGGACATTGCCAACCAGTTGATCCAGAAAGCCGCGCGCGAAAAGGCATCGGACCAGGCCATGAATTTTGTCGTCGCCCTGACCCCGGATCGCGATGGCAAAGCGCCAGATTTTACAACCGTCGCCAGCAACTTTAATGCGAAGGTCAGTCAGCTCGGTCCCTTCGGGCTGGAGGAGACGCTACCGGGCATTGACGCCGGACTCGATTTCAATCGGGCGGCCTTTGAATTGACAGAAGGCGAGGACACGCACTTCAGCAATCCAGTAGATGGCAAGGAAGGTGTGTACGTGCTGAGCCTGGTCGCGCGCGAGGCGCCCCGAGTTCCGACCTTTGAAGAAGTGGAAAAGGACGTGATGCCCAAGGCGTACGATCATGCCCTGGCCGATGCACTGAGCCGCAAGGCATCCGAAGTGCGCGACACCCTGGACAAAGCCATGCAGAGTGGGCAGAGCTTCCGCGAGGCCCTGGTGGCCTTCGGTTTGGAGCCCGAGAAAACACTGGAATTCACCTCCTCCACCGAAATGGAAGATGTGCCTTATGCTGAAGTCCTCATGCGCGGAGTGATGTTGAGCAATCGCGGCGATCTGAGCGAATTGCTGCCGGCCCGCGATGCCGTGCTCCTTGCCTACACCGCGGACCGCATCGCAGGTGACCCGGCTTCGTTCGGCTCCATCAAGGGACAGTTGGTGAACACCATTCGCCGCCAGTACGGGCGCACGACCTTTGATGCCTGGCAGGAAGACCTGCTGAAACAGGCAAATTTCCAGGACCGCCAGGCACCGGTCAGCGAAGAAGAACCCGTCGAAGACGAGTCCGCGGCCGAACCCGCGAGCTGAGACGATGGGTTCCAGGAACGCTCCGCAATCGACATGTGTGAAGCTGTTCTTTCCTGTTTTATGATTTTCGCGATTGATTCCCGTTGCGATGGGAAGCACAATGAACTCTCGCGTCGGCGCTCCAGCATGAGCACACGCTATTTATGTCATCGCGCATAGCCATCGGTTCGGATCACGGCGGATTTGAGATAAAGGAACAGCTCGCCGCCCACCTGCGGGAGCAGGGCCACACGGTCCACGATTGCGGTACCAACTCAAAAGACGCCGTGGACTATCCCCGCTTTGCGCATCTGGTGGCCCAGCGGGTGGCCCGCCGCGAAGCGGATTTTGGCATCGTGGTGGACGGCGCGGGCATCGGATCGGCCATGACCTGCAACAAGGTGACGGGGGTGCTGGCCGCCGCCTGCTACAGCGAAGCATTGGCCCGCAATGCCCGCGAACACAACAACGCCAACGTGCTAACCCTGGGCGCCGGGCAAACAGATATTGCGTTGGCTAAACAAATTGCTAACATATTCATTGCGACAGCATGCACGGCGGACCGCCACCTGGGGCGGGTTCGTCTGATCAAAGAAATTGAGGGAACGTACATGGCCGCTGCAGGTTCCGGTCCGGATCTTTCGCCCGAAGACATTCAACGCATCGCCGACCGGGTCAAGCAATTGATCGGCCAGGGGGGTACCACCGGCGCCGCCCCCCGCCCCATCCCGGCTGCTCAGGCGGCCAAACTGATTGACCATACCTTGCTTAAGGCCGAGGCCACTCCGGCCGACATCGAAAAACTCTGCGCCGAGGCCCGCAAATTCGGCTTCTATTCGGTGTGCGTGAACTCCTCGTTCGTCAAACAGGCGCGCCAATTGTTGCGCGATACACCGGTCAAGGTATGCGCGGTGGTCGGATTCCCGCTGGGCGCGATGGAGCCCCAGATCAAGGCCCTGGAAGCGCGCAAGGCCCTTCGCGATGGCGCAGCGGAAATTGATATGGTCATCAACATCGGCGCGCTCAAAGCCAAGGACGATGTGCTGGTGCTGCGCGATATCCGCGGCGTGGTGGAAAGCTGCAAGGAAGGCCGGGCCCGCTGCAAGGTAATCCTGGAAACCTCCCTGTTGAACGACGAGGAGAAGGTTCGGGCCTGCCAGCTCAGCATGAAGGCCAACGCTGATTTCGTGAAGACTTCCACC
>CAYTVN010000101.1:0-10595 GCA_964441655.1 uncultured Verrucomicrobiota bacterium | reverse complement strand
GGACGACGCGTGCGCCAGCGCGGTGGTTGGCAGGACAAAGTCATTGGGCACGCCCTGCGGCACATGAACAATACGCCCGGCGTCCATGCCGTTGATCTGTAGCACGGGGATGGACCATTCCGCGCAGGCCACCGCAATGTCACATTGCTTGAGGAAGCGCCGGATGCAGGCGCGATAGATGGCGCTTTCTGCGGTGAAGGTGCAGCGACGACGCAGGCGGTCCGGGAGCCACGGGCGCAGCGGCGTAAGCAGACCGGAAGCCAGGGCGCCGGCATATCCCGCCCAGACCGGTCCGGCCATACGTTCCTGCAGCTTGCAGGCCGAACAGCGGAGCGCGCGCACGTCCCCATCACACGGCTCTTTTCCCCAGCGCAAGAGCGTTTCGCGACGGCACGTCCAGGCCGGGCTGTGATAGGTGAAAACGCAGGGCACCTTTCGTTGCGCCACCACGTCCGCCACGGCGGCCTCGGAACGACCAAGGGTATGAAAATGGAAAACATCCGGAGCCGCCCCAGATTGGATGCGTGCGGCGGCCAACTGGGCCAGTTCGGCGGGCGGATCGTCCACCCGCATGGCTGCCCGCGGCCACACGTGAAGCGCGGCCTCTGGACACGCCGGCGAAACGGCGGGCTTATCGGTGGTCATCCAGATGATTTCGTTCTGATGACCCAAGCGGTTCAGCCCCAGGATCAAATCGCGCACGTAGCGCTCGGTGCCTCCCGAGGAACCGACATGGCAATAGGATGTGACATGGGCGATTCTCACCGGAACGGCTCCTTCAACCCCTGCACAAAACGGCCCCAAATCTGGGCTTGATGCAAACGATGCATGTCGGGGGCCAGGGCTCCAAATTGTTCACGGAAGGAAGGTGCAGGGCCGCGCATTTTGCGCACCAGCCAGCGCCCGCCATCTTTGAGAGCGATGAGCACCGCGAGCAGCGGCTGGCGGGCCTTGGCATCAAACAGCGGCCGCATGGAGGCCTGGCCGCGACCGATGCCATCGTACAAGCGCAACAGGTACGGCAGGGTGGTTCGGTCGGCGGGTAGACGATGCCGGATCACCAGTTCGGGTTCATACCGACAGGTCACCCCCAATTGATGAGCGCGGATGACCAGGGCGGTGTCTTCGCCACTGACCAGTGATTTCCCCTTGCGACCGGTTATTTTGCGGGCGAGATCCGGGTCGGAAAAAATGGTGCGCAGCACGTCCGTACGCGCCACCATGCCCGCGGTATCCGGTCCGCCGGTGATCTCCTGATACGCGAACGCCTGATCGCCAAGGTCGCGAATGGCCAGGGCAAACGGCGCGACGGCCTGCCCCAGCGCGGTGGGCGTACCCAACCATTCGACCAGCACCTTGCCCCCGGCAATGCCCGCTTCCGGATGTCGGGCCATGACTGCCATCGCACACTCCACAAAATCGGGAGCCGGAATGTTGTCATCGTCGAGGAAAGCCAGCAGGGCCCCGCGGGCCTCCTGCGCGGCCCGCCGCCGGGCATACATGACCCCCGCCTGCTCCTCGCAAATCCGGCGTCCGCGTTGCGGTAGATGGGTTTGTATTCCTTCATCCACCACCCTGGCCGTGTCGTCCTTGCTGGCATTATCAACCACCAGCACCTCCCAGTCACCCGCGCGCCGGGTTTGCCGACCCAGGGCCTCCAGGACGAGCACAATGCGCTCTGCGCCATTGTAGGTGCAGATGCAGACGGACAATTGCAGGGACGACGCTGGAGGGGAAAACGTCATGACGAGGACCCGCCCCGCACACGGCTCCAGGCTTTGGCTAGCAGGGCCAGCAACTGCCCGCGTTCATCCGTGCGCAATCCCCACATCCACACGGTACCGGCATAAACCAGACTACCGAGCGCAAACTGGAGGAAGACCATTACCAGGTTCGCGGGCTCCCAGATCCTGCGCAGGAGGGCGAGGAATCCCGCCAATGGCAACCCGCACAGCATGGCGCGTAAACAGCCTTCCTTGAACCACTGCGCCGCGGAGACACCCAACAGGCGCAAAGCGTAGAACGTGCAATAGAAGGCGACCAGAGCCAGCGCTGCGGCGCTGCCCAAAGCCACCCCCATCAGGCCCCACCCCATTTTCACCAGGGCTATACTGAGCACGATGTTCAACAGGCCGCCCACGAGGGCGATTTTCACCGGGCCGCCCATGCGACCAAAGGCTATATTCACGTTGTAGGCCATACGCTCTGGCAAACAGAGCATGAACTGTACCATAAGCAATTGCAGTACCGGCCCGCTGACCCGGGCGAAATCATCCCCCACCCAATGCCGCAGGAACGGGTCCGCCAGGGCCACCAGAAGCAGTGCCGGCAACAGGCCGATGAGCAGGGAATAGCGGGTGCCGCGCAGGAAAGTGGAACGCAACCGGTCGGTTTGATGCAGCGATACCATGGAGGTCATCATGGGCAGCAGGGTGCCCACGAAGGCCATGACCAGCATCCGGATCTGAGGATCCCAGCGCTGGGCGATATTGTAGTAAACAATTTTTCCCGGTCCCAGTTCGTTGAGATTGGAAATGATGATCGAGTCGCTGGCGTAGTAGAGGAGGTAGCCAATCCCCCCGAGAAAATTCAGCCCCCCGAAGGCCATGAGCTCCCGGATCTGGCTGGACGATTTGATAAGCGACAGACTCATGTGAAAGGCCGGCAACAAGCGGCGGGCCATGGGCATGATCACCAGGAGACGCCAGAGCACGAGCGTGCCGTTGCTCAGCAGCACCCACCAGATGATGGACGGCTGCCAGATCTCGAACAGAATCACCGCGCCCACGGCGGCCAGCACAGAACAAATGAGATTGCCGAGTTCAAGAATGTAGAATCGCTCGGTTACAAACGCAGGGGTTTCCCACACCCCGGTCAAAATGAGAAACGACGTGGTGATCCCGATGAGCAGGAATACACGCCGGGCCGTGGGTAAAATGTCGTCCGAGAGACCAAACAAGGTTCCGGCATACCAGGCCAGCACGGCGCTACCCGCCGCGAATAGAAAGGCCGACAGCGCCGAAACCAGCAAACCGGCCGAGAGATTGCTGTTCATCTCGTCGTAATCGGCGCGGGCAAAATTCATCTTGGCATAGCGCTCGTAGCTGATGCCCATGGCGGTGTGGGCCAAGCCCACGAATTGCAGGGCCTGGTAGGCCAGGGTTTTCAGACCCAGCAGGGTCGGACCAAGGGTACGGATCAAATACGGGGTGAGGAAAAAGGTGAGGACATTCACCACCACCAGATTGACGTACTTGACCGCCGAGTTAATGGCGACCAGGCGGTGGGAATGAATGGAGGCGGACTCGCTCATGCCATCTCACAACCCGGGCGGGACTCCGCCCGCAGGGAACGGTCGGAGCCCGGGCGGATCCCAAACAAGATACTCACTCGCGGTGTTCGTCCGCGCCGTATACATCCCGGTAGTTGTAGTGCGTATCCCGGTAGCTGTAATTGCTCAGCATGTCTCCTTTGCGGAAATCCACATCGTTCACCACCACGCCCAGGATGTTCGCTCCCGCCTCCGACAACCGCTTGATGGCATGCCGGGTGGCCCGCTTGCGGCTCTTGTTGGGCCGGCACACCATGATCAGACAGCCGGTCAGGCCGGCCAGGGACACCGCATCGCTTACAATTCCATAGGGCGGCGAATCCACGATCACGCGATCATAGCGCGTTTCCGCCCACTTCATAAAATCCTGAACGGCGCGGGAGCCCATGATCTCGGCCGCGCTGATATCGCGGGTGGGCCGGCTGGTGATGATGTCAAGGTTGTCGCAACCGGTGGGCTGCGGCAGCTTCTCAAACTCCTTCACATCCTGCTGGCTCAAGGCATGTATCAGGCTTTCCGACTGGGGGCCGACATTAAACATGCGGCCCACCCGGGGACGGCGGAGATCGAAGTCCACGAGCAGGGTCTTGAGTCCCCGTTTCGCGGTCATGATGGCCAGGTTGCACGACGTGATGGTCTTGCCTTCCGCCGCGGTGGTGCTGACCACCAGCACGCTGCGGCCCAGTTTGGCGCCCGCCAGCGAATCAATGAGGCTGCGTATGCCGGCAAACGCTTCCGCAACCTGGCTGAATCGATCATTCATACTGGCCAGGGCCAGCTCCTCGCGGGAGGAAACCGGCATGTGAGGAATGAGGCCCAGCACCTTCAAGCCCAGGTCGCCTTCGAAATCCTGGGTGCTGGTGATGTAATCCTCCAGGGCGTCGGTGAACAACGCATAGGCGAGTCCGCCCAACGAGCCCAGGAAAAAGGCGATCAACAAGATGCGCATCTTGCGCGGCTTGACCGGGTGTGGCGGTGGCGTGGCCTGCTTGACCACCTTGATGGAGGCGGTGTTTTCATCGGCGGAGAGGCGAGCTTCTTCAATACGGTTGAGGACCCCGCGATAGCTGAGATCACTGGCATCACGCTCGCGCTCCAGGGAGGACTGGGTGGCCTTACCTTTTACAATTTCCTTCTCCAGTCCGGCCAGTTCCTTGCGTCGGGCCTCGCTTTCGGTCTTGAGGCTGCGCACCTGATTCTCCACCAGGTTCAAATCAGACTGCACGGTATCCCGCGCGCGCTGCACCGCCTCCTGCAGCTGACGGCGCAGAATCTGGATGCTTTCATCCTGTACAAGCATGTCCGGATGCTTGGGCGTCAACCGGGTCAGCATGGCATCCCGCTGGGCCACCGCTTCCATCCATTTACGCAGCATTTCGTTGATTTCCTCCTGGCGGGGAATGGTCAGGGGAATTCGTCCTGCGCTGTCGGGCTTGCGGTCCACATCGTTCAACACGCTCACCATTTCCCGGGCCAGCAGCTGCTGGCTCTCCAGCTTGATCAGGGTGGCGTTGAATTCCACCAGGGAATCCTCGATGTTTTTCTTGCGCGCCTCCAGGGCGTCCAGTTGATTGGCGGTTCGAAACTCCACCAGGGACTGCTCAGCCTTTTCCAGCGCCTTGCGCTGCACCACGACCTGGGTTTGCAGCCAGGAAACCGCGCTGTCTGAGGTGGCGCGATTTTCTTCAAAGGCTACAAATTCCGCCGCCTGGGCAAAGGCGTTGGCCTGATGGGCGGCCATCTCGGCGTCGTTATAATCCACGGCAATACGCAAGAGCCGGGTGCGGGGCAATAGACGAAAATCGACCAACCAGGGGGGCGGCAGCAGGCCATCCGCCTCCTCGAGGGTCATGGGCTTTTTGAGAATCTGGCGCAGCTTGTCGGCGGCAATCTTGCGCGTGTCGTCGCTCTTGAACTTCTCGAGGCGGGTGTTAAAGACCTCCTCGGAACCCCACGTGTTATTGGCGTCGTCAATAATGGCGCCCTGGGCACCCATGATGCGGGGCCGCCGCGTACTCATTTCAATCAAGGCGTCGGCGCGATAGACCCGCTCCGCGAACAGCAGGTACAACACCGAGGCCACCACGGCAAACAGCACCACGGAGCAAATGACACGCCACTTGCGGGACGCCACCCGGATCAAGCGGCCGAGGGTGACTTTGCCCAGCAACCCCTCGTCGGCGGGCAGGCCCGCCTGTTCGCCGTAGTACGGATCCGAATATTGGATGCGCGCGTTGTAAGGGGCAGGCGCAGGAGGCTCACGGTCAGGACGCGGCAACGGCTTCTGATCTGATTCAAGATTGGACATGGCACTCTCTTTTCAAGTCTTGGCTCATCACGGTAACGGGACCATGAAAGACATTCAACTGTTTACGAAATCGGGGGTCCACCCGAGATGACCCGCGCTGGGATTACCCGCGAAACACCGGCCAGCAACACAAACCACAAAGACAGTACGGCCGGCGAACGGAAGGGCAGATCAATCAGGCTCTGCGCCGCGACCAGCAGGCACGCCACAACCGGGAACACCCACACGGGCGACCAGCCTGATCGGGCCCGCCACGCGGCCCGGCCCAGCAAGCCGACCAGGCCGGCCAGGCAACCCGCGCCCAGCAAACCGAATTCCACCAGAAATTGCATGGGGTCGTTGTGCACATTGGCTTTGCCTTCGGTGATGCGACGCCATTCCTGCGGCGGCAGGTAGTGTCCAATGAGATAGCGGTAGCCCCACCCTCCCACGCCCACCCAGGGATGATCCTGCCACATCCGAAACGCTGCCTGAATTTGAAAAAGGCGGAAGGAGGTTTCCCGATCCAGAGTGGTTTTGGAATCACGCTCCGGACGGAACTCGCGCTCGATGGCCTCGCGGCCCAGCCCAAAGGTCAGCAGTGTCAACAGGGACAGACCCGCCACACTCAGGGCCACCGCGTGGACTTTCTGAACCGAGGCCAAACGCGACCAGAGCGCCACCACGAAATACGTCGTCATCAAAAGAAGCAGCACTGTTCCGAGAATGATGGCCAGCCGGCTCAGCGAGAATATCGCACCGACAAAGCTGAGGACAAAAACAGCGGCAAGTGCGATCCGACGCCACCGGTTGCTTCGGACAGAGGGCACACCGGCTTCCCAATAGAGCAAGGCCGCAGCCAAACACATGGTCATGAGGAAGTAGGAACCGGCATGATTCGGATACCCAAAGCTCGCATAGAAATGCAGACGCATGGGCATAAAGCCGAACATCATCATGGAGCCGGACAGGTACTGAACCAGGCCGAGCAACGAGAGCAAACCAGCGCTGTAGGCCAGAACCCGCCAGAGCTTTCGGACGGATCGGGCCTCAAAGGCGGGAGAGCGTATACTCAAAACGAGGACCCAGGCCGGTAAAAACCAATCCAACATTTGCCGGGCCTCTTTCGCGGTTATGGCCGACGGCCAACCGGCATGACGGGGTTCACTGTACTGCCAGGCCCGGACCGTGGAGTCGAAATACAGCATGCGGCCCGCGTTCCACCATTGCAGAAATAACAGCGTGATCAGGAGGAACCCCAGGATAAAAACAGGGTCGCTTGCGCGTATCCATGGCAGGGGGCGCGCCGATGCACCCGCCAACTCCGATGGTTGGGAGCCCTTGGATAAGATGAAGAGTGAGGCTAATTGTATGAGGGCAAGCCACATCAGCGGCCAGGTCCAGGAAGACTGGGTGCCACCCCGCAGCCACGCGGGCGCGACGGCCAACACGGCGGTCATGAGAAAAACGCACTTCTCAGCGCTCAGCCAACCGCGGATACGTGAACTATATGCCATACATCTCAAAAAAAACGGGCAAGTAATCCGAAGCCTTTCGGCCCACAGTTTACTTGCCCGGCCCAGCCCCCAACGGCCGGATGGACACTGTAAATTATTGTCCGCTATACGTGCTTGCTACCGGCGGAGGCGCCGTCTGGGTTGTGCCTACCGGAATGATCGGTGGGACCAATTTCAGCGGCGCGGTGGCGGGCGGCGGAATGACAGCAGCGGCGACCCCGCGCAATTCGATGACTAACTGTTGAACCAAGGCCAAGCTGTCACCGCTCAGAGCGGTCGTGGGATCCTGCGCGGCGGCGGCCACAGCATTGCCACCAGCTGTGCCAGCGCCACCGGCAGCTTGGGTCAGCGAATCAAATACCGGGCCGGAGCTGCTGCCCATGGCGACGGCAGTGGCTGCGGCCAGAGCCGGAACTACTTTATCGTCCAGTTGGCTGGCCGCGCTGCTCACCATCTGCGGTGCATTCTCGCCGGACAGCAGGAAGGCACGCGTGTAAATCAACGCCGAAATCTGGCTCTTGCTGTCAGCCGACAGGGATGAAGCCTCAACCTGAGCAAGGCTGCGACTGAGCACGGTGGCGATCTGGTTGGGGTTGGCGTCCTGTATCAGGAGATCAAGCTGGGTGTGGTCAGCCAGCACGGCGGCGATCTGATCATCGCTGGGTGCCGTCCAGGCCATTGCCGGGGTCAAGCCCATGCTCAAAACCATCGCGGTCATCAAAACGACTATCTTTTTCATATTGTGAACTCCTCACTGCTTATGATTCACCAAACCATGCTCGTTTTCAACCTTAAATCTTAAGCCGCACGCCCAGCGTCAACAGCAGTTGGTCATAGTCTTCATCGGGAATCGTGGTGTCCCGATCTTCATACCGGGCCTCTGCATATACCATCAGCCAGTCTTTGGGCGGCTCATACGACAAGCGCAGTTGGGCGCCCAGAATGGTGTCTTCGACGTTGATGAACTCATCGGTGTCAATTTTCACCGGATCTTCGTAATCATCCAGGCGGTACGATCCGGTAAGGGCAATTTTGAACTTCTCGAGAATGCGGTGCGAAATACCCAGTGAAGCGACGGTAACCAGTTTCACATTGTCGTTGTATTGGGCCGCCGGCTGCACGGCATTTCGACCAATAAGTTGCAGCTTGGTGCGCTGGCTGAGGTCCCAGTCGCCCGCCACGTCAAAGCTGACATAATCAATCGCGTCGCCATCCTCCGTGCTGACCTCTTCCTCAATATCAGCCTGCTCAAGTGCGGCTTTGCTCTTGCGGAACCGGTCATAGCGGCCAGCGCCCACCCCGCCCTTGAAGGTCAATTTATCCGTGGAACGGGTGAGAAATCCACCGCGCAGAACATAGTAATCCGGATTGTTGTCCAAAGCATCGCTGTCCTGTTGACCATACTGGCCGGTCAACAACAGTGCCGTCTTGTCGGTAACCCGATAATCGAACTCCGCCTGGCCCTTGGTGTCTTCCCAGTCAAAAAGGAGTTCGGTATCGTAGTCGATGGTGCCATAGCCTATCGAGTAGTCCGACCCGAGCTTATCGGTGATCTGCCAGGTCAAGATGGCACCCAGGTCGAGTAATTCGCGGCTAACCCGCTCGGTGCGGTCTTCCGAGAGAAACAGCTTCGACGTGTCCGGATTGGTAAAGTCGTCGGGATAGGCGGTCGTTTCGTAGTCGAACACTTCGCGGTAGGCTTCGCGCAGGCCGAGGGTAAATTTGTCGATCTCACGATTGCCGAACACCAACTCACCTTCCTGCGCCCAGCTCTCGTTATCCAGCTCGCTAAAGGTATCGTACCGGCGCTCAGAGTAGACAAACGCCAGAGAGCCCAGGAAATGATCGGTTTCGCGGGACAGGGACGCCCCCAGCGTCAGCTCGTAATAGAAGTCATCTTCCGTCTTGGAAGAATCGTTGCCCTCAGCGTCAGGATTGTTGAAAATTTCACGACTCTGAATTTCGCCGTCCGGAACCACCAACTTAGCGTTGTCATCCCACGTTCCGTTGAGCTGGCCCCACAAGCTCAGACGCAAGGGTCCCACCGGAATACCCTCTTCCACGGCCCAAGCCATGCCCAAGGTTACAGACAAAGCGCTCAAGATAATCAATAACCGCTTCATAACATCCCCCTCTCTTCGCAAACCATTCGTACGCGACTAATAACGCAAACTGCCGTTGGCCCTGTCCTAGAATATACGCTCAGGAACGAAGATCACATCGCCAGCTTTTAAGATCAAGTCATTTTCAACCTCGCCCTGCCCAATGGCGGTGAAGTCGATCGTCTTTCGCTCCGTTCCGCCATCTTCCTGACGGCGCGTCAAACGGATGGCGGATGCACGGGCGCTGGTATCCAGCCCGCCCGCCTGCTGAATGGCACCGCTGACGGTCAGATCCTGGGTGGGCGGAATATTTACCCGTCCGGGTGTACGCACTCGGCCCAACACGACAACCGAACCCCAGGGCGAAATTGCATCCGGACGCTCCTCTACCACGAACTCAGCCAGTACCTGTGGTTCGATGAAGAACTCCTGATAGCGGGATTGCAACGTGGTATTGAGTTCGCCCAGCGTCATGCCCTTGGCCGAAACCGGTCCGATCAAAGGTAAATCCAATACGTTGTTGTCGGATACGCGAATAACCTGTGCATCCACCTCGCGCTTGCCCGAAGCCAGCACGGTTACTTGAATCAGATAACCGGGGCGCAGGAGGGGCGACTTGTCCTTGCCGGATCCACTGCGTCCGGGCTGACGGAACGCGGCGGGCACGGGGGTTACATTTTTCTTGGTAACCACTTCTTCCGGCGGTGCAGACGTGATGGCCCGGACCGACACGTTATGAAAGTAGTGAGAAACGGTGGTACTCTCCGGAGACGTACCCAAAAGTCCCAACAAGCCTGAAGACAATTTCCGGTCGTGCCCTTCCCACACCAGTTCATCGTTCACATAGAACTGCAGCAGTTCGTCGCGGGCGAGCACGCCCAGGCGATTGGTGCCCTCCTTCACGCGGTCATATTCAGTCCACGGCTGCAGATGCTCCACCTTGCCCTTGGTCTGCCGGAAAACGCCATAACTCCACCCGACCCCATCTGAACCGAGGGCGAAGAGATAGCCCGAGCCAGATGTCCAGCTTTTGAAGTCAGGCGAAGCCCGAATAACCAGCCCGCCGGAGCCAACCCCGTTTTCGTCGCGAGCGTAATCCACCTCGGTGTAAACGTTGGTAAAGATCACCCCCGCCAACAGGGCCGCCGGCGCCTCATCATTCTGGGTCTGTACCCGATGGTAACCGGGGGCCGTGCTCCAAGCTTCGGGGAGATCGTTGGTCCAATTCTCCGCCTGCCCATCCTCGAAGTCATCGCGGTACACCACACCCAACTTCATCATTTCTTCGTATTGAGAGCCCTGCGGTGCCTTGGACCCCATGGACTGGCACCCGGCCGTAAGACCCGTTAAGGCAATTA
>CAYTVN010000100.1:0-10602 GCA_964441655.1 uncultured Verrucomicrobiota bacterium | reverse complement strand
CGGTCTTTTCGTAGCTCGGCACCAGGATGGTCTTGATCTCCGGCTTGTCGCGCATGGAGAAGATCTTGTACTGCTGCAGGCTGGCGTTGGTCATGCGGCCCCGCTCGTTGAACAGGTATTCCTCGGTCAACGCGTAGCTGATGCCATTCATCACCCCGCCCTCGGTCTGACCCTCGGCCAGCTTGGGATTGATGGCGGTGCCGCAGTCGATGGCCGCCACATACTTGAGGACCGTGACCTTTCCGGTTTCGGTGTCCACCTCGATCTCCGCGAAGTGCGCGGAGAACGGCGGGGGTGACTTGTGGGTGATGTGCGAGGACAGGGCCCCGATCTGGTGTTGCTCGGCCGCGTACAGCGAGTGCAGCGCGATTTCAGAGAACGTCACCTGGGCGGTGCCCTCCTTGACCTTCACGATGCCGCCGTGCACGACCTCCAGCTCAGCCGGCTTCTTGTCCAGCATCAGCCCGGCCACGCCGAGAATCTGCTTCACCACTTTTTCCGCCACGTTGCGCACCGCCGCGCCGCTCAGGTAGGTGGTGCTGGAGGCATAGGCGCCCACGTCAAACGGTGTCATGTCGGTGTCCGACGAATACACGATGATCTTGTCCAGGTCGCAACCCAGCGCCTCCGCCGCGATCTGCGCCAGCACGGTGTCGCTGCCCGTGCCCAGGTCGGTGGCGCCCATAAGCAGGTTGAAGGAACCGTCCTCATTCATCTTGAGGGAGGCCGCACCCATGTCGATTTCCGGGATGCTGGACCCCTGCATCAACGCCGCCATACCGATGCCGCGCCGGATGCGGCCGGTCTTCTTGCGCCAGTCGCCGCGCTTCTTCCAGCCGATCTCCTTCGCGCCAAGCTTGAGGCACTTGGCCAGCTCGCAGCTGCCGATGGCCTGTTCCACCCCGGCCTTGCCTTCGCCCAGGGCGCGGAACACGGGTGAGGTCTCGCCCGACTTGATGTGATTCATCTGGCGGAATTCCAACGGGTCCAGGCCCAGCTTTTCAGCCAGCTCATCCATGGCGCATTCCACGGCAAACGACGATTGGGTGGCGCCGTATCCGCGGTAGGCCCCGCCCACCGGCAGGTTGGTGTAGACCGCGGTGCCGGTGAAATGGATATTCTTGGCGCGGTACAGCGGGAGCATCTTGCTGCCGCAGTTGCACACCACGGTGAGCGCGTGCGAACCGTAAGCTCCGGTGTTGGACAGGCAGTCCATGCCATGCGCGGTGATGGTGCCGTCCTTCTTGGCACCCAGGCGGGTGCGCGTGCGGATGGGGTGCCGGGTGCGCGAACTGACCAGTTCCTCCTCGCGGGTGAAGTCGAGAAAACACGGGCGCTGCGTGCGCAGGGCCATCATGCCCACCACGTCTTCCATTAACACCTCCTGCTTCACCCCGAAACCGCCGCCGATGCGGGGCTTGATGACGCGAATCTGGCGTATCGGAATCTCCAGGCACTGGGCCACGATGCGGCGCACATGAAACGGCACCTGGGTGCTGGTCACAATGACCAGGCGGCCCTCGGGTTCGATGTAGGCGAAAGCCACGTGTGGTTCGATGGGGCAGTGCTGTGCGTAGTGCGCGTAATAACTCTGGTCGACCACTTCGTCGGCCTCGGCCAGCCCGGCGTCCAGCGAGCCCACATCCATACCCACGAAGGCGGCCATGTTCTTCTGTGGCTCGTACGGCACGGGGATCTTGGCGAACGTGTCGGGTTCGTCGTGAATGACGGGCGCACCCGGCTTCATGGCGTCATCCAGATTCAGCACCGCGGGCAACACCTCGTATTCCACCTTGATGGCGGCCAAGGCCTTTTCGGCAATCTCCACGCTATCCGCGGCCACCGCGGCCACCCGGTCTCCCACATAGCGCACCTTGGTGTCGAACATGTAGGTGTCGTAGGGCGACGGCTCGGGATAGCCCTGGCCCGCCGTGGTGTGTGGAATACGCGGCACGTTGCCGTGGTACAATACGGCGTGCACGCCGGGCATGGACTCCGCGCCCGAAACCTCCATGGAGGTGATGCGTGCGTGGGCGTGCGGGCTCCACAGGAACTTGATGATCAGCGCATCCGCCGGACACTTATCCGCGACAAACATAGGCCGGCCCAGCGCCAGCGCCATGGCATCAATTTTGCGAACCGATTTGTTGACGACGTTAAAGGTCCGGCTCATGACGCGACTCCTTCTCCGCTGATGACTTTGCGCAACGCGCTCTGGATTTTCTCGTAGCCGGTGCAGCGGCACAGGTTGCCATCCAGGTGTTCCTTCAGTTCCGCTTCCGAGGGCTTCGGGTTTTTATCCAGCAGCACCTTGGCAGAAAGAATCATGCCGGGCGAACAGAAGCCGCATTGCACCGCGCCTTCGTCGGCCAGGGCCTGCTGTAGTTTGTGCGGGGCATCAAAGGTGCCCAAGGCTTCGATGGTGGTGATGGCGCGCCCGTGGGCCTGGAAGGCGTACACGTGACAGGAGTTTACGGTGTGCCCGTCCATGATGACGGTGCAGGCCCCGCATACGCCCTCGTCGCAGCCGACCTTGACCCCCTTGTAGCCCAGCCGCCGCAGCAGCGTGGACAACGTCTCGTCCGGATCAATGGAAGGGGTCTGTTGTTCGCCGTTAATGGTGATGGTGATATTTTTCATGTTTATATTCCTCGCAGCGACGCAGCGACCGCAGCGGGTTATGCCGCCAATCCATTCGCCGTTCTCGTAATTCCATTTTTCAAGAGCGCCTCGCCAAAATTGATCAAGTAACCAAGCTTAAGACCCGTAAGCTTGAGGACTGACTCCAACAACCCCGGCCCCAACTCCCGGTGAATCAGTATGGCTTCATCGAGAACAATCGTTCTAATTTCATTTTCGCCCATCGCTGCGCCTGCTGCGTTCACCGCGAGATACCTCTTATTGAACCGCTTCCTGCCAGGCCCGGAGCAGGGCGTCGGCTACGGCCACTTCCCCGATGTGCTTGATGTAATCGGGGGCGAAGCCGGCCACGGTCCGCCAGTTGCGCTCGCCCAGCTGGGTCGCCGCCGCGCGGAACAGCTTCTCGCTGCCCTTCTGGCCGACCACCGCCTGCTCGACCGCGGATAACCGACAGGGGAAGGTAACCGCCGCGCCCAGAGCCACACGGGCCGCCTTGATCTTTCCGCCCGCCACCTCCATCCAGGCCGCCGCCGTGCCCTGGCTGAAATCTGCGGAGACACGGGTCTGCTTGTGGTAGCCAAAACCCTGGCCGACGGACCGCGCCGGAATCTGCACACCGATTAGCAGGTCGCCAGTCTTCAGCAGGCGCACCGGCTGCCCGCCGAAAAATTCGCCCGCACCCACCCGGCGCTCCTCGTCGCCCCGGATGATCATGGTGGCATCCAGGGCCAGCAGGGCCACCGGGAAATCCGCCCACGCAAAGACCCGCACGATGTTGCCACCCAGGGTGGAGTGATTGCGAATCTGCTGAGTGACAAAATGCCCGGCCACCCGGTCCAGCACCCAGCCCTCGGCCTGATACTCGCGTAACGCCGTGATGGTGGTCATGGCTCCGATCACAAAGGTACCCGCATCCGCGCAGATGCCGGCCAGCCCGGCGCGCGACAGGTCCACCGCCACTTTGGGCTCCTTGTGTTTCAGAAAAAGCAACGAGGACGCACCGGCCAGCGGCACGCCTTCCGGGCCCAGCCGCTTCAACTCCGCCCGCGCCTCATCGAGGCTCGCCGGCACCACAAAATCTTTAAACATTCTCATAGCGTATCTCTCCAACCACGGCGGCACGGTGATTCATCCGTGTCCATCCGTGACTAACGATAGTTTCGTCCCGTCGTCCGTTCCGCCGCCGCCAGCATGCGCTCGGCTATTTCGTTGGCCCGATGGAACAACCGCGCTTCGTCCTGGCCCACCAAGTGTCCTTTTTCCACCACGATTTTTCCAGCCACAATGGTGTACTCCGTACGCGGGCCGGACCCGCAGAACACGGGGGCCGCCGCGGGATCGGCCATGGCCCCGGCAAATTCGATGCGCTCCAGATTGAACACGGCCAGGTCAGCCGCCATCCCGGGCGCGATGCGGCCCACTTCCGGGCGACCCAGAATCTCCGCCCCGCCCACCGTGGCCATGCGCAACACACGTTCCGCGGGCATGGACTCCACTCCGGTCCCGACCCGATGCACCAACAAGGCCAGCTGGATTTCTTTCAGGAAATTCGACGAGTCGTTGCTGGCGCTGCCATCCACCCCGATGCCCACCCGCACCCCCTTTTCCAGCATGTGCGGCACCGGGCAGATGCCGGAGCCCAGCCGCAGGTTGGAGGTCGGGCAGTGCGCGATGCCGGTCTGCGTGCGGGCCAGCCGGTCAATCTCCGCGTCGTTGAAAAAGATGCCGTGCGCATACCACACGTCCGGCCCCACCCAGTCCACGCTCTCCATATACTCCAGCGGGCGCAGGCCGTGGGTCTGCAGACAGTAGGCCTCTTCGTCCTTCGTTTCACACAGATGCGTGTGGCAGATCACGCCGCGTTCGCGGGCGAACTTGATGGTGTCCCGCAGCAACTCCGTAGTCACCGAAAACGGCGAGCACGGGGCCAGCGCGATGCGGCTCATGGAAAACGGGCGCGGGTCGTGATACTTGCGAATCAGCCGGTCACAGTCCTTCAGAATGGTTTCCGGGTCCTGCACCACATCGTCCGGGGGCAGGCCGCCCTGCGAGCGCCCGCGGCTCATGCTGCCGCGCGTGGGATGGAAGCGCGCGCCCAGGCCGAGCGCCACCTCGATCTCCACATCCAGAAACTCCTGGGGAGCGCCCCGCGGGAACACGTAGAAATGATCGGTGGTGGTGGTGCAGCCGGACAGCAGCAACTCGCCCACCCCCACCTGGGTGCTGACCTCGATTGCCTCGGTGTCCAGCTCGCGCCAGATTTCGTACAGCCCGAGCAACCAGTCGAACAGCTTGGCATTCTGCACGGCCGGGATGTTGCGGGTCAGGGTCTGGTACAGGTGATGGTGCGTGTTGACAAAACCGGGATAAACCACGCAGGTCGAGGCGTCGAGGACCCGCGTGCCTTCGCCCGCCTGCAGGCCGGGCCCCACCGCGGATATTTTTCCGCCCGCGAGCAGGATGTCCACCCCGCGCAGCGGCTTCGCCCCATCCACCATGGTGGCCACGGTGTGACAGTTCTTTAGTAACAGAGTTCCAGGTTCCATGTTCCAAGTTCCACGTCGCTGCAACTAAAACCGCGCCCACATTTTCCTGGCGTGCTCCAGCGCCTTGGTCCGGATGGCGCGCTCGTCGAGGTGCGGGAACTCACCGTTCACCACGATGACCTGGCCGCGGCTCACCGTGTGGCGCACCGGTGCGTTGACCAAACCGAACAGCAGGTGCCCGTAGAAATTGGCCGCGCTGAAGGGCGTGAACGGGGTGTAGTCCAGCACGATCACATCCGCCAGTTTGCCGGGGGCCAGCACGCCGCGGTGTTCCTGGAACAGACGGTCGCAGATGGCGCGGTTGTTCTTCAGCAGCATGTCGCACGCCTCGCCAAAGGCCACCCGCGGGTCGCGGTGGGTGTCGCGCTGCAGCAGGTAGCAGGCCCGGGCCTGCGCGATCATGGCATTGGACATGCCGTCCGTACCCAGTCCGAGCAAAATACCGCGCTGGAGAATCTTCAGCATCGGGGTCACCGACAGCCCGTTGTTCATGTTCGATTCGGGATTGGTAACCATCATGGAGTTGCTCTCGTGCAACTGGGCCAGCCCGGCCTCCGGCAGATGGATGCCGTGGGCAAACAGCGAGCCCGGCCCGGTCATGCCGTAGCGGACAAAGCGATTCATCAGCTCTTCACCAAACTGCGCTCGGGTGGCCTCGTGGTCGCACTCCGCCTCCGCCACATGCACGTGTACGCCCACGTCGAGCCGGTCGATGATCTCGGCGCAACGCTCCATGGTTTTGGCGCCCAGGGTCATGGACGCGTGCAGGCCGAACAAGGCCGCGAACTGTGGATCGCCGCTGTGCCGGACCTTCTTGATGTAGCGCTCGTTCTCCTCAATGCCACCGCCTTCCACGTTGCGGTCGGACACCTCGTAGCACAGGCAACCGCTCAGCCCCACTTCGCGGAAGGCTTTCTCAATTAGGTCCAGGCTGCCGTCGCGGCAGGCCGGCGATGCGTGGTGGTCGATGATGGTGGTGCAGCCCGCCCGGGCCGCTTCCAAGGCCGGGATGACGGCTGAGTAATAGACGTCGTCCGGATTCAACGCGCGATCCAGCCGCCACCACAGGCGCTCCAGAATCTGCTGGAAATTCCGGGCCGGCTCGCCGGGACAGGCAAACCCGCGGGCGAAGGTCGAGTACAGGTGGTGGTGCACATTGATGAGGCCGGGCATGATCACCCCGCCCCGGGCGTCCATCACCCGGTCCACCTTGTGCCTGGTTTCAAGGTGATGACCGACCTCCACAATGGCCGAGCCCTGGATCAGCACCTCGCCGCCCTCGATGACCTGGCTCTGATCGTCCAGCGTCACCACGGTTCCGTTTTTGATGAGCAGTGTTTTCATAGGGTGGACCGGTCCGCCAGGGGCGCCACCGGAAGATAGGACGCCGAGTCGCGCAGGCCGCGCAACAGGGCATACATGGTGGCACATGCGGCCAGCGAAATGGTGCTCCCGTCCTTGAGGGAAGTGGTGGCCTTGTGCACGGCGAATGTCTTGGCTTCCACCTCCAACGTAACGCCGGGGGCACGGTAGCGCAGGTCGTGGTTCAGGGTGATCTCGTGGGTCTGCCCATTCCAGCGGGCCTGCAGCATCCACTGCTGGCCATCGCGGAACAGCCGGAACGCATTGTCGGTTTGCGCTTCAAATTCCGCGCGATTGAGGTAGAGCCGCGGCTTGTCGTGCCAGGGCCGCCCCGCGGTGGGGCAGAAGGTCACACAGTTTCCGCACTCATTGCAAAAGTCGGTCAGCACGCACACCTGGAACCGTTGATCCACTTTAAACGCGGCGCCGCGGCCGGTCACCACGCCGCCGCTTTTGGCCGTGAGGACGGGCAGTTCCAGAACCAGCGGTTTCTGGGTGTAGGTCAGGAAGGCCAGGTTCGGGCACACCCCTACGCACAGGCTGCACAGCACATTGCAATCAATGCAACGCGACGCCTCCTGGCGGGCCGCCTCCGGGGACAGGGTCTGCACAATCTCTTCAAAATTGCGGCGTTCCGCAGGGGCCCGTTCCGGGACCGCCACCCGAAATTGACGATGGGCCCGCTTGCGCAGCAACTCGGCCAGATCGCCATCCCGGCGGATCGTCCGTGCGGGCGCCGCCCCTTCTTCCAGGGCGCGTATGGCCCGAGCGATTCGCTTGCCGTCGCCCACCGCCTTAACGATGGTGGCCGGACCGTCCTGAATGGCATCCCCACCGGCATAAACGCCGGGCAGCGACGTCGCCAGGGTGGTCGGATGCACGTCCAGATAGCCGTGCTTGTTGAGCGCCGGGCGGGCACCGTCGAAGAATTCAAAATCGCCGCGCTGACTGATGGCCACCACCAGGGTGTCCAGCGGCACGTCCTGCTCGGCCCCCGGGATTTCCACCGGACGTCGCCGGCCGGAAGCGTCGGGTTCGCCCAGCTGCATCTTGCCGCACCGCAATGCGGACAGCCGACCGTCCACCGCCAGCACGGCCTTGGGGGCCAGCAACTCGCGGACCGGAATGCCTTCCTCTTCCAGGCCGTGACGTTCCTCGTATTGGGCCGGCATCTGCTCGCGGGTGCGCCGGTAGATCACCGACACCTCGTCCGCCCCCAGCCGCCACGCGGTACGCGCGCAATCCATGGCCACGTCGCCGCCGCCCACCACGCCGACGCGGCGCCCGATGGGACCCAGCTTGTGTTCGCGGGCCGCGCGCAGGAAGTCGAGGGCATCCACCACGCCCGCCGCGTCCTCGCCCGGGATGCCCAGTCGCTGCCCGAGTTGTGCGCCGGCCGCGACCACGATGTAACGAAAGCCCTGTTCGCGCAGGGAGGACATCGTAAAATCACGTCCTGCCTTCTGGTTGCATTTCAACTCCACGCCCAGGGCCAGTATTCGTTCCAGGTCCTGCCCGATGACGGACTCGGTGGCGCGATAGCCGGGGATGGAGCCAGCCACCATGCCGCCCGGATAGGCCCGGCCTTCCAACAACGTGACGGGATAACCGGCCGAGGCCAGGAAATACGCAGCGCCCAGCCCGCAGGGACCGGCCCCGATAACGGCCACCCGGGCCTGCTTCACCGATTCCGGAGGCTGGGCGGGCGTCCTGGTTTCATGATCCATGATGAACCGCTTGATTTCGCGGATGGCCAGCGGTTCGTCATAATGAGTGCGCACGCAGGCGTGCTGGCAGGGATGATTACAGGCCCTGCCCAGAATGGCGCCCAGCGGGTTGTCGTCGCGCACGATTTCCACCGCCTCATCCAGACGGCCCTCGCGCACACATTTCATGTAGAGAGGGACCTTCTGTTCCACCGCGCACACATCACGGCACGGCGCTTTGATGCAATCAAACAGACCCAGCGGGCGGACCGTTTTGGTGTGCTCGCGGGCAAACCGATCCCGCTGTAGCAACGGATCGCGCACCACCTCGTCCGCGTAGTTGCGCAGGTTGGTGCGCGCACAGATCCGGCGCTCACGGGCCCGCGGCAGGGCGCAGGCGGCCGCCGCATAGGCAGAGGACCGGGCCGCCGTCTTGCAGGCAAAATCCAGCAGGTCGTCCGCCTGCACCGCGGCCATGGCCTGGGCGGTATTTTCGAGATACTGGAGCAACCGGCTGTAGCTGCCCGGTCGCAGCAGGTCGGAACAGGTGGTGATGGTGGTCATGCCGCAGGCCAGCAGGCGGACCACATTAAACGCGTCGGCGCCGCCCGCGAACGACATCAGCAGGTCTCCGTCGAATTCCTCGAGCAATTTGTGGGCGAGGTTCACCGTGATGGCGTGCAGCGGGCGACCGGACAGATACATCATCTTCTCGGCCTTGCTGAACACATCGCGCCGGTTTTCCACCTCCAGCGTGTTGGACAGCTTGACCCCGAACACCACACCTTTCGCGTCAGCCGCCGCCCGCAACTCGCGCAGCAGGTTCAGCGCGTCGGGATATTTCAGGTCGTGCTCGAAGGCGAGGTCCGGCACGGTCACGTTACGATAGCCCAGGCGATCATTGAGAATACCGCGCACGCCCTCGGGCCCCAGCAGGGTGGGATTCAGCTTCACGCTGGTGTGCAGACCCCATTCCTCGATCAGGTAGCGCGCGATCTTGCCGATCTCGCCCGGGGGACAGCCATGCATGGTGGACAGGGTGACGTTGTTCGACATGCGGGCCGGGATATTGAGCCGACGCACCTCCGGCATGTACTTCGCGACTTCATCCACGCAGCGGGCCAGCGCGGGCCCGGCATCCTGGGTGCGCTTCAGAAACGACTGCACGTTGGGCTTGAGCACACCTTCGTAGTTGTAGCCCACGCTCAAATTGAAAATGACCCCCGGCCCTTCGCCTGGAAATCCGAGCTTGTGGTGGAGGGCGTGCAGCAGCACCCAGGCCCGCAGGTATTCCTCGAACGACTGGTCAATCTTCAACTCCTGCGACCACTCCACGTTGTAGCCCACGTCCTGCATGTCGATGCACGGCTTGGCCACGTTGAGTTCGTCCAGGGTCTGCACCGTCTTGAGCTCGATGAAGCGCGCTCCGCACAGCCAGGCCACGATGATGTTCTGCGCCATCTGGGTGTGGGGTCCGGCGGCCACGCCGAACGGGGTGTCCAGGCGGGAGCCGTAGAGACGCTGCGTGAAACGGTCGCCGGGCTGGGGGACAAAAAACATATCCCGCGGCACGCCGAAGAGGGAGCGATTGGTGTCCAGTTCCCGGAATATCCATCCGCACAGCTGGTCCATGGCGATGGGCTGAAAACGATCCGACATTCGGTTTACCTTTCCCTTAAACGCAAAGGTCATTCTTGGCACGAAGGCCCCGGACGACGAGGGCCAAGGCGGCTGAGGCACCCTTATTTTGCCATCGGGGAAAAACTGAGGGTGGAGGCGCGGATCGGGCTCGAAATCCGCGCTTCACAGACGGCCCCCGCAAGGGGAACATAGCTTTTATGCAGGGGTTGCGCAAAATTTGCTTTTATCTGTTCCTGGTGCTGTATGTGGTGGTCACCCCTCTGGTCATCCTGTATGCGCTGGGCTACCAGATCCGGCCCGGCCAGCCCCAGGCCCTGGTGCGCACGGGTTTGATTTCGCTCGGCAGCTCGCCGGAGGGGGCGCGGGTGTTCCTGGGCAGCAGCCGCTACCGATGGAAGACGCCCACCGTGCTGCGCGATCTGAAGCCGGGCGAGTATGCCATCCGCCTGACCCTGCGTGATCACCAGCCCTGGTCGGGCACCGTGCGGGTCGAAGCGGAAAAGGCCACGGTGCTGGATCACCTGCTCCTGCTGCCCAACCAGCCGGTCATCCGCCGCACCTCCACCAACCGCTATGCCACGCTGTATCCCCAACCCGGTGAGCAGGAGTTTCTGGTCAGCACCGGCCCGCGTGCCGGGGAACTGGCCGTATGCGACACCGTGCGCGCCACCGTGAAGCCGGTGTTGCCGGACAAGGATCCGTTCGCG
>CAYTVN010000099.1:0-10717 GCA_964441655.1 uncultured Verrucomicrobiota bacterium | reverse complement strand
TAACTTGACCGACGTGGACCTCACGGATTTCCGGCGCTACCACGAGGCGCGCCCAAGTCCGTTTACCCTGGGCCTTTTCCACACCCCGCAGCCCCGGGAATGTGGCATAGCCAGCCTGGATGCCGGGGGCCGGGTGGTAGCGTTTGAGGAAAAGCCGAGTCAACCGGTGGGTGATCTGGCCAATGCCGGACTTTACCTGGCCGGGCCCGAGGTGTTTGATCTGATCCCGAAGCAGCCGCTGGCGGATTTCGGATTCGACGTACTGCCCAAGCTGGTGGGTCGCATGTACGGCTACACCATTCCGGGTTTTTTCTGTGATCTGGGCACGCCGGAACGGCTGGCGTGGGCGCGCGAAGAATGGTCAAAGTTACATCCATGATATCGGGAAGAGGTTGCACATGCTGATCACTCAAACACCGTTGCGCATCAGTCTGGCCGGTGGCGGCACCGACTTTCCCGCCTATTTCCGCCGCCAGGGCGGTGGCGTGGTGAGCAGCGCCATTGATAAATTCATCTACGTCATCCTGAACCAGCGTTTCGACGACATGATTTACCTGAGCTACTCCAAGAAGGAGATCGTGTCCTCGGTGGACGAGATCAAGCACGAGCTGGTGCGCGAGGCCATGCGCATGGCAGGAGTGGAGAAGGGCGTGGAAATCGCCATCATGGCGGACATCCCGTCCGAGGGCTCCGGGCTGGGTTCCTCAAGCAGCCTGACCGTGGGGCTGCTCAATGCCTTTTACGCCTACCGCGGGGTGCAGGTGACGGCCGAGCAACTGGCCCGGGAGGCCTGCCAGATTGAGATCGAGCGTTGCGGCAAGCCCATCGGCATTCAGGACCAGTACATTGCGGCCTACGGGGGCATGCGCGCGTTCGGTTTCCAGCCGGATGACCAGGTGCAGGTGGACGACCTGTCGTGCGGACGCACCCGCCAGGAGCTCAGTTCCCGCCTGCTGTTGTTCTACACCAACAAGACCCGGCAGGCGGATGTGATCCTGCGTGAACAGAACGCCCGCACCGACCTGAATGTGGCGGCGCTCGATGTGTTGAGGCAGCAGGCGGCGGATTGCCGTGGCTTTGTGGAGCGCGGCGAGCTGGATCGCATCGGCGAATTGATGGCGGAGAACTGGCGGATCAAAAAGAAGCTGGCTTCCACCATCAGCAATGCCGATTTGGATCGCATGGTGGACCGGGCCCTGGCGGGTGGGGCGGTGGGCTGCAAGATCTGCGGGGCGGGCGGCGGCGGCTTTTTGCTGGTCTATTGCCGGGCGGAAAAGCAGGATGCGCTGCGTCAGGCCATGGCGGAATACCGGGAAATGCCGTTTTTCCTGGAGCGTTCCGGGAGCAAGGTCATTTTTAACGTCGAGGGCTACGAGTGGAAGTAATTCAAAACTATCTCGAAGATGTGGTCGCGGCGGCCCGCGCGGTGGACCTGAAGGAACTGGATCGGGCCATCCGCCTGTTTGAGCTGTGCTACCACGAGGACCACGCCGTGTACGTGATCGGCAACGGCGGGAGCGCGGCCAACGCTTCCCACTTTGCCCAGGACTTGTCCAAAGGCAGCATGCCGGACCTGGAGGGCCGTCGCCTGCGCGTGGTCAGCCTGACCGACAATGCGGCCTATTTGACCGCGACCGCAAACGATCTGGGGTATGACCGCGTGTTTGACGTCCAATTGCGCGCCCTGGCCCGGCCCGGCGATGTACTGGTCGCCATCAGCGGCTCCGGCAATAGCCCGAACATCGTGAAGGCCGCCGAATATGCCCGGTCCGTCAAATCCACCGTGGTGGGGGTGACGGGTTTCGACGGGGGCAAGCTGCTGCAGTTGAGCGATATCCGGCTGCACGTCCCCGTCATGGATATGTGCAAGTCGGAAGCGGTGCACAGCATCCTGCTGCACATGGTCAGCGACATCCTCCGCATGCGACTGCGCGGGTGACATTACAAGGAGCACGAGTGCCGGCCCCTTTCCAGGATGCAGCGCCCGCCCCTTCGCGGCCCCGGCGATCCATCGTGATTCCGTGCTACAACGAGCGCACCCGTCTGCCCGCCACCCTGGCCTCGGTGCTGGCGTATGTGGACGCGCGGCAGATGCCCACGGAAGTGATCGTGGTGGACGATGGCAGCCGGGACGGTACCGCGGATTGGGTGCGCGAACAGTCGGCGCGCGATGCGCGCGTTCGCCTGGTGGGCTACGGCGGGAATCGCGGCAAGGGTTTCGCGGTGAAAACCGGCATGCTGGAGGCACGCGGTGAGGCGGTTCTTTTTATGGATGCCGACGGAGCGACGCCGGTGGAGGAGGCGGACACCTTCTGGCCCCGGGTGGAAGATGGAACCGCGGACGTGGTGATCGGTTCGCGTCGGGCCGACGGAGCGCAGGTGGAGGTGGCGCAGAAAGCGTTGCGCAGTCTGGCCAGCGATGTGTTTGCCCTGCTGGCGCGTATCCTGCTGGTGTACGGGGTCAAGGACACCCAGTGCGGTTTCAAAATGTTTTCCCGGTCCGCGGCTCAAGGTGTGTTTTCCAAGGTCGAAACAGCCAGCGCCATCTTCGACATGGAAGTGCTCGTGGTGGCGGGGCGTCGCCGGTTGCGCGTGGTCGAGCAGGCGGTCCGCTGGCGGCACGACGACGATTCGCGGCTGACCTATAACCTGCGCCGCAGCGTGCGGATCTTCGCCGAGCTGCTGCGCATCAAATTCCGCCACGGCGTACTGTGGCCGGTCCGGGTGAAAACATGAACGAGCCTTCCACCGAACCCGTTCCGCCCGCGCCGCTCCTTATACTTTCTGCCGAGGAAGCGCGCGTGCTGGGCGTGCTGATTGAAAAGGCGATGACCACGCCGGAATACTATCCGTTGTCTCTGAACGCCGTGGTGATGGCCTGCAACCAGAAGAACAACCGGCAGCCGCTGGTGGCCTACGACGAGGCGCTGGTGGTTCGCGCGATCGACGCCCTGCGCGACAAGCACCTGGTGGCGATGGTCACCGAGGCGGGCGCTCGTGTGCCGAAGTACCGGCAGCTCGCGGCGGAACAGATCGGGCTCGACGAAAAAGATATCGCGGTGATGGCCGAACTGCTCTTGCGCGGTCCCCAGACCGTTGGCGAACTGAAGAACCGAGCCGAGCGGATGATTGCGCTGGGCGATCTGGCCTCCGTACAACTGGTGCTGGATGGCCTGGCCACGCGTCCGACGCCGCTGGTGGCGCGGTTGCCGCGTCAGCCGGGCATGAAGGAAAGTCGCTACAGCCATCTGCTGTCAGGCCAGCTGGCCGGTGAAGCCGAAGCCGTGGTGGCGACGCCGGTGGAACCGGTTCGCGCGGTTGTACAGGCGGAGCGCGAGCGGCTGGCTGCGCTGGAGCGCGAGGTGCTGGCCCTCAAAGTCGAGGTGGAGTCGCTGCGCAATGAACTGGCTGGATTCCGCCACCAATTTGAGTAAACGGGTGAAAGAATTTCGAACATGAAATGCCTGGTCACAGGAGCCACCGGCTTTCTCGGCTCGCATTTGGTGGATCGCATGCTGGCGCGGGGTGACACGGTCACCGCCGTGGTGCGCGACGCGGCCAAGGCTCGCTCCCTGTGGCCCAGAGGGGTTCGCATCGAAGCCGTGGAGTTGACGGATCGCCAGGCCTTGGAAGCGGTGCTGCACCGGGCCGGTCCCGACCAGGTGTATCATCTGGCCGCCCAGCCGTTCCCCATGCTGTCGTGGAAGGATCCCCAGGCCACCTTCCGCACCAATCTTACCGGAACGGTGGCCCTGCTGGAGGCGGTTCGCGCGTGGGGTGGCAAAACCAAGGTGCTGGTCGCGGGCACCAGTGCGTTGTACGCAGTGCCCCAGGATGCCACGCCCATTCCGGAAACCGGCGCTGTGGGCCCCATCAGCCCCTACGGCGTCAGCAAGCTGGCGGCGGACTCGGCGGCCGCGTTGTTTGCGCATCGCTACGCGTTGTCGGTCGTCCGGGTGCGCCCTTTCTTTGTCATTGGGCCGCGCAAACTGGGCGACGCCTGCTCGGATTTCAGCCGCCGCATTGCCCTGGCCGAGCAAAGCCGTCAGGGCGCGATGGCTGTGGGCAATCTGGAAGTGATCCGTGATTTTCTGGATTACCGCGATGCCATTGAGGGGTTGTTGACCATCATGGAGAAAGGATCTCCCGGTGAGGCCTATAATTTGTGCAGCGGGCGGGGCACCTCCCTGCACGAGGTGCTGGATCATCTCAAGAAATTGTCCCGTACGCCCATCCAGGAAAAACTGGATGCGTCCCTGCTGCGTCCCGTGGACGAGCCGGTCAAGGTGGGCGATGCCGCCAAGTTGAAGCAGCTGGGCTGGCAGCCCCGGCACGGCCTGGAGGAGAGCCTGCAGGAAGTGCTGGCCTATTGGCGCGGACGTGTACAAGCTGGAACCGCCTGAACAGGAGGCGTGATGCGGAATGAGCGACCTTAATCAGATGCAAAGCCGGAAAACACTGGCCGTGGTGGTCCCGTTTCTTAACGAAGAGGAAAACCTCCCCGTGCTTTATGATCGTTTGGTCAAGGTCATGGCCGGTCAGCCCGAGCAGCTGCGCCTCATTCTGGTTGATGACGGCAGCCGGGACGGCTCCGCGCAATGGGTGGCGGATACCGCGCGCCGGGATGACCGGGTCACGCTTCTGCGTCTCTCCAGAAATTTTGGACACCAGATCGCAATCACCGCCGGCATGGACCATGCGGACGCCGACGCGGTGGTGATCATGGATGCCGACTTGCAGGACCCGCCGGAGGCCATTCCGGATTTGCTGGCCAAGTGGCGGGAAGGTTTTGAGGTGGTCTATGCGGTGCGCAAGAGCCGGGCGGGCGAAACCTTCCTGAAAAAATTCCTGGCCGCGTCCTTCTACCGGGTGTTTCACCGCATGGCCAGTATAGATGTTCCCATGGATGCGGGTGACTTTCGCTTGATTGACCGCAAGGTGGTGAAGGCCATGCGTGAGGTGCGCGAACTGCACCGATTTGTGCGCGGCCTGACCTGCTGGGTGGGATTCCGCCAGGGCGCGGTGACCTACGAGCGGGCAGCCCGCCATGCCGGTACGACAAAATATCCGGTCTGGAAATCCGCGCGACTGGCCTGGGATGGTTTGACCTCGTTTTCCGGCGCTCCTTTGCGCTGGATGACCATGGTCGGCTTGCTGGTATCGCTGGCAGGCGCCCTCCTGGCGCTGCGCATCATGGTGGGCAAGCTGCTCGGCCATTCGGAGCTGGTGCCGGGCTGGACCTCACTGGTGACCCTGATGCTGCTACTCAGTGGCGTGCAGTTGGTCAGCCTGGGCCTGGTCGGGCAGTATGTCAGCCGGGTCTACGAAGAGTCCAAGAAGCGCCCGCTCTACTACATCACGGAGAAGGTGGGCCGGTAACGGCTCAGGCCTTTTCCGCGACCACGATCATCTCTTTGGAAAAACCGCTGCGTACGGTGGCGGCCACGCACTGGGCCCAGAAGAAGAGCTTGGCGGCCAACCGGCTGCCGAACGTGTGGTGCATGTGCATGGAGGAGGAATCCTGGATCAGCCAGTGGAATTCCTTCACCCGCAACCCGCTTTTCTTCATCAGCCACTCCATGTTCTTGCGGGAAAACGTGACCGTGTGGTCGTCGTTGATTTTTTCGTGGCCGAAAATCAGGACTTCGAGAAAGAAGGCGAAGCCGTAGGCGTGGGGGGTGGAGATGATCAGCTCCCCGCCGGGGGCCAGATGGTTGCGGGCACAGCGCAGGAAGGACCCCGGGTCCGTCAGGTGCTCAATCAGCTCCGAGGCCACAATGCGGGTGAATCCGTCCGGGTACTCCGTGCGCAGATCGAAATGCTGGGCGTCGCCCGCCACAATCTTCCAGCCCTTCTGGTTCAGCTGGGCCACGATGTCCTTCTCGTAATCCAGGCCCACCACCGAGGTGGCCACTTTGCTGATCTGGGCGTGCCGCCAGTCCGGAAGCAGGGTGGCCTCCAGGGTATGGTTGACGCAGCCGATATCCAGCACGCGCTGGCCGCGGCAGCGATCGAGAATGAATTGATCCTTGTCAGTCCGGAATTTGCCCATGGGGTATCCTTCGAAAACCGCGCCAAAATAGCGATGCCGGACCGGTAGGGGAATAAGATTATTCACAACGGCTCACCCGCAACCCGAACTGGTCACCGTCCGACCCACACGCTATCCTGTGCGCCCATCAGGGTCCCAACATGAAAACCAATGCCTCTCCCGTTTCCCCATCGGTCGCGTCTCCACAGGCCGGTCGCATCTTCGCCGGCCTGCTACTGCTGGCGCTGGCCATGCGCATGTTGTATCTGGGCCGGGCCGGGCTGTGGCAGGATGAGATGGGTTATATGCTTTTAGTCCGCCCCGACCTCGGGGTGGGCGAACTGGCCCGGGTGGCGCGTGATTACATTCTGTCCGTCGGACAGATGCCGTTGACCATCCTGCTGCAGAATCTGTATGTGCGTGCCCTGGAGGGCTGGATTCCGGGGGTGGCCCGGGATGCCTTCTGGCTGCGCCTGCCTGCGGTGGCCTTCGGCGTGGCGGCGGTGGCGGGCGTCTACCGTCTGGTGGAAGCGGCGGCGGATGTGCACCGGGCCCAAATCGCGGCCTTCCTTTTCAGCGTGATGTTTTTCCCGGTCTATTATGCGCGCGAAGTCTATTGCTATTCCGCGGTGATCGCCGGGGCCGCCTGGATGACCGCGGAGGCCTTGCGGCACACGGCGGAAGGCCCCCGCTGGCGCCATGCCGTGCGATCCGCCTTGTGGGCCCTCCTGCTGGTCTATTCCCATTTGAACGGGGCGATCTATTTCGGCTGCCTGGCCGCAGTCAGCGGACTGTGGTGGCTTTATGCCTTGCGGGCGGGAGCGCCGAAGCGTGATTTGGCCCGCGCCCTGGCCACCCTGCTGGTTCTGTGGACGGGTGTCCTGCTGGCCGTCATGCCCTATTTGCTGCGCTTTCTGTTCGAGAACAAGGCGCACACCGGCGGCCATGCCGAGTCACCGCTATGGATGATCTTGCAGGACCCCGTGGCCAAGATGTTCCTGGGGGAGCGTCCACTCGGCCTGGCGTTGTCGTGGTTGTTGTTCGGGTTGGGCGCGATCACCGCGTTGCGTCGTGGTGCGCGCGCCCGCTGGCCGGCGTCGGCGGCTCTGCTGGCGTGGCTGCTGGTGGGCGTGATGACCGCCCGTTCCCAGTATCTCTCCGTGCGCTATTTTTCGCCTCTGGCCCCGTTGTTCTGCTGGTTTCTGGTCGAGGCGCTGGGCGCGGTGGCGCAGAAAATAAAGTCCGGGCGCTGGGGCCTGCCCATCCTCGCCGGGGCGCTGGCCGTGGTGCACATCGGCTATTTCCTGGTGCCGATGTACACCCTGCGTGACAAGGATCTGGGTTTTGCCCGCATCGCGGAATGGCTGAATACGAACCTGGAGCCGGGCACGCCCTACCTGATGGAGAGCGCCTACGAACTGCGCTGGGTCTCCAATTATCATCCCACACCCGGCCTGGAGGGAGCGGCCCCCTATGTGCATGGCGCGGGACCCCAGGAACTGGAGCGTCTCCATCAGCGACAGATCGCGTTCATGGAGCGTTTCCCCGAGGCGCCCTTTATCCAGTCCGCGCACCACAACGTGGACAAGCCGGGTGGCATTTGGAAGTGGCCGCATGAGTACCACGCCAGCAAGGTCCGTCTGTCCAACGAACCGCTGCGCGATTTGGTGCGCCGGGGGATTTTCATCGGGCTGCCCTTCGAACATATCGCCGACCACTCCTACGCGGCGGAAATTTATTACACCACGGCGGAGCAGCGCCGGGCCCTGGCGGCGCGGCGCGGCCAGCTGGCATCCGTTGAGTATCCCGGGTGGACGGTGGGGCAAATCGCCCAGGGCGAATACCGGCGTTTGATCGCGGGCAGCCAGGCGCGATTGCTGCTGCGCCGCACCACGGATGAATCGCGGACGGCCCGGCTCACGCTGCGGCTGGCGTTGGATGCCGCGCCATCCTTGCCTTATACGCTGGTGGTGCAATCCGGGGGCCGGGAGTTGTACCGCGCATCGCATGCCGGCGGACAATGGTTCACTGTCGAGGTGCCGCAGGTGCCGCTGGATCAGCCCGCCCAGGAACTTGACCTTCGTATCGAAGGACAGCCCGCTCCACGCACCCTGTTGCTGGATGGCATTTCGGTGACGCCCGCCGCGCCTTGAACCTCCTAGATTATGGCGTTCAGGTTTGTTAGCGTGCCGCAGCTTTCGACGGAATCCGGGGAAACAAATCGCGTGAACTTTCAATGTTTGTGCTGTGACGCAGATCAGGCGCTTCCCTTCATCGAGGGAGCGGCGGACTATTTTGTGACCACCGGCATCCGGGTAAATTATGTCCAATGCCAGGGGTGCGGGTTGGTGCAGCAAAGCCCGATCCCGGATGATGTCGCGCCTTTCTATACCGCTTATCCAGTGCACGCCACCAAGTCACGCCTGCACGAAGCGTCGCGCCGGATTCTGCTCTCCCATGCCTACCTGGATCTGGACACGGTGAAAACCGGGGATCGCGTGCTGGACTATGGATGTGGTGATGGATGGTTTCTGGGCCGATTGAGCCAGCGCACCGTATCGGCGTACGGCTTTGAGCCCGGCAAGGAACAAGCGCGGCGGGTGAGCGGGCAGACGGGGTGCCGGGTCTATGCCGACCCCCGGGTCATGACCGATGAACTGGCCGGGCAGTTGGATGGCATCACCATGCATTTCGTGCTGGAGCACCTGACGGATATCGAAGGCACCCTGGGGCGTCTGGCGGGACTGTTGAAGCCGGGTGGCTATGTGCGCAGTGTTTCCCCCCAGCTGGACAATGCTGAATTCCGCTGGTTTGGTGAACGGTGGCATGGCTTTGATGCGCCCCGTCACATCAGCTTTCCCACCGGCCGGCATCTGAAACCGATCCTGGACCGGGTCGGGCTGGAGCTGGTGCGAAGTGAATTCGTGGCCTTTCCCAACACCCTGGCCGCGAGTTTATCGATCGTCCTGGCTGGTCGTTATGTGCATCCGCTGTTTCTGGCCTTTTTGCCTTTGGCCACGCTCTGGGCCTGGTGTTATCCGAAGGGCGCGCAATGCCTGTGGTTGCGGCGCAGAAGTTGACGGATTGCACCCGGGAGAATGAACCTCGGCGGCGTCCGCCTGATCAGGTGGAACGGAACAGCAGGGTTTTGACGGTGCCTTCCAGCGCTCCGATCCAGTAGAGCACATCCGCCAGTGGTCCCAGCAGGCGGGCCAGCAGCTTGTCTTTCCAGGAAAAGGGCGAGGTGAGTTGCCGGTAGGTCAGAAGGCGAACGAAGATCCAGGCGGGAATCATCCAGGCCCAGGCGGGTTGCCAGCACACCACGGGCAGGGCCAGCAAAAGCACGCTGGCGAAGATAAGTTGACTGAGCCGATGACGGGCCCGCGCCTGTCGGTTTGCCGTGGTGGTCTCGCCCAGGATCGCGCGCCCGTAACGGAGGGCCACATAGGCCTGTCCTCGCGCGTAGGTGCGCTGCTTGCGCAGCACCTTCCAGAGCGCATCGCTGGTGCCGGTGAACATGACCTGGAAGCGACAGCTGGTGTCCTGCAACAAGCGGTAGCCGCGCTGGCGCATGCGGGCCGACAAGTCCTGGTCCTCGGAGGTCAGCTTCAAATTCTCGGTGAAGTAGCCCAGTTCCTGCAACGTGCTCCGGCGAAAGACATCGGCTTTGCCTTCAATAAACGGGAGATAATTCAACGACTGATCGCGTCGGTCCGTTTCCACCGGGAGCAAATTCAGCAGGGCGAACATGCGGTCGCTGAGACTGAGCGATGCCGGGTCCGAAAACAGGTACTGGCCGGTGGCCGCCCCGAGGGTGGGGTCGCGTTCCATGTGCTGGATCAACTTCTCCACATAATCGCGATCCAGGATGCAGTCGGAATGCAGGGTCATGGCATAGTCTGCATCCGCCCGTTGCAGGCCGCGGTTGCAGGATCGTGCCAGCCCCATGTTCTGTTCATTGCGGATGTATACGATGCGGTCCAGGAAAGGTTTTACCGCCTCCTCCAGCGCATCCGGCGACCGGTCGTTCACCACGATCACCTGCACCGGCTGCACCGTTTGCTGCAGGGCGGCGCTGATCACGTGGGGTATGGTATTGGCGCATTGGTAGGCGGGAATGACGATGCTGATACGGGGGGCCGGGTGCGGTCGGGTCGTTGACATGGCGGGCTACAATGGCCAATGCCATTCCGGCCCGTCAACTTCAGAGTGATTGCGGCCCGCCCGTTGACGGTCGCTACTCCTTAAGCCCGGTCAGTCGACGCGCCTGCGCCGGCCATCCTTGCAGCGGAGTTTGGAAGGGCTGCCTAAAATACGCCGCGCCCTTGTAGTAGCTCCAGTCTTCGCCGCGAATGGAGTAGGCCTTGGAGCCCAGCAGCACAAACGCGTTGGGCATGCTGCCAATCATCGGCGCGTCCGGGGTGCCGCGCAGCAGATCGCCCTGGAACACGGTGTTCCACTTCACGTCACCTGCTTCCACGGTATTCCAGCCCGGCGATGGCTGCCGGCTGCGCTGGGTGTCCAGGCCCGTGCCAACCAGGCCGCTGTGCGTGCGCACCGCCATTTGAATCCACGGGTCCTGCCGCGTCATGGTGGCATCCGCTGCCAGCACGTGAGGACCATCCCCGAGTTCCACGCCGGTGACAAACAGCTGGAACGGATGGTCGCCGGATAACACCTGCTGTC
>CAYTVN010000098.1:0-10764 GCA_964441655.1 uncultured Verrucomicrobiota bacterium | reverse complement strand
CAGGAACAGCTTGCGCATCATGGCCGTGGCCTCCTTGTTGGCCCCGTCCACCATGGGCGACCAATACATGTTCTGGAACAGGAACTTCTTCAGCTCGCCCATGATGTCGCGCCATTCCTGGCTGTAGGCGACCAGCCGCTCCGGGCCGCGCATCACATCGTCCGGTGATTGCGGTTTGAATTTGACCAGGCGGGCCTCGCTGGAGCGCAGCACATCCTCCACCTGCAGGTCGAGCAGGACGCGCACGCAGGCCTTGCGACGCTGGTCGACGGGCAGCTCGCCGTAGAGCTTTTTTACCCGGGCCGCCGACCGCCGCCACGCCTCGGTGGTCTCCAACTGCTCGTCGGTCAGCAATCCCGCATCGAAACCATCGTCGATGTCGTGCGCGTGATAGGTCATGTCATCCGCCACATCCGCGATCTGGGCCTCCAGATATTGGTGCGGGCCCACCGGACGTCCGTCCACCATGAACCCGGGGATGTGAGACTGATGCTTGTACAGGCCGGCCCGCACCTCCCAGGTCAGGTTGAGCCCGGGGAAGGCGGGATAGCTCAGCTCCAGTTCCTCCACCCAGCGCACGCTCTGGATGTTGTGGTCGAAGCCGCCGTGGTCCTGCATCAGCTCGTTGAGGGCCTCCTCGCCCGCGTGGCCGAACGGGCTGTGCCCGATGTCGTGGGCCAGCGCGATGGCTTCCGCGAGGTCGGGATTGGCCCCCAGGGCCCGGGCCAGGGTGCGGCCCACCGCGGTCATCTCCAGGGTGTGGGTGAGCCGGGTGCGGTAGTGGTCGGCCGTGCCGTTGATGAAGACCTGGGTCTTGTATTCCAGGCGGCGGAAGCAGCGGCTGTGCAGGATGCGGTCCCGGTCGCGCTGGAATTCCGCGCGGTGCTCGTGGGACGGCTCCGGATATTTGCGGCCATGTGACCGGGCGCTGCGGGCCGCGTAGGGGGCCAGCATCCGGTCTTCCAGTTCCTCGGTTTCTTTTCTCGAACGCAACATGGGTCGTATCCTATGCTCTGGCGGTGACGGCTTAAGACAGACACGAACATGCACGAACGAACGCTTTCCAGCACCACCATTTTTTCCGGCCGCATCCTGTCCCTGGAAACCCAGCAGGTCGAGCTGGAGACCGGGCAGGAGGCCTACCGGGAAATCGTGCGCCACCACGGCGCGGCCTGCGTGCTGGTGCGCAATCCCGCGGGTGACTTCGTGTTGATTCGCCAGTACCGCAAGCCGGTGGAAAAAATCATGCTGGAGGTGGTGGCGGGCATTCGCGACGGCGACGAAACCGGAGCCGGTTGCGCCCGTCGCGAGGTGCGCGAGGAAACCGGCTACGAAATCGGAATGCTGCGCCCGCTGGGCGTGATCTATCCCACCCCCGGCTACGTGGACGAACGGATCGAGGCTTTTTATGCGGAGGCGGTAGGGCCGCGCGACGGACAGAAGCTGGACCACGATGAGCGGGTGGAACCGGTGGTGCTGAAGGAAAACGAGCTGGAAGGCATGATCCGGCGGGGCGAAATCACCGATGGCAAGACCCTGGCCACCTGGGCCTTGTTCCGGGCGGGGGCGGGCACATGAGTGAATCCACATCGAAGCTGGGTCAGTTGAAAAAATTTCTACTGCACGACGCCTGGACCACGGAACTCTCCTCCATGTCGGGCTGGCACCGACTACTGGTGCGCTTTGTGCGCGTGGGGCAATTGGTCATCCGCGGTTTCCGCGAGGATGACCTGACCGTTCACGCTTCCTCCCTCACCTTTGCCACGCTGGTTTCGCTGGTGCCACTGTTGATGATCGGTTTCGCCATGCTAAAGGGTTTCGGTGGCGGGGAGGAAGCGTCGGCCCGCATGAGCGAACTCATTTCCGGCATGCCGGTGCAGTTCCGCGATTTTGTGCAGCAGATGGTGGACATCGTATTGCGGGCCAACTTCAAGACCCTGGGCTGGGTGGGCGTGGCCGTATTGTTTGTCACGGTCGTGCAGGTGTTGGGCAGCATTGAGGCGTCCTTCAATCGCGTGTGGGGTGTGGCCTCGCCGCGCACCTTGTGGCGCAAATTCACCAACTACGTGAGCATCGTGGTGGTGGTCCCGGTGCTGGTCATGACGGCGTTTGCCCTGAGCGCGACCCTGAAGAATCAGGTGGTGTCGGCTCACCTCGAAGAGTGGGCGTGGCTGGCGCGCACCCTGCTGCGCCTGACGCCACTGGTCACGGTCTGGCTGGCCTTCTTCTTCCTCTTTGTCTTCATGCCCAACACGCACGTGAGCCGACGGGCCGCGGCCAGCAGCGCCTTCCTGAGCGCCCTGCTGTGGCTGGGCTGGCAGAAGATCTACATCAGCATGCAGGTCAGCCTGTCCCGCTACGACGCCATCTACGGCACCTTCGCCTCCATCCCCATCTTCCTGCTCTGGCTGTCCGTGTGCTGGATGATCGTCCTGCTCGGCTCGGAAATCGCCTTCGCCCTGCAGCATCACGTGACCTATCACCTGGAGCGATCCGCCGGCCAGGCCAGCATGCAGGCCAAAGTCAGCCTGGCCGTGGCGGCGGTGCTGGAGGCGGCGCGCGCGTTAAGCGGAGGCCGTTCCGTCCTGAATGTATCCGACTATGCGCATCAGCACCGCGTCCCGGTCCGCCTGCTCAATGATCTGGTCGGCCTGTTGCAACGCGGTGGCCTGATGGCCGAACTGGCCGACCAGCCCGGCGCCTACGTCCTGCTGCGCGGCCCCGATCACATCAAGGTGAACGAAGTGGTCAACCTGTTGCTGCGCGACGGATCCGGGCCGGAGCGGCTGGGGCTGGATAAACTGCCGTCGTCCGTCCGTGATGTGGTCAACGTTCTGAATGGCGGGATCGACGCCGGCCTCGGCGACCGCACGTTCGCGGACCTGCTGAAGGCGTCCTGAGCAGAAATTTCCGGTCGAACCACAAAACCTCTGTGCCCCTCCGCGCCCTCTGTGGTTAACTCCCTCGCCATGCCCATCGCTTTTGATAAAGAACTGAATGCCGAACAGCTGGCCGCCGTGCAGGCGCCGGATGGGCCGGTATTGATCATCGCCGCCGCGGGCACGGGCAAGACGCGCACCCTGACCTACCGCGTGGCCTGGCTGGTGGAGCGGGGGATTGATCCCACCCGTATCCTGCTCCTCACCTTCACCAACCGCGCCGCCCGCGAAATGCTCGATCGCGCGCAGGCCCTGGTGGGCGACCAGGTGGGCGGACTGTGGGGTGGCACCTTCCACCACATGGCCAACCGCATGCTGCGCCGCTACGCCACGGCGCTGGGCTACGGCAACGACTACACCATCCTCGACCAGGACGACGCCCGCAGCCTGGTGCGTTCCGCCGCCGACGAACTGGACCTGGTCGGCAAACATTTTCCCAAGCCCGACGTGCTGCTCTCGGTGTTCGGCCTGGCCTACAGCCGCGAGGTGCCCGTGCTCGAGATTGCCCACCAGCGCTTCGACGGGCACGACATCAATGTGGACGACGTGGCCCGCGTGGCCACCCTGTACGCGCAGAAAAAGCGCGACCTGAACGCGATGGATTTCGACGACCTGCTTATCAACGGGCTGCGTCTGCTCCGTGAGCACCCGCACATTCTCGATCACTACCGCGAACGCTTTCAGCACATCCTGGTGGATGAGTACCAGGACACCAATGTGATCCAGGCCGCCTGGGTGGACGCGCTGGCCTCCCACCATCGCAACCTGCTGGTGGTGGGTGACGATTTCCAGAGCATCTATTCGTGGCGCGGCGCGGATTTCCGCAACATCATCGGTTTCCCCACCCGGTATCCCGGCACCACCATCTTCAAGCTGGAGACCAACTACCGCAGCCTGCCCGGCATCCTGCACGTGGCCAATGCCTGCATCGCGGGAAATCCAGAGCAGTTCCAGAAAACCCTGCGCCCGGTACGGGTCAGCCCGGCGCGGCCCGTGGTGGCGCGCATGCAGAACGGCGACCAGCAGGCGGCCTACATCATTGACCGCGTGCGTCGCAAGCGTTCCGAGGGCGTGCCCATGCGCGACATGGTGGTGCTGTATCGCGCGCACTATCACGCCCTGGAGTTGCAACTGATGCTGGCCCGCGAGCGCATCCCATTCGTCATCACCTCCGGCATGCGCTTCTTCGAGCAGGCCCACATCAAGGACGCCTGCAGCATTCTGCGCCTGCTGGTGAACCCCGGTGATGAACTCGCCTACAGCCGCCTGCTCGCCCTGTTCCCCAAGATGGGCAAGAAAACCTGCGCCAAGCTGTGGGAGCAGATGGGGCGACGCCTCGACTTGCGCGATTCCGCCCAGCGCGCGCGGTTGGAAAACATGCTGCCCGCGGCCGCCCGCCCGATGTGGCAGGATCTGCATCCGGTGTGGGAAAAACTTACCGACCCGCCCGGCGACCTGATCGAATCCTTCGTGGCTGCCTTCTATGATCGCTACGCCATCGAGACTTTCGACAACTACGACCGCCGCATGGAAGACCTGCAGGAATTGGTCAACTTCACCACGCGTTTCGACAGCACCGACGCCTTCCTGAGCGAGATGGCGCTGCTCACCAACATGGATACCGAGAGCGACGACCCGCACGCCGAGGAAGTGGACGCACTCCGGTTGAGCACCATCCACCAGGCCAAGGGGTTGGAATGGAAGATGGTTTTCGTGCTGTGGATGGCCGAAGGCATGTTCCCGTCCAGTCGCTCCCTGAACGATCTGGCGGGCGAATCCGAGGAGCGCCGCCTGTTCTACGTGGCCACCACCCGGGCCAAGGACGAACTGCATTTGTGCGTGCCCGCGCTGCGCCGCAGCCGCGACGGCGGCACCCAGTTCTTTATGCCCTCCCGCTTTGTCACCGAACTCCCGCCCGATCTGGTGCGCGAAGAGGGCCTGTATTATTGATGGCAAGTGCACCATGAAATCGAAGCCGGAAACTGTCAACGCCCTCTGGTTCGATGCCCGGGCACGTGGCCTGCCTGCGAACTCCGTCCTGTTGGAAGTGCGGGTGGCCGAGCAGCGCCTGGTGATCTGGTCGGGCGGACGGGTTCGGGGCTCGTATCGAATTTCCACCGCTCGCAAAGGGGTGGGGGCGCGTGAAGGCTCCCATCGCACGCCGCCGGGCTGGCACGAGGTGGCGGCGTCTATCGGCGCCGGCCTGCGCCGCGGATCAGTATTTATATCGCGCCGGTTCACCGGTGAAGTTCTGCCGCGAAGCCAGTGGCGCTCACCTGATGGGTTGGATCGCATCCTGACCCGCATCCTGTGGCTGCGCGGATTGGAAAGCGGAGTCAACCGCGGGCCCGGCGTGGATTCCTACCAGCGCTTCATTTATGTCCATGGCACCAATCAGGAACAGCAACTTGGCCGTCCCGCCTCGCACGGCTGCATCCGCCTGGGTAATGACGACATGCTTGACCTGTTCCGGCGTGTGCATGGCCGCACCACCTGGTGCTGGATCGGGTGAGAAGCATCAGGGCGTAAAGCCCCTCCTGCGTCGGAGCCGCCGATGCAATTGATTTGCCAGCTTTATTGATTAAGTTAATCATACTGATATGCGTGCTAAAGTTTACATCCTTGCCCTGTCCGCACTGTTTGGCCTCGCCTCGTCCGGTCGCGCTCAATTGACCGCCGCCGATGATTTCGAAGGCTACACGTCCAATCCGGTAGGCACATCGGGTGGCACGGGCGATTGGACGGGAAGCTGGGGGAACAACAGCGAGAATGGCGGCGGCTCATTCTTGAATGCCAATTCCAAGATCGACGGAGCCAAGAGTCTTGGTTTGTTTGGATCAGCCAGTACCAGTGGTCAATCGGTCAGTCGTCCTTTTACCGCTTGTACGAATCAGCTCACCGTTCGATGGAGCATGCGGGCCGACTACAACGTGGCGGACAGCGGAACCAGCCCCGTCGGGCAGTGCCGCCTGGCCTTCACCATCCGCTCCGGCAACGACGCCAGCCATTTCTCCAATCAGCGTGTGTCCTTTTTCTTTGCGGCGGGCAGCACCAATTTGCAGTGGTATGACGGAACCGACCGGAATACTGCGGCGGTTAATTTCGCCACCAATCATATTGTGGATATTCGGGCCGTCTTCCAGCCCACCAACCGGACTTATTCCTTCGTGGCCAGCAATCGCAACAACGGTACATCGTTCAGCTATGCCGGCGCCTGGACCACCGGGGCCGCGGGTGATCCCCTGGGGTCGGTGGCCTTCATGATGCGAGGCCCCTCGGGCGCGGGCAACGATGCCTTTCTGGATAGCGTATCCATTTCCGCGCCGGAGTTTGCGGCCCCGTCGCTGCCCGGACTGCCCATTCGCGAAGGCGACCTATGGCGCTATTTCAAGGGCACCTCCACCCCCGCGGCCCAGGGCACGAATCAGTGGTATCAGGGTGGCTATAACGACTCGGCCTGGTTGGGCCCCGCGCCTTCCGGCTTCGGTTACGATGACGGGGACGATGCCACCTATCTGGGCGACATGACCAATTACCTGAGTGTATTTACCCGCAAGACATTCGTGGTCGCGGACACGTCCACCGTGACGCATCTGACCCTGGGCGCCGACTACGATGACGGTTGTGTGGCCTATCTGAACGGCGTGGAAGTGGCGCGTCTGCACATGCCGGCGGGTCCGGTCACCCATGCCACCACCGCTCTCGACAACCGGGAAGCCTCCCGGGCCGGGCAGGACAACTACACCTGCAACTGCGATCCCCAGGAGAAGGAATACCTGACCCTTGATCCCGGACTGCTGCGGAACGGCACCAACGTGCTGGCCGTATCCGGGCATAATGTCTCGCTCAGCAGTTCGGACTTTTCCCTGATTATCGAACTCTATACCAACATCAACCTGGTGCGCGGTCCCATCCTACAGATGCCCAACCAGGGTCGGGTGACGGTGCTGTGGCGCACCGACGCGGCCACCGACAGCGTGGTGGAATACGGCGCCGACACCAACTACAACGGGGGCGTGGTCAGCAACGCCACGCTGGTGCGCCAGCACGAGGTCGACTTGCCTGTGTTCGCGCCCGGCACCACGGTTCACTATCGCATCCGCAGCGGAGGCGTGCCGTTGGCGGCCAGCCATTTCCGCGCGCCCAAGGTGCCCGGCCAGGCCTTCCGGTTCGCCATCATGAGCGATTACGGTTCGCCCACCACCAATACCACCGCGGTGGCCGCGCAGGCTTTGCTGCAGGACCCGGACCTGCTCATCACGTCGGGTGATAACGTGCAGCAGAATGCGGGCCCACCCGGCTTGTTTGATGGACACTGGTTCGGGCCCCTCGCGGGACTCACCCGGCGCATGCCCATGATGCCGTCCCTGGGGAACCACGACATCCGGGTGGCGCGCGGCCAGTGGTATCTGGATGCGTTGCTGCTGCCTACCAATGGCCCGCCCGGCCTCGCGGAACGCAATTATTCCTACGACTACGGCAACGCGCATTTCGTTGTCCTGGACGCCAACGCCTTCGTGCCCGACGGTGACACCACCTATACCAATCCGGCTTATCAGCGGGGACTCATTCTGACCTGGCTGACCAATGACCTGCACCAGACCACCCAGCAGTGGAAATTCGTTTCTTATCATCATCCGCCGTTCACCAGCGAGGGCAGCCACTCCGCCTACGATCTGATGACCACCCTGATCGCTCCCGTGTTCGAGCGCTACGGTGTGAACATCGCGTTCCAGGGGCACAACCACAAATACGAGCGCATTAATCCCATCAATGGGGTCAACTACATCACGGTGGGCAGCGGCGGGTTCAGCATTCACGCCTTGACCAACCGCCGGGAATTTTCCGCCCGCGTGTTCAACGACAAGTACGACTTCATTGTGGTGGATATTGATGGACCGCGCCTGATCCTGCGCTGCATTGACCAGGATGGCGAGGAGCGGGACCGGTTCGATTTCGACCTGGCCCATCCCTTCGTTATGGATGGCCGGCTGGAGTCCAGCGCGAAGGTGCTGGCCAGCAACACCCTGAACACCATTCGCCTCTACGGCGCCATACGCGGGAACTACCTGTATGTGGCCGGTCAGGATGCGCCGCCTCCGGCCAACGGCAACAACGATCACTTCATCTTTGTGAACACCAATCTTACCGGTGGGGCGGTGCCGGCAAACTGGGCCAAGAGCGGCTCCAATATGCAGTGGAGCGCCTTCCTAGGTGACGAGAGCACGGATGGCTTCGTGGGCTGGTTCGGGGCCGCGCAACAAATGCTGACCGACCCCGAAATCTATCGCGGCATAACCCCGGGCTTCTTCCGAAACGGGATTTATTCCAACGGGGCCTTGGAAGGGACCCTGAACCTGCCCGCTCATTTTGGAAACTTTCCGCCCGAACTCTGCCTGGCCTTTGCTCCGTATTCGACCACCAATGGCGGTGTTCTGCTGACCGACTACCAGATCCCGCCTGCCGGCCCCGGTACCAGCGTCAATTCCAGCGAATGGCTGCGTGTGAACTCCCGGGAACTGGCGCTCGATCTACCGATCGCGGAGGCGGGTTCCAACCAGCAGGTGGAAGCTGGCCTGTGGGCCGTGCTGAGCGGATACGCCTCCACGTCGTCGGCGGGTTTCCCCTTGAGTTTCGACTGGCTGCAGACCGCCGGTCCGACGGTGGTTGCCACGAACCTGAATCAAGCCCAGCCCGCACTCGTCATCACCTCGAACGTGGCGGTGAATACGGATGTGAACATGCGCCTGCGCGTACATGACGGGCGTTTCTACAGCGACGAAGATGTGGTTACCGTCACCTTCCAACCCATGGTGGACACCGACGGCGACGGCCTGTCCGATGTCGAGGAAACGACCGGCTATGACAATCTGCTCACCGCACCCAATCCGGCGGGCGCACTGAGCAATCCCGCCCTGCCGGACTCAGACGGCGATGGCGCGCCGGATGGCGACGAAGCGCTGGCCGGTACGCAGCCCACCAACAGTAATTCGGTTTTCAAGCTGGTGGCCCAGTCGTTGGACACGGGTGCCGGCGGCCTGCGTCTGGACTGGAACACCGTGTCTGGACGGCTTTATCTGGTGGAATATGCCAACCAGCAGCTCACCAACCCGTGGACCGGCCTGACCACGTTCATGGCCACCTCGGCGGTGAGCCGGATCACCGATACGAATCAGGTGATTTTTAATGAACGATTCTACCGGATTGGTATAGCCTATTGACGACGGGCGGATCGGGTGTCGCCCGGTTCCACGTATGAGCGAACCCAGCCATCGCACCGCCGGACCAGCCGGGCGCTATGAATTGCGCCATCAGGTGGGGGAGGGCGGGTCCGGTACCGTCTACAAGGCGTGGGACACCCAGCTCCAGCGGTTCGTGGCCTTCAAGCGGCTCAAGAATCCCGACCTCTCCGAAAACGCGGATATCATTTTGCAGGAGGCCAAAACCCTGGCCGCCCTCCAGCACCCGAACATCCTGACCGTGTACGACTGTGGCACCGATGAACAGGGCGCGTTTGTGGTCACCGAATTTCTCGAAGGCGATCCGCTGGATGAGGTCGTCGCGGAAAAGCGCTTCGAGGCGGGCAACGTGGGCGAGCCCATGGTGCAGATTCTGGAAGGCCTGATCGCGGCCCACCACATGCATGTGATCCACCGTGATCTCAAGCCCTCCAACATCATGGTGCTCACCCTGCCCAGCGGGGCGCGACAATATAAGATTCTCGATTTCGGCCTGGCCCGCATCATGACTCGGCCCACCACCCAGACCATGTACGACGACCGTACGGTCTACGGGAGCATCTATTATTTTGCGCCCGAACAGATCCGGCGGCGCCCGCTGGACGAGCGCACCGACCTCTATGCCCTGGGCTGCGTGTTCTATTTCATGCTGACCGGCGAGCAGGCGTTTCAGGGCGACTCCCTGGCCGACATCATCACCTCGCACATGGAACACCGCTTTACCCCGCTCCAGGAAGCACGGCCTGATCTACCTGCGGACCTTTGCGAGTGGGTGTCCAGCCTGATGGCCGCCAACCCGGATGAGCGTCCCGCCTCGGCCAAGGTGGCGCTGGATCGCTTGCGCCCCATCCTGGCCCGGCTCGGCCGGCCTGGCAGTATCCGGCTTTCCGCCGCGAACGTGGTCCGGCCCGCCCTCGCCAACCAGACCATGAATATTCCGGTCGAGCCATCGCCCCGTCGGCGCCGTCTGGCCCTCGTGGCCGGCGTGGCGGTTGCATTGAGCGTGTTGGGTGGCTTGGTGCTGATGCGTCCCGAGCCGGGTCCGCCGGTGCCCGTCGCGCCCGCCATCAACATGCCGGATTATTTTGAGGGCATGGATCGCGCGGACATCCTGCGCGCCCACTTCAACCGCATCAAAGACATGGATTTCCGTTTCGACAGCGTGGGCACGGTGGGCGAGGCGCTGGCCTATGCCATGTTTCGCGACCGTTACACCGGACAGACCAACATTGATCTGCTGCACACCATCCGCTACGAGGGCCGCAACGGCACGGAGGCGGGCGAGCTCGATCTTGTGGTGTGGCAGCGTTCGCCCCGGGAGGCGCTGGAAATCTACGAGGTCAAGGTGAGCGACAGCCTGGAGGATGCGTTGTACAAAGGGCGCAGCCAGTTGCGCCGTTTCCAGAACTTCGTCCAGCAGGGCGCCATCACCCGGGTGCACAGCGCGGTGGACGAGGCGCGCGTCTACCGGCCAGATCAATTTGATGAAGTAAAAAAATTCGGCTTCATCGGCTCGCGCGGCGCCGTCGCCGCCGGTTACGACGTGGAGTTTGATCTGACCCGCGCCGAGGCCACCCAGTTGCACA
>CAYTVN010000097.1:0-10803 GCA_964441655.1 uncultured Verrucomicrobiota bacterium | reverse complement strand
TGCGCCACTGGCATTCCGATCTGGAACCCGGTCCCAACGCACCCGCCAACAGCCCGGTGGTCAACGTGTCGTGGTTCGCGGCCCGGGCCTACGCCAAATGGAAAGGCCTGCGCCTGCCTTCGTTGCCCGAGTGGGAGCTGGCCGCCCGGCCCGATGACGCGACGACCGTACCCCTCATTCTCGCCTGGTACGGGCGTCCGGTGCGCGGTCCGTTGCCCGCGGTGGGCTCCACCTTCGCCAGCGCACAAGGAATCTGGGATCTGCACGGGCTGGTGTGGGAATGGGTGAACGACTTCAACACCGCGCTGGTCACCGGCGAATCGCGGGCCGATACCAGCCTGGAACGAAATCTGTTCTGCGGCAGCGGGGCCCTGGGCGCCTCCTCGTTCCAGGATTATGCCGCCTTCATGCGCTATGCCTTTCGTAGCAGCCTGAAAGCCAACTACACCGTGCCCAACCTGGGCTTCCGGTGCGCCAAGGACATCGCCCCATGAAAGCCCTATTTCTGTTCGCCCTGCTCGCCTGCACCACCGCCAGCCACGCCGCGGAGGAAGGCTCCGTGTACGACCTGGACGCGGTGTGGACCAACCAGGAAGGCGTCGCATTCCCGCTGGCCAGCCTGCGCGGCCAGCCCCGCCTGCTGGTGATGTTCTTCTCGCACTGCAGCTACGCCTGCCCGCGCATCACCGCCGACCTGCAAAAGATTGAACAACACTTGACCGGCGAGGAACGCGCGCGCGTCGGCTTCGTCATGGCCTCCTTCGACAGCGCACGCGACGTACCCGCCACCCTCAAAACCTTCGCCCGCACCAAAGGCCTCGACCTCGCGCGCTGGGCACTACTGCACGGCGACGAGGACCAGGTGCGCGAACTGGCCGCGGTGCTGAACATCCGCTATCGCCGCGACGAGGACGGCAACATTGATCACTCCAATTTGATCACGGTGCTGGATGCGGAAGGACGCATCGTGTTCCAGCGCGAGGGACTGGAGGGCGATCCAGATGAAGTGGTGCAGGCGGTGCGCGAGGTGCTGGCCAAATGAAGAACCAGGCAAACGCCAAAGACCTTCCACTCGTGTATTCCTGCTCGGGTTGCTCCAGCGCGGCCCAGATGGCCAATCATATTGCCGTGCGCCTGGACCGCGCGGGGGTGGCGGAAATGAGCTGCATTGCCGGAGTGGGTGGGGACGTCCCGTCGCTGGTAAACAAAGCCATCTCCGGACGCACGATCGTGGCGTTGGACGGCTGCGCCCTGAATTGCGCCCGGCATTGTTTGGCCCGTCATGGCGTAAAACCGGACCTGCATGTGCAACTACAGGAATTTGGGGTGCGTAAAGTTCAGCATCAGGATTTCGATCCCGCGGAAGCCCGGTGCGTTCAGCATGATATTGAACGCCAGATCAGGATACGAAAAGAGACCCACCCCTAAATCCCCTCCAAGGAGGGGACTTTTAAGAGGGGGATCCCCTCCAACGGAGGGGTGCCCGCAGGGCGGGGTGGGTCCCCTCCAACGGAGGGGTGCCCGCAGGGCGGGGTGGGTCCCCTCCAGCGGAGGGGTGGCCGACAGGCCGGGGTGGGTTTGCTGATCGTGGAGGGATGCTAGTACACCACCGGCGCGTACACATTGAAGCGGGTGAGCTTGTCGCGGCCTTTGAGGAAGGCCAGTTCGACCAGGAAATCGAGCTCCACCACGCTGGCCCCCAGTTTTTCCACCAGCTCCGCAGCGGCGCGCGCGGTGCCACCGGTGGCGAGCAGGTCGTCAATTACTGCAACCCGGTCGCCGGCCCGGAAGGCATCCTGATGAATTTCCAGCGTGGCCTTTCCATATTCCAAATCATAGCTCTGCTCGACCGTCTTGTAGGGCAGCTTGCCCTTCTTGCGGATGGGCACCAGGCCCAAGCCCAACTGATAGGCCACCGCAGAGCCAAACAAAAAGCCGCGCGACTCCACGACGGCAATTTTGGTCACCCCGTTGTTTTTATGGCGGGCAACAAAGGCGTCCACCACGAACTTGAACAGGGCGGGATCGGACAACACCGGGGTGATGTCCTTAAAAAGAATCCCGGGCTTGGGAAAGTCCGGGATGTCACGAATGGCTGAGCGGACGCGATCAAAACTCATACCCCAATTTCCTCCGGGGCCGTGACGCGATCGTTGTACTCCATCATTTCGCGGAGCTTCTCCAGGGCTGAGTTCTGAATCTGGCGGATGCGCTCCCGGGTAATCTTGAAGCGTTTACCCACCTCTTCCAGCGTCTCTTCCTTCGCGCCTTGCAGGCCGTACCGGTATTTAAGGATTTCCCGCTCCCGCTTGTCGAGCCGATCCAGCAACTCTTCCATCTCGGCGCGCAACTGCTGGTCGTTGATTTCGTGGAAGGGCGAGCGCACCCGGTCGTCCCCAATGATCTCGTTGTAGTCCGCACCGTCCTGCTCGGACACCGGCGCGTCCAGCGAGGTCGGCTTCATGGACGACGTTTTCCATTGATTGATGGAGGACACGGCCACGCCCATGGCGTGCGCGATTTCCTCCGGCTCGGGCTCCCGCCCCAGCTGTTCCTGGAGCTGGTGCTCGATGCGCCGCATCTTGGCAATCTTGTCCACCAGATGCGCGGGCAGCCGGATGGTTTTACTCTGGTTGGCCAGCGCACGCTTGATGGCCTGCTTGATCCACCACGCGGCATACGTGCTGAGCTTGCCGCCCTTCTTGGGATCAAACCGCTCCACCGCCTTCATCAGGCCGATGTTGCCCTCGGAGATCAAATCCAGCAGCGGCAGTCCGTAGCGGGCATAGTCATTGGCAATCTTGACCACCAGACGCAGGTTGGCCTCAATCATATGGGCGCGCGCCTTGGCATCGCCCTTTTTAATGCGGGCGGCCAGCTCAATTTCCTTCTGCGGCGTGATCAGGTCGGTCTTCCCGATCTCGCGCAGATAGATCTTTATGGTTTTGCTGTCCGACTCAATCATGGCTTGCCAGCTTGTCGTATCCGCTCTCTTCGACACCGAACCCCGGCCCGGCGTTCAATCGTTGCCCCCACGGCGGCTCTATTGAAGTAGTTCGTTTGAGATTATGCAACCTTACTTGGATGAGCTTTTTATAAAGACCGTTCCGGGTTATGCTTGCAGCCATGTCATCAACCCCCGCCCCGGCCGTATCTTTTCGAAAACACACTCAGATCGCCCTGGACCAGCAAACCCTGCTGGAACTGCGCATCCAGCCCGCGGGCCAGCACCCGGTCACCATCCGCCCCGTGGATCTCCGCGAAGGGCCCGCACTGTCCTTTGTCACCCACGAGCCGCGCCGCGATCTCACCTGCAACCGCGACCAGACCACGGCCCGGGCCGAAATCGAGCGCCTGCTCTCCTCCCCAGGTACGGCCTGGCTGCGCACCACGACCAAAGCCTGGCAACTGGTGGCCACCCCCGGCCAGCGTGCCCGCCTGGTAGCACACGCCGCGCCTGCCGGACCCACCCCCTCCCGCACCCACGACCGACCCAAACAACACCGCATGGCGGACGCATCCGCCTGGATGCAGGCCCTCGATCTCACCGATGAACGCGGACGACCCCGGCCCGGCCGTTCCGATAAAATCCGCCAGATCGAACGCTACGCCGACCTGCTGGCACACCTGATCTCCGACGCGGGCTGGACCGCGGGCCAAACGCTGACCCTGGCTGATATGGGTTGCGGCAAAGGCTACCTGACCTTTGCAGCCTGGCAGCTGCTGCGACACCTGAAACTGCAGGCGCGTGTCATCGGCTTGGACGCCCAGGCCGGCGTGGTCGCCGCGGCCCAGGCGGCGGTGGAACGCGTGCACGCGGACGGGTTGTCCTTCGCCGTGGGCTCCATCGCTGACGCCGTGCTGCCCGACGTGGATATTCTCATCGCGCTGCACGCCTGCAACGACGCCACCGATCACGCCCTGCTACGCGGAGTCGCCGCGGGCGCTCGCGTAATCGTGGTGGCGCCGTGCTGCCACAAGGACCTGCGCCGCAGCCTGGGCCTTCCGCAACCGATCGCCCCCCTGCTGGCCCATGGCCTGTTCAAGGAACGTTTCGCGGAGTGGCTGACGGACGGCTTGCGCACGCTGGCCTTGGAAGCCGCAGGCTACCGGGTCACGGTATCCGAATTCGTGGACGCCGTGCACACGCCGAAAAATGTGCTACTCGGCGCGGTGAAGGGAAATCAGCCCGAACGCCGGGCCGCCGCGCGCGCAGAATTCCTGGCCATCAAACAATGGGCGGGGCTGGGTGAGTTGGCGGTGGACGGGATGGTGTGAGTTGCACGTTACACGTTGCAAGTTGCAGGTTGGATCATAGCCGCGGAATAAAAATCAGCAGCCCCACCACCAGCGCGGCCAGCGCGCTCAGCAAGACGCCCGCGGCGGCCACGTCCTTGGCCCGGCCCACCAGCGGATGGTGATCTGGATGCACGGCGTCGGCCAGGGATTCCACCGCGGTGTTTACGGCTTCGGCCATCCATACGAGACCCACGGCCAGTACCAGGGCCAGCCCTTCGCCGCGGCTGATCTTCAGCGCATAACCCAGCCCCGCCACCACCACCGTAGCCAGCGCATGCAGACGCGCGTGCGGCTGGCTGCGCAACAGATATGCCAGCCCGCAAAAGGCGTGACCAAAACTTTTCCATCGCCGGACCGGACTGAAGTCCGAGGCTTTCATTCCTCCACGCTCACGTTGATCCGCACCGGGCGCGACGTGGCCACCAGACCGTTGTCGTTGGCCGCCACCGCGGTAACGGTAAACACCCCGCTGGTCGGCGCGGTCCACCACAACGTCGCGCTGGCGCCCTCTTCCCGGGCCACCGCGAGCCCGTCCACGTAAAGAGACACCGAGGCGGGCTCGCCTTCGTTCATGTGCGCTTCCGCCTGCAACAGCACGTTGGAACCGACGGCCAACGCCGTGCCGTCATCCGGCTGCACCATGATCACCGCAGGTTTTTCCCCGGGCCCCAGGGTGACCTCCATGCGCACGCGCGGCGAGCGCCGCACCCGGCCCTGTCGATCAGACGCGGCGGCCACCATGTCGTAGGACCCGGCGCTGAGTTCGGACCAGGTCAGGCGATAGGGCGCGCTGGTCACCGAGCCGAGGATGGAGCCGTTGGCAAAAAACGTGACCCGATGGACGCCACTCATTTCGCTGATCTCGGCCTCCAACTCCGCCTCCTGTCCTTCTTCAAAACGGGAGCCCCGGGCTGGCTTCACCAAGGTCACCCGGGCGTGGTCATCGGCCTGACCCGGCCGCGGGGTCAGCAGGAACGCCCGCTCGCGTTCATTGCGCAAGCCATACCCCACCACCTGCCCGGCATCGTTGATGGCGCGGGCTTCGATCAGCAGCCACGGCTCTTCCGATTCCACCCGTTCATTCAGGTCCACCATGCGGCCCTGGCTGTAGAGAAAGGCGCGGTCCTCGTCCTCGTGGCTGGCCACAAAAAGCCCCACCGCCTGGCCGGTCGCATTCAAGCCATAGGCCACACTGTACACGCTGTCCAGGGTGTCCAGGTCGGTCCATCCGTTGGTGGGATGCAACAACACCGCGTGGGTCGCGCCCTCCAGTTCGGCGAAGCCGGCGCTGAGACCTTCGGCATTGATGGCCAGCGCCGCGCTGCTCAATTCGCCGGTGGTTGGGCCCATGCTGTGATGCAGCCCGGACGAACTGAGTACAAAAGCCCGACTGACCAGGGCGCCTTCGTCACCGGTGTCGGCCTGCCCGGCCAGGTCGCCGAAATCATTTACATCGTGCGCGATGCTGGACCCGCTTTTCCCCAGCGCTTCGGGAATGGCGGGTCCGTCCACCGACCACACCAGAGCCCGCGTGCCCTCGCCCACATCGCCCGCACCGGCGATCACTCCGTAGTTATTGTTGCCGTAGGCATAGCTTTCGCGCACGCCCGCAGGCAGCGGCAGCTGGGTCAGCCCGGCCCGCGCCGTCCACTGAAAGGCCAGCATACGACCGTCCGCCGTGTCCGCCTCGCCCACCACCAGGCCGCGGTCGTTCAGGGCGTAGGCCCGGCTCACTTCGCCGCCCAGCGTGCCCAGGTCGGTCATCCCGTTGGTCGGCGTCCACAGGAAGGCGTGCAGCAAACCGTTCGAGGTCTCGGCTTCCCCCACCACCCAGCCCGCCGCGTTGACATCGTAAGCCCGGCTGTTGGCCCCGCCCAGCGTACCGAGGTCGCGAATTTCAAAGGTCTGGGCCTGGCTGGAAACGACGAGCAGCAGCAGGACCGGCCAAAAGTTCCAACGATTGGCTTGCCTGCCGAAGGTTTTCCAAAGGCAGGAAAAAGGCCGGAATCGAACTTCCAACGATTGGAATTTTTTAGGCATGACGCTCAGAGTGTTACCGGCTCCGTCACGCCTGAATATTGAGCGCGGCCGCCACGTCGCTGATCTTGCCCAGCCGCAGCAGACTCCCGGCCTGGCTCTTGGCCTGGCTGGCATCCAGTTGGCCGATTAACTTTTGCAGGCGCGGAATCTGGCGGGATTCCACGCTGATGGTCCGCACCCCGATGCCGATCAGGAAGGGCAGGATCTTGGCGTCGCCCGCCATTTCACCGCAGAAGGACAACGACTTCTGGTGGCGGCGCGCCGCCTCCACCACGCGGTTCAAGGCGCGCAACACAGCCGGATGATGCGTCACATACAGGTCGGAGATGTGCTCGTTGGTGCGGTCCACGGCCAGCATGTATTGCACCAGATCGTTGCCGCCGATGGACAGAAAATCCGCCTCGCCGGCCAGCTCATCCGCCACCTCGACGGCGGACGGCAGTTCGATCATGGCCCCCAGCTTGGGTTTGGCCAGGTGGGGCACACCCTCCGCCGCCAGGTTGCGCTGGCACTCTTCCACCACGGTGCGGGCTTCCACGAAATCGTCCACCGAGGAAATCAGCGGGAACATGATGTGCAGATCGGTGCCCTGTCCGGCCCGCAGCAGGGCCCGCAGCTGGCGCACGAAGATATCCTTGTAGCGCAGCGAAAAGCGGATGGCCCGCAATCCGAGGAACGGGTTGGCCTCGTTGACGGTGGGAAAATAGGACAGCATTTTGTCGCCGCCCACGTCCAGCGTACGGATGACCACGGGCTTGCCGGGCATCTCCTCCAGCAGTTTGCGGTAGATGCGGAACTGCTCCTCTTCGGAGGGAAAATCGTTGCGCACGATAAAGGGAAACTCGCTGCGGTACAGGCCAACCCCTTCCGCCTTCAACTCGCGGGCCGCCCGGCCTTCGCTGATCATGTTGATGTTGGCCATCAAGCGGATGCGTTGCCCGTCCCTGGTCTCGGTGACCGGCCGCACCTCGGTGGCCGCCAGCTCCATCACCCGCCGGCTTTCCATCATCTCGTGGAAGCTGCGCAAAATCTCCGCCGTGGGCTCCACATACAAATTGCCCTGGTCGCCGTCCAACGCCAGGATCACACCGGAACCCAGCCCAAACAGCCGGCGATCCTCCACGATGACCATGGGCAGGCGCAACGAACGGGCCAGGATGGCCACGTGTGAAGTCACGCCGCCGCTGACCAGCACCAGGCCCTCGGCTTTTTGGGCGGACAGCTTGAGGATGTCGGACGGCATCAATTCCCCGGCCACAATCACCCGCCCGCGATAGTCCGCCCCGTCCTCCTCGCCCGTACGCAGGTTGCGCACCAGGCGCCGGCCCAGATCCTTTACATCCTGCACCTTTTCGCGCAGGCGCGGATTGGAGCTCTTGCCGAACATGTGGGTGTAGTCGGATACGATCTGCTCGATGGCCCGCTCGGGTGCCATGCCCTTGCTGATCAGCTCCACCATGGACCCGGAGAATTTGGAATCCTTCACGATGAGGAGGTGCGCGCTGAAGATCATGGACGCCACGTCGGCCAGGCGCTCCTCCATCTGGAGTTGCAGGGATTCCAGCTGCTGCTCCGTCTTGGCCAGGGCGCGGTGAAAATCCTGCAGGGTCCAGTGTTCGCCCGGGGCCGGCTCGTGGTGCACCTCTTCCAGGGCGCCGAAGATGGCCACCTGGCCGATGGCGATGCCCGCCGAGGCGGCCACCCCGCGCAAAAATTTCAACTCTGCCTGCGGCTCGATCACCTCGGCCACTGACGAGGCCGACAAGCCCGCCATGGTGCTTTCCTGCAACTGGTGCAGGGTCAGCAGCAGCTTGGCATTCTCAATGGTGACGGCCAGCTGGGCCGCGATGGCCTGCAACGCTTTGGTGTCATTCTCGTCGAAGTAGTCCTGCACCGGGTCCTGCAACACCAGTACGCCGACCCGCTCCAGCCCGCGCATGATTGGCACGGCCAGGAAGGCCTGGTAGCGCTCCTCGTAGATGCCGGGAATAAATTTGAACTGGGGATTGCGGGTGCCCGAGCCTTCGCGGATGGGGCGCAGCTCCTTCATGGCCTGCCCGGTCAACCCCTCCCCCAGCCGCAGGCGCACCTTGCCGATGGATTCCTGGCTGAGCCCCTGGGTCGCGGTCAGCACCAGCTCCATGGTCTTTTCATCGTAGAGATAGACCGAACACACCGCTGACCGCATGTGATAGGCCACGATGCTGACCACGGTCTGGAGAAAATCCTCCAGGCTCGAACTCTTTTTAAAGAGCCCGGCCAGTTCCCCAATGTTGCAAATCAGATCTACGTTGTCTTTACGCATGGCCCCACACGCTACCCAAAACCCAAGTTGTGTTGGGCGGGGTTAACCCCGGCAGGCAGCGGGGTCAAGCAGAAAGGGATCAGGTCTATCCGACGACCAGGGAGGGATCCAGCAGGGCACGCAACCGCCCACTGGTGGGCGACGTCAATTCGACATCAGCGCAGGCCGCCTTTTTCAATTTCAAACGCAGATGCCCATCCGCCACCAGATCGGAAACCGCGGCGGATAGATCGGGCTCATGTCCGACCAAAACGACCAAGGCATCACCCTTTTTAAAGGCCTCCGCCAACAGCCGGTGTACCGTCGGAAGGCGGACCCCCGGATTCAATTCCGCGCGCTCCTCGACGGCCAAACCGCCAAATGCGTTCGCCAGTATCTCCGCGGTGGCCCGGGCCCGTTCGGCTTGGGAACACACGATGCGGTCCGGTTGATCAAAGCGTTGGACCAGACTGCGCGCGACCAGTTTCATGGTTCGCCGCCCCTTCCCGGTCAGCGGGCGATCCAGGTCCGATCCCTCAAAATCGCTGCTTTCGATGGCTTCGGCATGTCGTACGAAAAGAACGCGCATGGTGAAAGTGGGTGCCTCTCTTGACTTCGCCGCCGGAAAACCCTAAATCTGACCACCTGTTTGCCCGATGGTGTAACGGTAGCACAACAGATTCTGAATCTGTTTGTCTAGGTTCAAATCCTAGTCGGGCAACCACTTCAGCCGTGATCCGTGATCTGTAACCCGTTATTCGGACCACGGTTCACAGATTACGGATCACTTCCCCGCTCCTACTTAACCCGCATGGGCATGATGACGTAGAGGAACGGCTTGTCGCAGCGCATCACGGCCGGACTCAGCTCGTTGGTTAGCTCCAAAGAAACCTCGTCGCTGGCCAGGGTCTTCAATGGATCCATGAGGAAGTCCGGATTAAAGGCTATTTGGAGTTCCTTGCCCCGGTGCTTGATGGCCAGGGTTTCCGTGGCTTCTCCCACATCGGCGGCGGAGGCTGATACCTCCAGGGCATCCTTGCCGAAGGAAAGGGTGATGGAATTGGACTTGTCGCTGAGCAGCAGGGCCACCCGGCGCACGGCATTGAGCAACTGTTCGCGCTCCACTACGATGCGATCGCCGTGCTCCACCGGAATCACCTGGCGGAAGTTCGGGTAGGCGGCATCAATGAGCTTGGACATGACCAGCATCTGGCCGAATTCAATGGCCACCTGGTTCTCCGAGACCTGGATGCGGGCCTCGCCCTCCTCACCCAGGGACCGCAGGAGCTCGCCCACCGTCTTGGGCGGAATGATGCAATCCCCTTCGGCCTCCTTGGCCACCGACATCTCGTGCTCCCACATGGCCATACGCCGGCCATCCGTGGCCACCATGTTGAGCTTGCCCCCACGGAAACTGGCCAGCACACCGCTCAGGGCCGGTCGGCTGGAATCGGTGGATGCGGCATACTGGGTGGCCGCCAGCATGGTCTTGAACAGCTTCTGCTCCAGGCTGTAGGTGCGGTTGCCCTGGAATTTGGGCAGGGGCGGAAACTCGTCTTCCGAAATGCCGATGATCTTGTAGAACGAGGCGCCCGCCCGCACCGAGGCCACGTCCTTGTCATCCACATCAATCTCGATCTCGTTGGCCGGCAGTTCACGGCAAATGCTGAAAAAGCGGCGGGCGGGCAGCGTGGTGCCACCGGTGCGGGCGATCTTGGCCTCCAGCGAAGTGCGTACCGTGACTTCCAGATCGGTGGCGGTCAACCACAGGCGATCCTTCTCAGCTTTCAGGAAAACATTGTACAGGACCGGCAGTGTAGACCGGGTCGCCACAATGGATTGAACCTTCTGCAGTCCGTCCAACAACACGTCTTTGTTGACCACCAACTTCATGGAAGCCTCCGCCGCTGCTTTATTGACATTCGACTACGGGTAGATAGATAGGCTGACCTTCGCTTCTTCTTATTAGTATGCCCGTGGAACATCTGCAACAACAAGCTTTCAACCATGTAAAATGCGGATGGCCTGCGCGACGGGCTTGTGGACAACGGTGTGGATAGAATCCCACAACCGGGCCAGGCTGTGGATGATTTCAAGTTGTTACACGCCGTCCACAGCCATGCACAGGTTGTCATCAATCCTGTGCACATCGGCGCGGGTGCGAGGCCGGGCATCGGGCC
>CAYTVN010000096.1:0-10804 GCA_964441655.1 uncultured Verrucomicrobiota bacterium | reverse complement strand
CGCTGGCCGAGGAGATGCTGCGCGACATCGACAAGAACACCGTCGATATGCAGCCGAATTTCGACGAGCAAACCCTGGAACCCCGGGTGCTGCCCTGCCGCGCCCCCAACCTGCTGGTCAACGGCAGCACCGGCATCGCGGTGGGCATGGCGTCCAATATTCCGCCCCACAACATGGGCGAAGTGGTGGATGGCTGCGTCCACCTAATTGACCAGCCGGACGCCACGGCGGCCGACCTGATGGCCCTCATCAAGGGCCCGGATTTCCCCACCGGCGGCGTAATCCACGGCATGAACGCCATCCGCCAGATGTACCTGACCGGACGCGGCCTCATCAAGGTGCGCGGACGGGCCACCATTGAGGAATCCGCCAGCCGCGAGGCCATCATCATCACGGAAATCCCCTATGCCGTGAACAAGGCGACCTTGATCGAGAAAATGGCCGAGCTGGTGCGCGACAAGAAACTCGAGGGTATCTCCGATATCCGCGATGAGTCGGACGAAAACATCCGCGTGGTCGTCGAGCTCAAGCGCGGTGTGATCGGCCAGGTGGTGCTCAACAACATTTTCCAGCAAACCCAGATGGAGACCACCTTCGGCGCCATCATGCTGGCCATCGACAAGGGCCGCCCCAAGGTCCTGAACCTTCGGGAAATCCTGAAGTGTTTCCTGGACCATCGCTACGAAGTCACCCGGCGCCGCATCGAATTCGATCTGGCCAAGGCGGAGGCGCGGGCCCACATCCTGGAAGGACTCAAGATCGCCCTCGACAATCTGGACGCGGTGGTGCGGATCATCCGCGAGTCCAAGAACCGTGACGAGGCCAAGGTCCAGTTGATTTCCCGTTTCGGCCTGTCCGAGATTCAGGCCAACGCCATCCTGGATATGCGCCTGTACCAGCTCACCGGGCTGGAGCGGGACAAGATCGAGGCCGAATACCTCGAGCTCATCAAGTTCATCAACTACCTGCGCGACCTGCTGGCCAGCGACCGCAAGATCTATGGCGTGATCAAGGATGACCTGCTGGAAATCCGCAAGCTCTACGCCGACCCGCGTCGCACCGATATCGTGCCCGACGAGGGCGAGATCAACATGGAGGATCTCATCGCCGATGCGGCGTGCGTGATCACGCTCACCCACGGCGGCTATATCAAGCGCGTACCCATCGGCAGCTTCCGGCAGCAGAAGCGCGGGGGCAAAGGCGTGATGGGCATGGAGACCAAGGAGGAGGACTACGTGGAGCACGTGTTCACCGCCTCCACCCACGACACCCTTTTGTTTTTCACCGCCAAGGGCGATGTGTTTGCCAAGAAGGTACATGAAATCCCCGAAGGCAGCCGGACCTCGCGCGGCAAGGCCGTGGTCAACCTGCTCAATATCAGCAGCGAGGAAAAGATGGCTGCCTTCATCAAGGTGCGCGAATTCTCTCCCGAACAGTTCCTGGTCTTCGCTACCCGGAACGGTATCGTGAAGAAGACCAACCTGGGCGAATACCAGAACATCCGGGCCAGCGGCCTGATCGCCATCAAGGTCGAGGACGATGACCGCCTGATCGGCGTGCAACTGACCAACGGCAAGGACGAGCTGATGCTGGTGACCCGCCAGGGCATGAGCATCCGCTTTGACGAGGAGCAACTGCGCGACCAGGGCCGTGACACGGTAGGCGTGTGGGGCATCGAGCTGGAAGAAGGCGGCAACGACGCCGTGGTTTCCGTGGAAGTGGTGGCCCCCAACGCCACCCTGCTCTGCATCTCGGAAAATGGGTACGGGAAAAAGACGTCCTTCGAGGAATACCGCAACCAGAGCCGCGGCGGCAAAGGCATCATCACCATGAAGACCTCGGATCGCAACGGGGCCGTGGTGGGCGCGCACAGCGTGCGGGACAACGACGCCATGATGATCATGACCCAGAAGGGCCAGATGATCCGCATCGGGGTGCACGACATCCGGACCATCAGCCGCAACACCCAGGGCGTTCGCATCATCAACCTGGACGAAGGCGATATCGTGGTTTCCGCCACCTCGGTGGAACCGGACGACGATGCGGTGGTTACGGAGGAAACCGGGCCTGCCATCCCCGTCCCCACCATGCCAAATCCGGATAACCTATAGACCCTTGGTCTCGGCGATGGAGACGGAATAGCCGCGGTTACCGGCCGGCATCATCATCGCCGGCGCTGCGCCGGGGGAACCGCCTCAGGTGCGGCGCTTGATGACAACCTTGAGCGGCTTGCGCTTGGGGAGGACCGTGGTGGAAGGCTTAGTGGGTGCCGGTTCCTCGGCTGGAATCCGGGCAATCTGCGCACCTTCGGGCGCGGCCCCCACCTCTTCCTGCTTCTCGTCCACATCATCAACAATTTCGCGCAGGATGGTGGTGTAGCCCTTGCCCAGTTCCATCTCATCCTTGATTTCCTGAAGAGCGGTATCCTGGCCCACCTCGGGTTCCTGCTCGAAGACAAACGCGGTGGAACCGATGCGGAAGTGGTCACCCGACCGCAGTTTGGCCACCTCGTTGCGTTCACCATTCACAAAGGTGCCGTTCTTGGATTTTAGGTCCTTGAGATAATAGTCGCCATCCCACAACCGCACGCCGCAGTGGATGCGGGAAACCTTTTCGTCCAGCAGGACGATGTCCGCATCCGGGCTGCGCCCGATGGTGATGGGCTGGTCGGACAGATGAAACTCCATCTGGCCGCCGTCGGGTTTGGTGTAGCGTAGTCGCATAAATCGTGCGGTAAGTGTAGAGCTAGAGTTTGCCCAAGACCAGCAGGGACTTGAAGTAATCAATGGTTAGCTGGAGGCCTGCGGCCAGATCCATCTGGGGCTCCCAGTTCAGCAGTTTGCGCGCCAGGCCAATATTCGGCTGGCGTACCTTGGGGTCATCGACCGGCAGTGGTTTGTGAATGATCGGCACATCGCTGCCGCACAGGCGTTTGATTTCGCGGGCGAAATCGAGCACGGTCATTTCGCGCGGATTGCCGATGTTCACCGGTTCCGCGTAATCGCTCATCATCAGGCGGGTGATGCCTTCGATCAGGTCGGACACATAGCAGAAACTGCGGGTCTGGAGGCCGTCCCCGAACACAGTGATCGGCTCGCCCTTGAGCACTTCTGAAATGAAGGCCGGCACCACGCGACCGTCCTTGGGCCGCATGCGGGGGCCGTAGGTGTTGAAAATACGCACGATGCGGGTCTCCACCCCGTGGTACCGGTGGTACGCCATGGTCATGGCTTCCGCGAAACGCTTGGCTTCGTCGTATACGCCGCGCGGGCCGATGGGATTCACGTTGCCCCAATAGGTTTCAACCTGGGGGTGGATGAGCGGGTCGCCGTAGCACTCCGAGGTGGAGGCCAGCAGCAGCCGGGCTTTCTTGGCCCGGGCCAGGCCGAGCGCCTTGTGGGTGCCCAGCGCCCCCACCTTCAGGGTTTGAATGGGCAATTCCAGATAATCGATGGGGCTGGCCGGCGAGGCAAAGTGCCAGATGTAGTTCACCGGCCCCGGGATGTCGATGTACTCGGTGACGTTGTGGTGGATGAACTCGTAGTCGGTGCGCGAGCGCAAATGGGCAATGTTGTCCAGGTTGCCGGTGATGAGGTTGTCCAGGCAGATGACGCGATGCCCGCGGGACAACAGCAGATCGGTGAGATGCGAGCCCAGAAAGCCTGCTCCGCCCGTGATGACCGAAACAGGTTGTGAAGTCGTTAATGCCATGATGGATTCCTGAATTAAGGGAATGCCACCATGGCAAAAAACACGAACCGTGTAAAGGCGATCAAGGCAACACGGGGGCCTTCAGCACCATGGGGGGATACATCAGGCTCACAAACTTCTGCATGCCCTGGACGTAATGACCGTCTTCGTCGCGCGGCCCCGAGACCGAGATGTAGGCCCACCGGTGGGCGGTGTTGTAAAAGATACGGTCGGTGGCCATCCAGATCATACGCTGCACATGGGACGGGGTTTCACGTCCCTTGCCGACAAACCAGTAGGCATAATACGAGGGATACTCGCCCTGCCGTCCGTCGGAGCTCCGCCAGCGTCGCAACATGTCCAGCACCATGACATCCAGCTCCTTGCGTCCGTCCATGGGCACCGGCACCACGGTGCTCTTCACAATCTCATTGCCCTGCCCCACCAGGCACAGCTGGGGCCGGTGAATACTGGAGCGTTCACTGCCGCTCATCACAATGGAGGCATACAAGGTCTCGCCCTGCGGCGAGGTGTATCGCTTTTTGAGGACCAGAGTGTCCTTGGGCAGCAGGTCGCGCTCCGCCTTGGTCATGGTGTCCAGGTGCCCGCCACACTTCGGGCAAACCTCCAGGTTGGTCAACGCGCTGACATAGTGGGATTCCTGGCAGGCCGGGGCCTGACAGAAACGCATCTCATCGCCCACCCACTCCCCGACGTGATCCGGTAGCTCCACTTTGACTCCGGCTTCGTCGGAAACCTGGGTGTCCACCGTGAAGGCCAGGGCCAGCGAGGTGACGATCAGGAGGCCGATGACAATCAGGAAGGGCTTAAAAGGGAGTTTTTCCATCGGTCCCGGAGCTCCGTGAGGTTGAGTTTAAAAAGGGCGCCCAAAGCGATCATGAGGCCAATGGCCACGGAAAAGACCACATAGCCGGAGTAGTCGTGATACAAGCCCAGGGCCAGCTTTTCGCCAAACGCCTCGGCCACAATGGCCACCGTGGTGATGCGGGCGATATTGCCTACGATGGCCAGCGGGATGGAGCTGAACAACAGGAGCCATTTCTTCCACCAGACGTCCTGGGTGAAATAGGCGTACACCGCGGTCAGCGCGGTCATGGCCAACAGCGATTTGATTCCGCTGCAGGGATCCGCCACATCGAAGCTGAAACCACCGGCCGCCATGGAGTAGATGGCTGAACCGGATCGCTCGGCGGCAATGCCCAGCCCATTCAGCAAACCGGCGGACATGATGGTGGCAAAAATGCGCAGCGGAAACGTCAGGCTGTCGAGGAAGTTCAGCGGAATGCAGAAAATCAGGTAGGCGCACGGGAAGGCCAGTATTTTGGCCACTTTCCAGCCATAGAAATAATAGGGAATGGCCCACAGCAGCAGCATGAGGGCAAACAGGGAAAAGCGCGTTTGTTGCGCCTTGGCCCCCAGCCAATGAAAAAGCAGGGCGGTGATCACCAGCGCAAGCCCCACCCGGCTCACCGCCTTGGGCGCGGCGACCAGCGCGACGCGGTTCCACCAGATGACGTAGATGCTGACGAATGGGATCAGCCACCCGTGCGAATAGTCCCCCATCTCCGTATCGCGCCAGCGGTTGATCATCCACAACAGAGCCGATCGGCCGAACGTGTTCACCTCCACCGTGTTGCCCTGAAAATGGAACAGGACAAAAATCAAGCCCACCACCGCCGCGGTCAGGCCCGCGTAGATGTAATCTTCACGGTTCAACGCCGCCAGCCGCCACCGATCATTCCAAATGGGTTGTTCCATACTAGTACCTAGTCATCCACCATACCGCCTGGGCGATACAGGGTCAAATCACACCGCCAGGTAGATGGGTTTCCCGCTTGCCGAAGCCCCCGCCTTTGTGTTCAATACATATTGAACGCAAGAGATCATCCCCCGGGATGTGACCGGGACGAAGTGTGCCCGGTTAAGAAGTGATCCGAGTCCCGTAATCCGTGAACCGTTGCTTGACCCGCCCAACCCCGCCATGACCACCTCTCAGCTACAGCAGCTTCGCGAGAAGTTCATCGAAACGGCAGGCCAGTTCAGCCAATCGCTGGGCTTCGGCCGCAATCTCGGGCAGATCTATGCCCACCTCTATTTCAGCCCGGAGCCGCAATCCCTGGATGACCTGACCAGCCAGCTCGGTATCAGCAAGGGCAGCGCCAGCATGTCGGTGCGCCAGCTGGAGGGATGGCACGCCCTGCGCAAGGTCTGGGTCAAGGGCGATCGCAAGGATTACTACGAGACCACGGAGGAGTTCGGTCGCATTATTCGGAAGGCCTTGCTGGATCTGGTCGGCCAGAAAATGGAAACCGCCGATGCTCTGCTGGAGGAGGCGGATATCCTGCTGAAAGCCAGCGGCAACGGGAGCCGGGAGGCCGCCTTGATTCGCCAGCGGGTAGCCCGCCTGCGCACCTTCCGCCAGCGGGCCCAGAGTTTATGGGAAAGTTCCATCCTCCGGTTGCTTTTGAAATGAGCCGGACAAAGATAAGCAGTTTGGTCTAAGCGATGTCCACCCTCCGCACCTTACTTTCGCGCGCCCGCCACTTGCTCCGCGGACACATTGAGAATCCCGATTCGGAGCAGGGCCGCGGACGTCTTCGCCTGCGCCGGGCCGCCTGGTCCGGCCTTTCCAGCTCCGTCGCCACCGGGAGCGCATTGGCCGCCGCGTTCATCAGTATCCCGCTCGTGCTGGGAAAATTCGGAACGGAAAAGTACGGCGTTTGGATCACCATCAGCAGCGTTCTCAATTGGCTGGCCATGGCGGATGCCGGACTGGCTGGAACCGCGCTGGTTAATGCGCTGGCCGACACGCAGGGCCGCCAGGACCAGGCCGGGGCCCGCGGCGTGGTGTCCACCGCCTTCTTCAGCTTGTGTGCCATCGCCGTTGTCCTTGGCTTGGCGCTGCTGTCCTGTTTTGATGTCATTCCATGGCGCTCGCTATTTAATGCGCCGGCAAGCTTGGGCGATCCCGAACTGCGCCAAGCGGTGGGCCTGGCCTTCTGCTGTTTCCTCGTTTCTTTTCCCGCCGGCATTACCGCCGCGGTCTACACCGGGCTTCAAGAAAGTTACATCGCCCATGCATGGTCCGCCGCCTCGCATATCGTCTCCCTGCTGACCCTGCTGGTGGTGCTGAACTTTGAGGGCGGACTGCCCAGCCTGGTGCTGGCCTTTTCCGGCTCCCGCCTGCTGGTGCTGCTGATCGGCATGACGTTTCTCTTCGGGTGGCATCGCCGCGATCTTCGCCCGCGCTGGCGGCATCTTTCGCGAAGCGCATTCCACCGCGTCTTTAATCTCGGCTGGAAGTATCTGCTGCAACAACTCGCCAACATCGGCCTTTTCTATAGCCAACCCATCATGCTGGCCCAGATGCTGGGCCCCTCCGCGGTCGCCATGTATTCGGTGGCGCAACGGCTGCTCACCCTGCCCGCACTCCTCGTTCAGTTTTTTGTCGTGCCGCTTATGCCGGCCTACGGCGAGGCGCGTGCCCGCAACGATACAAACTGGATCACGCGTACCCTTCGGCGCTCGGTGCTGGGTTCGGCATTGGTGGGCTCAGTCTCCGCAACGGCTCTGGCCTTGACCGCGCCGTGGATCATTTCCTGGTGGGCCTCCCCCGAACTTTGTCCGCCCGCCGAACTGATCTGGTGCTTGGCGGGCTATGCCGTAACCAACAGCCTGGCCTCACCCTTGGCTGTCTTTTTAAGCGGGATGGAATGGATCGGATCACTGGCGGGGGTCGCCTCGCTGAATGCGCTGACGACCGTGAGCCTTGCGCTTTGGTGGACACCTCTATACGGTATTTCGGGCTTGGGCGCGGCTATGTTTCTCGCCCTTTTCCTGACCAACCTGCTTAGTTTGAGCATGCTAACTCGATTCTGCATCCAATCATTCAATCGTCCAAAGGGGCCTCCTCTATGAACAAACTTCCCAAGAAACCCCTGTTGAACCGGGCTCGCGACTGGCTCTATACCAAGTGTGGTGGAACCCTTGCGGACGCTCCGTGGATATTCGCGCCATCCGTAGAAGAACAACGTATGCGTTTCCGACTGCGCGAGCAGAGTTTCTGGGTCAGCGCCGACCGTGGAGCACCACTCTATGAAATGATCGCCGAACTTATAGACTTGGACGCCTACCGATTGGGCGACATCCAGTGGCCCCGGAGTGGATCATTCGCCGTCGTGGATATCGGCGCCAATATCGGCGTGGCATCGCTGTTGTTTTCCCGCTATCCAGGCGCCCAGATTTTGGCGTTTGAACCGCTGCCGGCCAATCTGCAAAAACTACAGGCCAACCTCCAGCAGAACGGAATCACCAATGTGCAGGCCATCGGCGCCGCCGTGTCATCCCAGCGCGGCTCTGCATCGTTTCGTGTCAATCCGACCTCCAACGTGGGGGGGCGGCTGGAAACCGGATCGGCAGACGGTGGCGAAACTATTACCGTACCCACCCTGGCTTGGGAGGATATTCGGGCGTTGGCCGGGGACCTGGAAATTTTCCTCGTAAAAATCGATTGTGAGGGCGGGGAGTACGATATTCTCAACGCCATCCCCGAGGGCGATCTACGCCGCATCCCCTACCTCACCCTGGAAGTGCATGACGTTGATCGTCATCACCGCCTGCCTTGGGTGGTGAACAAATTACAGCAAATGGGTTTCGAGCTTTCCTATCATGCGGATATGTTCAAGCGGCCAAATTTGCACCACCTGCTGGCCAGGCAATTGAACGTACCCTCATGACCTTTCCGGTTCAGAAATCCCATACATTCACTGCTAGACGCACCTAACGAGGCCCCATGAACGAAGCAACCCCATCGAGCCACACCGCTCCGCGCATCGTCGTTCACACAGAACACCCCGTAGCCGTGCATTCACCCGATCACCTGTACCCTTGGGGTACTCGTTACGACAACAGCACCAACCTGCGCTTCAACGAAAAGATCGAGGCGCTCTATCCTCGTACGTCGGTGGACTGCCTCAGTGTACTGGACGTCGGCTGTTCCGGCGGCGGCTTTGTCCGCAGCGTTCTGAATCGCGGCGGACTGGCCGTGGGTCTCGAAGGCAGCGACTACTCGCTGCGCCATCGCCGGGCGGAATGGCGCACCATCCCCGAGTATCTGTTTACCTGCGACATCACCAAACCCTTTCGCGTCGAGTTGGAGCAAGCGGGCTCGGCGAAACCGTTGAGTTTCCACGTCGTGACAGCCTGGGAAGTGATGGAGCACATTGCCGAGGGTGATTTGCCCGGACTGGTTGCCAACATCCGGCAACATCTGCGCCCAAACGGATTATGGATCATGAGCGTCGCCGAGTCGGATGATATTCTAAACGGCGTAAACCTGCATCAGACGGTGAGGCCACGCGAATGGTGGATTCACTTCTTTGCCCAACAGGGTCTGGTCCATCTGCCCCACTTCGTAGACTATTTTAACACTCAATTTGTGCGCGGCCCCAAATACGGCGCGCCGACCAGCTTCCACCTGGTATTGTCGCCCGCCCCCGACCACGCCCCGGCACAGCCGCACGCCTATTGGTCGCAACGGCTTTATGATCGCTGGCTCGGATCGCGCAAACAGCGCAAACTGGCCCGATGGATTTGTGGCCCAGGTGGGTGAAGCCTGCGCGGCCACGGGCCGTGCACAATGAAAGCAGCTTCATGATCTTATCTTGGATAAAATCGTATCTCCGTCGGCACGGCTTGCGACCCGAGACCTTTAATGAGACCTATCCCGTGCTGCGTCCCATGGATGCCGCCGGACTGGAGATCCTGCGCGATCCCGCCTTCCAGGCCTCCTGCCGGGAAATCGAGGGGCTGACTCTGCTCGACACGCATCGTCTGGCCAATCTCTGGCAACTCGTACAGCTGGCCCGCGGCGAAGGCTGCTTGATTGAAATAGGCTCCTACCGGGGCGGATCAGCCCTACATCTGTCCAACGCCTGCCCCCAGCGCCTGCTCTATGTCTGCGACGCGTTCTCTGCCGGATTCTCCGCGTTAGAACCCGAGTTGGATAGGAGCTTCCAGGCCCATCAATTTTCAGATAATCGCCGGGCCGATGTGGAAGCCTTGTTCCGCACCCGCGACCGGAAGGCGGTGATCGTGGAGGGATTTTTCCCGGAATCGATTCGCACCCGCAATCTGGAACCCGGTCCCATCGCCTTCGCCCATGTGGATGTGGATGTATACCAGGCCACCGCCGACACCCTGGCCTATCTTGCCGAGCGCATGATACCGCGTTCATTGATCGTGCTGGATGATGTCCGGCGCGGAGCCCAGGGCGTGGATCGGGCCATAGCCGAGTTTCTCGTTGCCCACCCGGACTGGACGTTCCTGCCCCTGTTTCCCGGCCAGGGCGTATTGATACGACCCGCCTGAACCAACTCCGTCTCATTGGCCCATGACTGCGCCCGCCACCATCCGCCACCTCTGCATCCTCGATCCGAGCCTGCGTGATCTACGCGGCCATCATTACGAGTACAACCGCTGCGTGATCGAGGAAGCGCGGCGGCGCGGCATGGAAACCACGCTCTATGCCCACCGCGATGTGTCGCTGGAAATTCAGCAACAATTGGGTGCCCTTCCACATTTCAAACGGGATATGAGCACGTCCGCGCTGCCGCCGGTCTGGCGAAAGCGCGGGAAACTGTCCCGCTGGCTGGAACCCGCCGCCGGCAATTACAGCTTCGCGCAGGATCTCAATCGGTTGCCGCCCCTGGCCAACGACACCCTGGTGTTTGCCCACACCCTTCAGCATTGGCAAGCCTGGGCCCTGGCCCGCTGGCACCGGCGCCACCAACTCCGGCTGGTGATGTTGCTGCGCTACGCGACGGACCCGCAGGCGCGATGGTATTCAGCCATCGATACCTACTATCGGCTGGCCCTGCAATCCTTGGACCCCCGCCGGGCCAGGGTTTGCACGGATACCGACCGGCTGGCCAATCATCTTCGCCGCCTCACCCGACTGCCGGTGAGCGTGGTGCCCATCCCCCATGTTCCCCACCAGCCCGCCCCCTTCCACGCCCCGGCCGCTCCCTTCCGTGTGCTGCAACTAGGCCACACCTCGAGCAATAAGGGCGTAAGCCTGCTCGCGGATTTGACC
>CAYTVN010000095.1:0-10831 GCA_964441655.1 uncultured Verrucomicrobiota bacterium | reverse complement strand
CATGGCAGCCTGGGTCTTGGGCGGAGTGCGGTTGATCTCATCCGCCAGCACGATGTTGGCGAAGATCGGGCCGGGCAGAAAGCGGAACTCCTTGGCTCCGGTGACCGGGTCGTGGTGGATGACTTCCGTGCCCGTGATGTCGGAGGGCATGAGGTCGGGGGTGAACTGGATGCGCTTGAAGCTCATGTTGAGCGTGCGCGCGATGGTGGAGATGAGCAGCGTCTTGGCCAGACCGGGGACGCCCTCGAGCAGGGCGTGGCTGCGCGTAAAGATGGCGATGAGAATCTGGTCGATGACCTCATCCTGGCCGACGATCACCTTGGCCAGCTGGTAACGGATGGCCTCGCCGGCCTTGCTGCAGTAGGCCAGGGCGTCGGGGGTCGCGGGATCAGATGGGGAATTTGACATGGCGTTCAGCTTCCTGACTGGAGGTAATGTTGCAAGGCTGATTCATGATAACCGAGTTCGGGCGCACGGCAACCTTTGCCGCAGGCGCGCCACGGATGGCAAGGGTAAGGTATATTTACGAACTACTTTACGGAAAGCCGGTCTGCGCTGTAAAGATGGCGGGGCTTGGCGGATAGAAGGCGGCCCAGTGAGCAACCCGGTGCGAAGGCGTTACCCGGGTGGATGCAAAACCGGGAATAAAGGAGGAGTTAGGTTTGAGCTTTCCAAAGGATTTTGTTTGGGGCGCGGCAGCCGCCAGTTATCAGATTGAGGGTTCCACCCGTGGCGTGGATGGCTGCGGCGAATCGGTGTGGGACCTGTGCTGCCGCAAGAGCGGTTTCGTGAAAGGCGGCGACACCGGGTTCACCGCATGCGACCACTACCATCGCTACCGCGAGGATGTGGCCCTGATGAAGGAGATCGGGCTGAAGGCCTACCGGCTCTCCGTCATGTGGCCGCGCGTAATGCCCGAGGGCACGGGGCGGGTCAACGAAAAGGGCCTCGCCTTCTATGACCGCGTGGTGGATGAGCTGCTGGCCGCCGGCATCGCGCCCTGGGTCACTCTGTTCCACTGGGATTACCCGGCCGCCCTGCTCCACCGCGGGGGCTGGCTGAATCCGGACTCACCCAAATGGTTCGAGGACTATGCGCAGGTGGTGGTGGACCGGCTGTCCGACCGGGTAACCCACTGGTTCACCCTGAACGAACCGGCGTGTTTCATCGGCCACGGCCATCGCCTCGGTTTCCATGCGCCCGGCCTCCAATTGCCCGACGGTCAGGTCATGCGCGCCTGGCACCATGCCCTGCTGGCCCACGGACGGTCCGTGCGCGTAATCCGCTCCCACTCCAAACTACCGAAGCCGATGATCGGCAGCGCGCCCTGCTTTAACACCTATTACCCGCAGACGGACCGGCCGGAGGATGTCGAGGCCGCGCGCCGCCTGATGTTCGAAGCGCGCGGGCGCGACCTGTTCCACGCCCCCCTGAGCCTGGACCCTCCCCTCAAGGGCAGCTACCCGTCGGACGCGCTCACCTTCTGGGGCGAGGATGCGCCGATGGTCCGCGACGGCGACCTTGAATTGATTGGTCAGGAGCTCGATTTCGTGGGCATCAATATTTACGGCTCCGGCATGGCGCGCGCGGGCCGGAACGGCGAACCCGAGGTGGTGCCGTACGGCAACGACCATCCCCACACCTTCTTCAACTGGCCCATCACGCCCGACGGTATCCGCTGGGCCTCCAAGTTCCTGCATGAGCGATACGGCAAACCGGTGGTCATCACGGAAAACGGCCTGGCCAACATGGACTGGGTTTCCGTGGATGGCAAAGTGCACGACCCGCAACGCATTGATTTTATGACCCGCACCCTGCGCGCCTTGCGGCTGAGCGTGGACGAGGGCGTGCCGGTGCTGGGCTACTTCCACTGGTCCATCATGGACAACTTCGAGTGGGCCGAGGGCTATCGCATGCGTTTCGGCCTCATCCATATGGATTACGCCACCCACAAGCGGACCATCAAGGATTCCGGCTATTGGTACCGGGACCTCATCCGCAGCGACGGGAAGATTCTTCCGCCATGAAACCCTTCGGGCCGGCCGGCCGCCGGCGCTACAAGGCCTGTTCCCCTGATATATTTACGTATATCAGCACATCCCTTTTCCCCGCACCACCGCAGGATCATGGTAACGGTGTGTTAAGCCACCGGTACAGTTAAGGATCCAACCAAGGAAACACGTCCATGAAGTCTTTCGCTCTGCTGACCAGTTGTTGTTTGATGCTGAACATCTCCGCCATCTCCGCGCGCGCCGCCGGCACCTATACGGAATCCCTCGCCGCGGCGGATCAGGCGCTGGGCGCCCAGAAAAACGATGTCGCACTCCAGCAAATCGAGGCCGCGCTCACCCAGGCCGCCTCACCGGGCGAACGCGCGCTGGCCCTGGCCAAAAAGGGTTATGTGCTGGCCTTTACCAAGCAGAACTACGCCGGAGCCCGGCTCGCGGTGGAGGAAGCCCTCAAGGTTGAAGGCCTGGCCCCGGTCGCCAAGGTGACGACCCTCCAGGTGCTCGCCGAAGTCCAGATGAAATCCGAAAAGAACTACAGCGGCGCGGTGGGCAATCTGCAGAGCGCCCTGGCCCTGGAAGGCGTAGATTGGGCCAAGCCGGCGCTGACCATGAGCCTGGCCGACTGCTTCCGTGCCATGGGCGATCTCGAACAGGCGCTCACCATCTATCGCAGCGTACTCGACCTGGCCAATGCCGGACCCGACCTCAAGGCGGGCGCCCACCTGAATATCGGGTTCATCTACCAGTATGATCGCAAGGACGCCGTGCAGGCCAAGGCCGCCTACGCCGAGGCCGTCAAACTTCGCCCCACCTTGCAGGCCGAGGTCAACGGCCACATCGGCCGCATGTCAGACCTGTAAGAAACGGGCCCCGGCATGATACCGAGCGCGCGATGGGCGTTGTCCCTGCTGAGTTTTTCGAGCCTGGCCGGGTTGTTGAATGGATGCCTCGTGACCTCGCGATCTGAACCGGGCGCCGCCGTGCCCTGGACCCGCCATGAAGCGGAGCAGGCCAGCTCCAATGTCCATGCCACGGAGGTCTCGCGCGCCTATCTGACGCCCGAGTCCGAGGCAGCAGGACGGCGGCTGGTGCGCCTGGAGAAGCCGGGCGACTACGTGGAATTTGCGGTCACCCGACCGGCGAATGGGTTGGTCCTGCGCTACAGCATTCCCGACAACACGGATGGCACCAGCGTGGACGCCACGCTGGGGCTGGTGGTCAACGGCGCGGTCCAACCCAAGCTCAACCTGACCTCCCGGTTTGCGTGGTCGTATGGAGATTTTCCCTGGACCAACAACCCGTCGGCCGGCCGGGGGCATCACTTCTTTGACGAGGTCCAGGTCGTGATCCCGGCGGTACAACCGGGCGATACCATTCGCCTGGCACGCGACGAGCAGGATGCGGCGACTTATTACGACATTGATTTCATCGAATTGGAGCTCGTCCCAGCCCCCCTGCCCCGCCCGACCAACAGCGTTTCGATCGAGGAGTTCGGCGGAACCGGCGAAGGTGACGGCGATGATGCGGAAGCCTATCTGCGCATGATCGAAGCGGCCCGCCATCAAAACAAAGTGGCTTGGATTCCGGCGGGCACCTACTCTCTGGGCGGATCATTCAAGGCCATGGGCGGCGTGGAAATTCAAGGCGCCGGCATGTGGCATACCCGGCTTACGGGCAGCGGGGCCATGTTCTACGGCACCGGGGAGCGTTTCGCGGTCCGCGACCTCGCGGTGTTCGGTCTGGTGAACGCGCGCAATGACATGTCACCCGACAATTTTCTGAACGGCAACCTCGGGGTCAGCAGCGTCGTCGAACGCGTGTGGATCGAGCACATGAAGTGCGGCATCTGGTCCAACCACGGCACGAAACACCTGCGGGTGTCCGGCTGCCGCATCCGCAATACCATGGCCGACGGGGTGAATCTGTGCGACGGCACCACTGACTCGGTGGTCGAGCAGAGCCATGTGCGCAACACCGGGGACGACGCCCTGGCCACCTGGTCGCCCTCGGGCGACTGGTCTTCCAAACAGATCTGCGAGCGGAACCGCTTTCTCTTCAACACCATCGAAAATCCCTGGCACGCCAACGGCCTGGGCATTTACGGTGGACGCGACCACGAGGCGCATGGAAACCTGGTGCTGGACACCGTGCAATCCGGCGGCGGGCTGCTGATCAGTTCGGGCCACGGCGCCATTCCGCTGGCCGGCACCATCCGGGTGGAGAACAACCGGTTTATCCGCACCGGCGGGGATTGCTACGTGGACGGGAAAAACGGGGCCCTTTGGATTCATGCCCAAGAGTCGGACATCGAAGCGGCGATCGTGGTGCGCAATCTCGACCTTCTGGATTCCGCGCACGCCGGCATCACCATCCACGGCCCGCGCGCCCTGCGCAACGCCACCTTTGAGCATATCCTGATGCGCGGCCCCAACGAGCGCGGCATTCACCTGCTGCCCAGCGCAGGCGAAGTGCGGATGAAGACCGATGACCTGCGGATCGAACGCACCGCACTTGACGCTGAATAGTCTTTCCTGATGCAAGCTACCGCCACCCAACGCCTGGCCGCCCTTACGGGCACGACCTTCTGCGACGGCATCTGCTATTCCGGCTACCGCACCGGACAAAGCCCCCGGACCAGGGTTTATCCAATGTATGAACAGATCAAGCAGGACCTCGGCATCGTGCGCCGGAACTGGAAGGTGATTCGCATCTACGATCCCAGCCCGCACGGCATCACCACCCTGAAGGTGGTACGGCGCGAATACCCCGACATGCGCGTGCTGCTCGGCGCCGATCTCGACACGGAAGTCTTCAACCCGAACTGTACGTGGGCCAAACCGCTGAGCGCGGAACAGCTTGCAGCCAACCGCCGGCGCAACGACGAGCAGGTGCAGCGCGTGGCCGCCACCGCCGCGGCCTATGCCGATGTGGTTCTGGGCGTCTCCGCAGGCAACGAGGTGACGGTGGACTGGACGGAGCACCTGGTTCCAACCGAACGTGTCGCCGGGTTCCTGACCTTCCTCAAGCAGGCCCAGCCGCGGCCGGTCACCTTGTGCGACAACAACGTGCCGTGGCTGGGCAAGATCAGGGATCTGGTGCCGCTGGTGGATTTCATCAGCATGCACAGCTATCCCGCGTGGATGAACATACCGGTGGATCAGGCGGTGGCGCACACGGAAAAGGAATACGACGAGGTGGCGGCCCTCTATCCGGACAAGCCGGTGATCATCACCGAGGCGGGCTGGACCACCACGTCCAACGGGCGCGGCATCCGGCGCGAAAACGCCAGCGCAGAACACCAATCCATCTACCTGCCCGCAATGGCGGCCTGGAGTCGGCGGCGCGGCATTCCGACGTTCCTGTTTGAGGCCTTCGACGAACCGTGGAAGGGCTCGGATGATCGCGATGAACCCGAGAAACATTGGGGCTTGTACGACGTGGACCGCTGCCCCAAGCCGGTCATGGCCGGGTATCCGCGCCGCACGTAATCAGCATCCGGCCGAAACAGGCCTACCGCCAGGGATGGCCTTTAAGGAAGAACGCATCCTCGCCGAACGGCCACACCACATCGCCCTGCTGGCTGTCCGGCAGCCAGGCGGCGTGGCCATCCAGGTAGGCGATATTGATACCGCCCTGATGGGGGCGGACAGGCGCCGACTCCTGATAGGGAAAATCGTAGGCCAGCGCACACTGGGCGGACGACGTGATCATGGGCTGACGCCGCTCCTGCGAAACGGGCTCGGCATCGCACCGGCTTAAGAAACCGTTGAATTCATAGTCGGTATACACCGCCGGATTGTTGGTCAGCTGGGTGCCAAACGGGCCTTTGGGTTTCGGGTCGCCGGGATTGGCCGGGCAATCAAAGACGGTAAGGTCACCCTTCAGGTACGGCACCAGACCATCGGCGGCCGCGCCCCAATCCGTGCAATGCGGACCCCGGTTCGGCAGTTCGGGCCAGGCGTCGGCATATTGCAGGTGGGCGGCCGTGGCCAGGCTGTGCAGATGATTCAGACAGGCGACGTCCCGCCCGGAATTCATCGCTTTGCTTAGCGCCGGGAACAGCAACGCAGCAAGGATGATCAGGATGGCCAGCACCACCAGCAATTCCACCAGCGTGAACCCGCGGTGCGCGCGGCGCAAAGAGTCAAAACCATGGTGGAGGTCAGCATTCATCTGTGTGAGACGAGGATGGATGACCCGGCCAGGAGGGGGCGAGGATCGTTGGTCTATACGTAAAGGTGCCGCAGGTCCACGCGCCTTACGCGCCGCGGCGCGTCGGCTTGGCTAGGGATCTTCGACCACGTTGCCGTGCACCCTCTTGGTGCGGAACAAGCCCTTGCGGCTGTCCTGCGTCCCCAATTCCGGTGCTTCGGGAAAGTGAAAGCCGCGCTGCAACGCGGTGACGAATTCCTCAAAGTAAACGGTGACGTCCAGGTAAAAGGGCAACGAACGGCGTTTATCCGCGGCGGATTCATAGGACAGCCACGGCGTACCGTTCAAGCACACCATCAGGTCGAGTGGGCTGCCGGCAACGTCTTCCACCGGCTGGTCGCTTTGCACCGCCACCAGTCGGCCATCCGTGCTATCCACCAACAAACGACCAGAGCGGATGCGATCGCGGATTTTACCCTGCAAGGGAAAGGCCTTCAGCTCACCCGCGGCCACGATCCGACGGCTTCCCGGGGTCACCGCATAATGCGGACGGATTTTCTGGTAGGCTGCACGCAAGTCCGCTTCCGGCCACATCTTCCCGCGTACCGGATAAGTGAGGCCGGGGGCGGGCGGTGTCTGTGCTTGGATCATCGGCGCGGCGACGATCAGCAGAAGAACGGCGATCCCGCATCTCAAGTTCCATCGTGTGTTGCTGGGCGTCGCATATGTCATCCATTCCGCCTTGGTTGACCGCCACTCTACGGGAAGAATGGCCAATCGGCAAAACAACGCACAACCGCTTTGCTTTACGTATATTTCCATCCCGTTTTGCCGGCCGGCCGGGCTGTGACACTGTGTCCTCCGTGAACCGCTTCCGCGCACATAGCTTTCGGGATGGTCGCCGGGCCGTGATGGGCCTGCTCGTGGTGAGCCTGATGCTGGGCGCGACTTCCGGCTGCCGTCGCGCCGGATTCACCGCCGACCCCGGCGCCACCCTGGCCCAGGGTTGGAATGCCTATCGCCTGGGAGACTACAAACTGGCGCTGGCCCATTTCGATTCCATCCTCCAGCACACCGGCGTGGAAAAGGAAATGCGCCTGAACGCCCTTTACGGGAAAGCGGTTACCCTCGATCTGCGTCAGCCCGTGCCGAGTCAGCGGGACGACCTGGCGCGCGAACTGTACGAGCAAATCCGGCGTGACGCGCCCGCCCACGACCTGGCCGCCTGGAGCAGCCTCGCCCTCGCCCGCATGACGCATCTGCGGCCGGTGGACCAGGAGCCGGATATGGTCCAGGTGCGGGCGGCGTACCAGAACGTGGTGGAGGCCTACCCGCGGCACCTGGCCGGGCAGGAGGCGCTCATCTATCAGCAGTCCACGCTGGTGCAATCCCTCGATCCCGCGCTGGCCACCCAGGCGGTGGCCCGGCTGCAGGCCTTTCTGACCGAGCAGCCGGACAGCCCCTTCGCCAGCGAGGCCTTTAATCTTCTAGCGCAAGCCTACGAAACCCTCGGCCTCCATGACGCGCAACTCGAGGCCCGCCTGCAGGAGATCAACCGGCTGGAGGTGGACCCCAGCAGTCCCGCGGCCTCGGACTTCTCCTGGCGCTACTGGCAGCTGGCCACCACCGCGGAATTTCTCGCCGGCCGGCTGGACATAGCACGCCTCTACTACCGGAAGTTAATCGAAGAATACCCTTTGGATTTCCGCAAGTTCGGGGCCCGCCAGGCGCTGGAGCGCATGGATGAGCTGGAGCGCAACCTACGGGGCGAGGCCGGGCAATGACGGCCTTTCTGAAAAAATATTATCCCCTGCTCGCCATTGCCCTGGCGGTAGGCGCCTCGCTGGTGACCATCGCCCTGCGCCGCGCCGAGGAGGCACCCCCGGGGGCCATCGTGCTGCGCATCGGGCACTGGCAGCTGGAGGCCAGCGTGCGGGACGCCATCAACATCATGGCCGAGGACTACCGCAAGCTGCACCCCAACGTGCACATTGTGCAGGATGCCATTCCGGAAATGGTGTACGGCCAGTGGACCACCACCCAGCTCATGGGTGGCACCGCACCCGACCTGCTGGAAGTCGGCCTGGGCGTGCTGCCGCGCCATCTGTGGCTGCAATATTACAACCGCTACTGCCACACCATGACCCGCTACGCCAACGAGCCCAATCCCTACAACGCGGGCACCGAACTCGAGGGCGTGCGCCTGCGCTCCACCATCAAGGACGGCATGCGCTGGACCTACATTGATGAAATGCAGGAATACGTGGCCATCCCGCTGGCCCAGTTCGGCGTGCGCATTTTCTACAACCGCGACCTGCTGAAAAAACTGACCGGGCTGGACGAACCGCCCCACGACTACCGGGCCTTCATCGAGCTGTGCAAAACCATCCGCTCCCACCGCCAGGCGGACGGCGAACCCTACACCGCCATCGCGGCCTCCAAATATCATCTGGGCATGTGGGAATCCTACATGCTGGATGGCATCACCTATCCCGCCATCCGCAAAGCCGACTTCAACCGCGACGGCGTGCTGGGCGGCGACGAATCCTACGTGGCCACCCGGGCCGGTCTGCTGAGCCTGGACTTTCCGGCCTACCGTGCGCGTTTCGAGATGCTGCGCGAACTGACCGAGCAGTTTCAAACGGGGTTCGCCGGGCTGACCCGCGACGAGGCGGTCTTTCAGTTTGTGCAGCAGCAGGCGGTATTCATGGCCACCGGCACGTGGGATGCGCGCGGCCTACAGGAGCAGGCGGGCGGTCAGTTCACGGTGGGGGTCATCGATTTTCCCCGCCCCGGTCCGGATGATCCGCGTTACGGGAAGTGGGTGGAAGGTCCGTTGTTTGAGCAACCCTACGTGGGCTTCGCCTTCGCCATCACGCGCACTTCTCCGCACTTTGAGCAGGCGCTGGACTTCCTTCGTTTCATGGCCAGCCAGAAGCAAAACGAAAAGCTCAACCGGATCATCGGCTGGATGCCCAGCGTGAAAGGCACCGAACTCGACCCCGCGCTCAAGGCCTTCGAACCGCACTTGGAAGGCGTGATCAAGGCGTTCAACTCCGACCTGGGCGGGGAAACCTGGCTGAAGTGGATGCAACTCTACTCCCTCTATCAGGTGAACCAGCTCTCCTTCGACGAGCTGCGCGACCGGTATGAACCTTTCTACAAGGAGCGCGGCTACCAGGACTTCATGGAACAACAGCGCGACTGGCGGCGCGGCATGCACCTCGACGAGGAAATGCTGGCCGGCCTGCGGGCCAGTGCGCTGCTGTCCGCGGGCGCGGAAGCTGAATCGTCGTGGGTCAAGTACCGCAGCCTGACCGGACTGCGCCAGATCACGCCGGAGCTCCTGCGCAGCCGGCAAATGAACCTGATCGAACACGGTCCCCGCGAAACCCGCGTGGGGCCTTACGACTACAGCCCGGCGGTGCTGGAAAAAATCCGGAGTCGCCTGGTCCCGGGAGGGGCCACCCCATGACCCCGAAAAACATTCCGTGGCGGCACATCAAACACCACTGGGAAATCTACCTGTTCGTGCTGCCCACCGTGCTCACCCTGGGCCTGTTCATCTACTATCCGGCCTCCAGCGGCATCTTCCACAGTTTCTTCCGCTGGAACGGCGCGGATGTGTCCGAACCGGTGGGCTGGCAGAATTACCGCGACCTGCTGGCCTCCGACGAATTCTGGCGTTCCTTCAGCAATGCTTTCACTCTGGGCATCGCCAACGCCTTCAAAATGGTGGTGGCCCTGCTGGTCGCCGTATGCATTCACCGCTGCCGAAGTGAAAGACTGCAGTATCTCTACCGCCTGCTGTTCGTGATCCCCATGGTCATCCCGCCTCTGGTGGTGGCCCTGATCTGGCGTTCCTTTTTCTTTGAAGCCACCAACGGCTACATGAACCGCTTCCTGGCGGGCGCCCACCTGTATCCGCTGCTGAACGGCCTGGCCCCCTTCTTCGGCTGGGGCGACGCCTTCGCCGGCTCCATCAAACCGGCCTGGCTGGGCGACCCGCGGCTGCTCATGACCTCGGTCATCATCTGGGGTTTCCCGTGGATCAGCTCGCTGGCCATCCTGACCCACCTGGCCAAGCTGCAGGGCATCAGCAAGGATGTCTATGAGGCGGCCGACATTGACGGCATCAACTGGTGGACCAAGTTCACCCGCATCGAACTGCCCCTCATCACCGGCTCCATCTACCTCATGCTGGTCTTCACCATCATCGGCACCATCATGGACGCGGGCATGATCATCGCCCTGGCCGGATTCGAGGGCGGTCCGGGGGGCAAGGTGGACGTGCCCGCGCTGTTCATGCTTCGGAAGGCCTTCATTGACCAGAAAATGGGCTACGCCTGCGCAGTCGGCCTGGTGCTCAGCGTGATCGTGATGAGCCTGCAGAAGCTCAGCACCACGGTGCGCAACTGGGAGCAGCTCAAACCCTGGCAACAGCACGCCCTGCGCTATGGCACGCTGGCCTTGGGACTCTACATGCTCTACGCGCGCTCCTTCATCCCGGTCGGCATCGTATTCGTGCTGCTCGGTCTGCCCTGGAACCTCCTGGCTGACCTGCGTGAACGCCTGGCCCTGCAGGTGGGCGGAGCACGCGACCCCGAGGCAGGCATGAAGGCCGCCGAACGACGCATCCGGCGGGCGGAGCTTCCGTTCTTCAAGGCCCT
>CAYTVN010000094.1:0-10922 GCA_964441655.1 uncultured Verrucomicrobiota bacterium | reverse complement strand
GCCCACCACCACCAGGGGCGCGGTTTCGCCGATGGCGCGCGAAAAGGCCAGGATGGTGCCGGTGAGAATGCCGGGCAGGGCGCTGGGCAGTACGTGGTTCCAGATGGTCTGCCACTGGGTGGCGCCAAGCCCATAGCTGGCTTCGCGCAGCGAATTGGGCACGGCCCGGATGGCTTCCTGTCCGTTGATGATGAGCAGGGGCAGGATGAGCAGGCCCAGGGTGAGCGCGGCGGACAGGATGGTGCGCCCGTTGGCGGTGGCCGCGTCGCCGATGCCGAAGAGGGCGCCGCTGGTGAGGGGTTCCAGGATGCGCACAAACAGGGCCAGGCCGAGCATGCCGTAGATGATGGAGGGCACGCCGGCCAGGTTGCTGATGTTGGTTTCGATGATGCGGTTCAAGCGGTTGTCGCTGGCATATTCCTCGAGGTACACCGCAGCGCCCACCCCGATGGGAAAGGCGAACAGGGCGGTGAGCAGGATGATCCACAGGGACCCCAGGATGGCGGTGCGGACGCCCGCGAATTCCGGGCGGCTGGCCTGGGGTTTGGTCAGGAAATCAGGGGTGATCCAGGACCGGAAGCTGAGCCGGGAGCCCGCAAATTCCTGCTGCATGGCGGCTTGAATCTGATCCCGGTGCAGCACGCTCTCGGTCAGTGACCAGCTGTGGATGATCTGCGGCCGGACGATCCTTTCCATGACCAGGGCGCGCAACGCTTCGGGGGGGCGTTCGGCCAGCGGTTGTTCGCTGTTGAAGCGGCGAATGAGGCCGGATGAAAGGCGGTTGGTGAGCAGGGTCACCAGTTGGGCCGGATTCTGCCGCTCCAGTGGAATGCCGTCCGCGGCCAGGGTCTCCGGCTCCACCACATGCTTGATGGCCACGTAGCCGAAGCAATGGTCGCCGATGTTGTAGAGCAGGGCCATCAGGGCCACGATGCCGATCACGGTGCAGGCCTGGAAGGTGAGTTGCCACAGCCGCCCGCGCCGCTGCCGCCGCGCAATCTGTCCGGCCTGCTCGTGGTCCTTGGGGAACGCGCCGCTCATTCGTATTCCTCGCGGTATTTCAGCACGATGCGGCGGCTGATGACATTGAGGACCAGGGTGATCAGGAACAGCATCAGGGCGATGGCGAAGATGCTGGTGTAGTCAATGCTCTCGTAGCTCAAGTCGCCGCCGCTGATGCGTACGATGTGCCCGGTCATGGTTTCCGCCGCGGCAAAGGGGTTGAACGTGAAGGCGGGACCGGCGCCCGCGGCCAGGGCCACGATCATGGTTTCGCCGATGGCGCGCGAGATGGCCACGATCACGGCCGCGGCAATGCCGGAGACCGCCGCCGGGACCACCACCTTCAGGGCGGTTTCCAGCTTGGTGGCGCCCAGCCCGTAGGCCGCTTCGCGCAGGGAACGGGGGATGGCGGTCAGGGCGTCTTCGCTCATGGAGGCGACCAGGGGCAGAATCAGAATGCCCATCACGATGCCGGCGGAGGCGGTGTTGTAGACCTGCACCACGTCGTCGCCGAAGATGGAGCGGAGCAGGGGGGTCATGAAGGTGAGGGCAAAGTAGCCGTAGACCACGGTGGGCACGCCGGCCAGTACTTCGAGGATGGGTTTCAGGGTGTCGCGCCGTTCCGGGGTGGCGTATTCACTCAAATAGATGGCGGCGCCCAAGCCGAGGGGCAGTGCCACGGCCATGGCGATCAGAGAGGTCATCAGGGTCGCGTTGACCAGGGACCAGATGCCGAACTCATTGATCTGGGGTTGCCATTTGATGGTGGTGAAGAAGGCCTTCAGGGTCACTTCCTCGCTGGCAAAGAACCGGAACGACTCCTCGCCCAGCACAAAAATGATGCCCACGGTGGTGATGATGGAAAGGATGCCGCAGGCCATCAAAAAAGCTTCGATGGCAAATTCGCCCGGCCGCCGGCGCTTCATCAGGGAGACCCGGATGCTGTGCGGGTCGTGCACCGGACGCTGCGGTTTGTGGTTTCGATTCATCGATGGGACCGGGCTGGGAAAGCACGGTGGCGGGGTTGTACACCCCGCCACCGCCCAAGCCAAGACCAGGGTTATTGCAGGGCCTGTTCGAGTTTCTTGCGGGCTTCGTCCAGACTTTCCGCCGGGGCCGGGAAGTAACCCACCTCAACCACTTCCTCGTTCACGAAGGTGAGGTAGAAGTTCAGGAAGGCCGCCACCTGGGGTTTCTGCTTGATGATGCCGGCGTCGCTGTAGAGGAACAGCGGGCGGGCCAGGGGGTAGGTGCCGGCGTTGACGGTTTCCGCGGAGGGCGAGATGCCGTTGATGGCGACGTCGCGCACTTTGTCTTTGTTCTCGAGGTAGTAGGCGAATCCGAAGTAGGCGATGGCGTAGGGGCTGCCGGCCACACCCTGGGCCAGCACGTTGTCGTCTTCGCTCAACTGCAGGTTGGCGGCGTTGAGGAGGGGCTCCTTCTTCTTGCCGAATATCTCTTCCACGAAATAGTCGAAGGTGCCGCTGTCCGTGCCCGGGGAGAAGCGCTGAATCTTCTCGGCCGGCCAGGCGGGGTCCACATCCGACCACAGGGTGGCCGTGCTGAACAACTGCGCCAGCTGTTCCTTGGTGATATTTTTGACGAAGGTGTTCTGCTTGCTCAGCACAATGGCCAGGGCGTCCGTACCGATACGGAAGCCGATCGGAGTGCGACCGATGGCCTTGGCCGATTCGATTTCCTTGTCCTTGATGGGGCGGCTGGCATTCGCAATGTCGGTCTCACCCGCCTTGCAGAAACGCTCGAAGCCGGCGCCCGTGCCGATGCTGTCGATGGTGATGTTGCCCGTGTAGCCTTCATCGCGGAAGCGCTCGGCCATCCGCTCGGACAGCGGATACACCGTGGAGCTGCCCGCGGTGATAATGTCGCCCTTCACTTCCATGGGATTAACTTCCGGCAGGCCGCCCGCCCAGGCCGCGCCGGCCAGCAGCACGGCGGGGGTGAATACATTCAGCATTTTTACCATCAACGAATTCATGGTCATCATCATCCTTGTTTTTGGTTTTGTCTCACGTCGCCGGGTGGCCAGCCTGAGGGCGGACACCCGTTGTTTGCCTTCAAAATAATCCTGCTCCCACACATACATGCGATCCTCACGACGACGCCATCGGTAAAAGACCGCGTCTGTCACGAGGGCCGCCGCCCCTCCCACGGGCTTCAATTCCTCCACCTGACCTCTGTGCAACCACGGCTGCAATTCCTGCACCACGCGGTCCATGGCCCGCCCTGTTTGCCGGGCCAGATCGCCCAGCCGGATGGGGCCGTCATCATCACGCAATGTCTGGATCGGACAGCGGTCCGTCCGCAACCCTGTCTCGCTCATGCCGAACCCTCCCTGCCGAGCGTTTCCCCGGCCCCGCGGCGGTGTCGCCGCGGGGTGGGATGAGATTAGGGTTTAGAACTTGGCCGCCACATCCACCTGCAGGCGATCGTAATCCTTGCTGTCGCCGGTCAGGCCCTTTTCGTTCATGAAATAGGTGACCGTGCCCTTCAGCACCTTGGTCAGCTGGACGCCCAGGGCGAACTTGTGGCCCTTGCCGTTGGTGCCGCCACCGATGAAGTCGGAGTCGGAAAAGGCGCCGAGGACGGAGTTGGATTCCAGTTCGCGGTAGTTGTAATCGAAGTCGAACGACCCGGGCGCCTTGGTCTTGCCCAGGCGAAGGCCGCCCAGGTACGCGGTGTCATCATCGTCCGCATCCTGATTGACGGCATAGCTGCCGTAGACGCTGACCGGGACGCCCACATCGAAGCCGATTTCGCCGATCAGTTCGGCAATGTCGAAGCCGGTGCCGTACAGCAGGTCGGTGACCACTTCTTCGCCCGCCTCATCCGTTTCGGTGACCTTCTCCGTGCTGTTGCCGTAGCTCTTGGCCTTGGCGCGTTCGGACGCGGTCACGTCAATGACCGGATAGCCCTTGAGGTTATCGTAGGTATAGTAGCCAGCGGCGAGCAGGCCGTTGAAGTTGTCATTCTTGGCCTTGACGCCCAGTTGGCCGCCCAGCAGCAGGGCATCATCCTCGTCAGCGCTGCGCTCTTCCACCCAGAAGTAGCCGGCGTTGGCAAATACATCCAGGCCGTCGCTGCCCACGGTGTATTTCGCGGCCAATCCTTCAGGATTCAGGTCGCCGTCCCACACCAGGTCGCTCACGCGGGCGAAGGGATTTTCCATCTTGCCGCCGATCAGGCTCAGTCCCTTGACCGCCGCGGGATGGTAGTCCAGGTAGGCCAGGTCCAGAAAGATGTCTTTCCGGCTGAAGCCTTCGCCCAGGGTCTGGTTGCTGGAAACCGGGTCATTGTCCTGGGCGGTGGACAGGCGCAGGCCGACCGTCACTTCGTCGCTCGGCTTCGCTTCGGCGCCAAGGCGGGCGCGAATCCGGTTGCGGGTGCGGTCCACTTTGCCTTCTTCTTCGATGCTTTCGTAGCGATAACGCAGGTCTCCTTTAAACACCAGCGTATCGGCCCACGAGGCGGGCGCCTTGGTTTCCTGCGCCTGAGCATGGGTCAACATCATGGAACCGGCCGCGAGGGCCATCATCAGCTTCTTCATCTGCAACTCCTGGTTGAGGTTGTTGGTGGCTCGTCCGCTCCCCCTGGGATGACAAGGTCGGAGGCGGTGCGAATGCGAAACACGCTGGGATGTCCGCGTTAGGAAATTGTGAGGGCCGTGATAAAAGTCGGCGAAATGGTGGGGTCAGGCGGCGGCGGAGCGACCGGGCAAAATCAGCGAAAAGACGCTGCCCCGGCCCGGTTCGCTCTGCACATCCACGCGGCCGTCATGGGCGAGGGCGATGTGGCGTACGATGGAAAGACCGAGCCCGGTGCCGCCTGCTTTGCGCGAACGCGATTTATCCACGCGGTAGAAGCGGTCGAAGATCAGGGGCAGGTGCTGGGCATCAATACCAGGCCCCTGATCATGCACGGCCAGCCGCCATGCGTCGCCCTCCCGGACCACCCGGATGTCCACCCGCGTGCCGGCGTCGCTGTATTTGATGGCGTTGTCGATGAGATTGATCGCGGCCTGCTCCAGCATGGCGGGGTTGACGCAGGCCCGGGCGTTGGGCTCGCAGGTCAGATCGAGAGTAATGGTTTTTCCCTGGGCGGCCGGCAGACAGGCCTCCAGAGCGCTGTGCAGGATTGGTTGCAGGGCGTGGTCCTGACGCGGGGTGGGGTGATTGCCCGCCTCCTGCTCAAGGCGCGACAAACTCAGGACATCCTCCACCAGGGACTGCAGGCGGTCCACCTGGCGGCCCATGATGCCCACGAAGCGGCGCGCGTCGGCCGGGTCGTCCAGGGCGCCGTCCTGCAGGGTTTCCACGAAACCTTTCAGTGACGTGAGCGGCGTTTTGAATTCGTGCGAAACATTGGCCACAAAATCGCGCTGCGCTTTTTCCAGGCGGCGCACGTTGGTGATGTCGTGCAGCACCAGCACCGCCCCGGGGTCGGAACGGCCTTCGCTTCGCATGGGACTGGCCCGCACCTGGAGGATGCAGGGTTTTGATCCATGCCACTGGATCTCCGCCTCCGCCGCCTCCCCGCTCGCGCACACCCGGCCGGCCAGGCGGTGCAGGTCCGGGTGACGCACGGTTTCTTCCAGCAGGCGCCCGGCGGCCCGCTCGGGCTCCACCTGCAACAACCGGGTGGCGGCCAGATTCAGATGGGTGATGCGGTGCTGATGATCCACGGCAATGACGCCTTCCAGCATGGCCCCCAGGATGGTTTGTTCCTGATGCTGCCGGTGCAGCGAGCGGGCCTGCCGCTCTTCCCATAGTGCGGCCCAGCGGTTGATCCGGTCGGCCACGCCCGCGAGTTCCTTGAACGATTCGGCCGGCAGGCGGCCGGAAAATTCACGTTCGGCCAGGGCGTCCATTTCGGCCATCAACCGGGCACGGCGCTGCCGCCGCGGGCGGAAGCACAGCCAGAGCAGGGGGGCCGCCAGCACGGCGGTCAGCAGCGCACCCACCAGGGAGCGCAGGCCGGTGGATCCGGGGTGCGCCACCGTCACGGCCACCCAGGCGGCTAGAAAAATGCAGCAGAATAGAAGCGCCGCCCAACGGCGGCGTCCGGGCAGGGGCGGCATAGTCTATTCCATGAAGCGATAGCCGACCCCGCGCACGGTCTCGATGTATTTGCCGAGGGCGCCCAGCTTGCGGCGCAGGCCCACGACTTGTACATCCACCGAGCGCTCGGTCACCGCGTAATCGCCGCCGCGCACCGCGTCCACGATCTGCTGGCGGGTGTAGACCCAGCCGGGGCGGCGGGCCAGGAATTGCAGCACCCGGAATTCCGTGAAGGTCAGTTCGAGGCGCTTGCCCTTGATCAGCACTTCGTGGCGGCCGGGATGAATGACAAGCTCATGAATCTTGACCGGCGAGGTCTCGTCCGAAGTTTCCCGCGTTTTGCGGCGCAGGATATTGCGCACCCGGGCCACCAGCACTTTGGGACTGAAGGGTTTGGTGATGTAGTCGTCCGCGCCCACTTCGAGCCCGGTCACCACGTCGGATTCCTCGCCCTTGGCCGTCATCATGACAATGGGAATGCCCGCCGTGCGGTGATCGCCCCGCAGCAGGCGGCAGGTTTCCAGCCCGTCCATGCCGGGCAGCATCAGATCGAGCAGGATCAGGTGGGGGACCGCTCGGCGCGCGGACTCCAGTCCGTTTTCGCCTGAAGTCACGGAGGTGACCAAATAACCCTCGCGGACCAGGTTATACGTCACCAGTTCCTGAATGTCGTCGTCGTCTTCGATTACCAGTATTTTTTCTTTGGCCATGGAGTATCTCCAACCGAACAGACGATACGGCCCCGATGTTAGCACGGTGTTAGCGGTTGGTCAGTCTTTGAATGGGGCGACCCTTCACTTGAACAGGGTGTCCACCCCCATGGCCTGCTGGCGCGAGAACTCCGGCAGCAGCTTCTGCGGACCGCGGCGCAGCATGGGATAGAGCCAGCCCAGCAGGCGCAGGGTGAAGATCTGGTCGAACAGACGGTAGCCGCGCTGGCGGCGCAACAGCACGCGGAGATAACGGCGCAGGCGGGCCCGAGTCAGGGGCACGGGGCGGAAATCCAGGTGTACGGAATAGCGTACGGTATGCCGGGCCCGGTACGCCGCCCGGGCCTGGGTCAGCCGCCCGGCCAGCATGGCGCTGAACTCGCGGAAGTAGTATTCCCGGGCCAGGGACAGCAGGGCAAAACTGTCGTACATGAAATCAAAATCGGCGACGGGCAGGTCTATCCCGACGGCCAGCGCCTTCATCTCCGTGATTTTCTCCAGGGCGCGCTGGCCCTGCAGCACCTTCGCTTCGCCTTCCCGCACGAAGCAGCGCAGGAACTGGCGCATGGCGTGGTTGATGACAATGCGGTCCCAGAACACGTACAGCAGCGGGGGCACGCGCAGCCGGCGGAAAAACAGTTTCTGCTGCGCGAAGTCGTCAATGTAGAGCAACTCGGACATCACCTCTTCCGACAGGCGCAGCAGCCGGAGCAGGCGGGCCCCGTCCAGCTGCGGGGCCTGGGCGACGCGCCAGCTTTCCACCGCTTCCACCGCGGTGATGCCGTCGCGGACCAGGCGAACCGCGACCCAGGTGTTGATCTCGTTCCAGCGCGAGGAGGAGGCGCCGAAGGTCAGCCGCCGGAACCGGGTCCAGCCGCCGGTCTGACACCAGATCATGGCGCCCACCCAGTGCGGCGCCTCGCGCAGCTGGTTGCGGTAGCGTTCGTAGTCGGCCCCGATGAAGGCGGGATACTCGCCCGCGCCCTCGTATTCGCGGCGGGCCTGCAGTTCCACCAGGCAGGGCAGGTGGCAGCGGAAGAAGTGCCGGTTCAAGGGCAGGTAACGGAAGAAATCCGTCTCGCCGTATTTCATGGAGAGGATCAGGCGCGGGCTGCGCACGCGTTTGAAGGTGGCGGCAAACGTGTTGCGGTTCCAGATCAGGTCGCCGATCCGGTACGCGCCCACGCTCCAGGTGCGGAAGATCCACCAGCGCTCATGGCGCTCCACCACGGGCAGCAACCGGGCCAGCAGGCGGCGCGCCTGGCCGGGCGTGCGGATGAGCAGGTGGCTGCGGAAGTCGCCCCGCACATCCAGTCCATCCGTCTCCCCGATGCGGGTGACGATGCCCGCCACCGCGGGGAAACGCTGGAAGAGTTGTTCCAGCGATCGCGCCAGGCTGGCCAGGGCTTGTTCCAGCCGGCCCCACCGGGCAGGCGCTTCCCCGGTGCGGTAGTACATGATGTCGGTGGTGATGAGGACGCGCAACCCGTGTTCGCGCGCGATCTCAAAGCAGCGCCCGAACGAGTCCTGATACACGGCGATTTTGCGGCGCAAGGCGTCCGGGTGGGCGGGGTCGTCCACCAGATGGGCCAGGTCGTCCAGCGTGATGGCGTTGAATCCATAGGCCGCGGCCTTCGCGCAGAAGCGGCGGAAATCCTCCTCGATGCGACCCAGCAAACGGACGTCGGGTTGCCCGTCGGTTTCCAATTCGGCAAAAGGAATTTTCGACCAGTTGATGCGGGGCGCGTTTACCTCGCGAAAAAATGGAGCCAGGCCATCCACAATCAACCAGTCCGGGCGGACACCTTGGGCAGTCATGGCGGATTAATCTAGCGGGCGTGCGCGCGTTTGTCCCCTCGTAGATGCGTTGAAACCAACTTCTCGTCGCTTCCTCATCAGGTTCTAGCAGGCGGTTCATAGCTTTTGGTCCATCAACCAGCGAATCCCTTCGGGGATTTGGAGAAGGAGCACCATGATCCGGCTGTTGCATGAACCATCACGCGTGCCCGTGGCCCTGCGCAACCTGTCGTCCACCCGGACCTGGCGGCCGGCGGACATGGTGAACTGGCATCGGCTGGTGGCGCCTCTGCGCTCCCTGGCCACCCAGGACTCGACGTTCGCGGTCTATCACGTCTTCTATGATATGTGCACCACCTTTGAGGTGACCTATGATCCGGTGCGCCGCGCCGCCCAGCCCGCACTGCCCCGGAGCGAACAACCCCGGGTGTCCCTGTTTGTGGACGCACCCGACCACACCAGTGGCGTGGCCACCACCCTGGGCCAATGGTATGCGGCGGCCTCGCGCGAGCAGGCCGGGCTGAGCATCAACTATTGCGGCGAGAGCGATTTGTTCCCGGGCGCCCTGCGCTACGCGCCGGTGGGCAATTTGAATCTGGGCGTGTACCGCGGGCTGACCCTGTGCATGCCCGAGGTCCAGGCGGTCCTGCGGCGCTTCGCTGAACAGCCGCCCCTGGCGGTACACCTGTCCACCCCGGGCCCCATGGGATTGCTGGGTTTGGTCGCGGCCAAACGCGCGGGCATTCCCGTGTTCGGCACCTTTCACACCGATTTTCCCGCCTACGTGGCCAGCCTGACTGCGAATCCGCAGATCGAAATTACGGCCTGGCGTTTTATGCGCTGGTTCTACGGTCAGATGGAACGGGTGGCCGCGCCTTCCGCCGACATCCGCCGCAAACTCATTCACCACGGACTGGCGCCGGACCGGGTGGAGGTGGTGGGCCGCGGGGTGGACCCGCAGCGTTTTTCGCCGGCCCATCGCGATCCCGCCCTGCGCGCATCATGGGGCGCGGGCATACGTCACTGGCTGCTCTATGTGGGCCGGCTGTCCCGGGAAAAGAATCTGCCCTGCCTGGCCGAGGCGTTCCGCGCGTTGTCGGCCCGCCGGCCCGATGTCGGCCTGGTGGTGGTGGGCGAGGGGCCGTACCGGGCCGAATTCGAGCAGGCCACCCAGGGCCTGCCCGTGATCTTCGCCGGTCTACAGCGCGGCGAGGCGCTGGCCCGCCACTACGCCTCGGCCGACCTGTTCGTATTCCCCAGCCGCACCGACACCCTGGGCGTGGTCTTGCTGGAAGCCCAGGCGTCCGGGCTGCCCGTGCTGGTGTCGGCCGATGGCGGGCCCAAGGATTGTATCCTGCCCCGGCGCACCGGTTTCGTGGTGGAGCCCATGAACCCGACCCTGCTGGCCCGGCAGGCGGAGGCCGTGCTGGCCGATGAGCAGGCGCGGCAGTTCATGGGACGCGAGGCCCGCGCGTGGGGCGCCCGGCAGTCGCTGGACCATTCGTACCGCGCCTTCTGGAACCTGCATCGTCCGCACGTGACCGCCCGCACGGAAGCGACAACCGAAGGAGTCCTGGCATGAAAAATACTGCTGCAAAAAATTTCCGCACCATCTGGATATCCGACATCCATCTCGGCACCCCGGCCTGCCAGGCGGACCGGCTGCTCGACTTCCTCAAGCAGCACGATTCCGAATATCTCTATCTGGTGGGCGATGTGTTCGACGGCTGGCGGCTGAAACGCGGCTGGTTCTGGAAGCAGAGCTACAACGATGTGATCCAGAAAATCCTGCGCCGGGCCCGCAAGGGGTGCCGCATCACCTACATCCCGGGCAATCACGACAGCTTCGTGCGCGACTACGACGGGCTTCAGCTGGGTGGCATCAACGTGTGCAACCGCACCGAGCATATCACGGTGGACGGGCGGCGTTTGCTGGTGTTGCACGGCGATGAATTCGACGGCGTGGTCACCACCGCGCGCTGGCTGGCCCACCTGGGCAGTGTGATGTACGACTTCACCATCTGGCTGAACCGCGGCTTCAACCGCGTGCGCCGCCGGCTCGGCATGCCCTACTGGTCGCTTTCCGCCTGGCTCAAGCATCAGGTGAAAAACGCGGTCATGTTCATCGACCGCTTCGAGGAGGTGCTGGCCCACGAGGCGAAACAGCACAAGGCCGACGGCGTGGTGTGCGGCCACATTCACCGCGCGGCCATCCGGGATTTGGGCGGCGTGACGTACTACAACACGGGCGACTGGGTGGAGAGTTGCACCGCGCTGGTGGAACACGTGGACGGCAGCATGGAGATCATCAACTGGGCGCAGACGACCGAGGTGCCCG
>CAYTVN010000093.1:0-11031 GCA_964441655.1 uncultured Verrucomicrobiota bacterium | reverse complement strand
TGACACCTGACACCCGACAACCTTATTCTTCCACCTTCATGAACGGAGACGATGTCATCTATCTGGAGGTGGACGGCCTGAAACGCCGCTACGTACTGCACCGGCCGCCCGGCCACGACCCGGCGCGCCGCAATGCCGCGGTAGTGATGCTGGACGGGCGCGGCGGCACGCCGTGGACGGCCATGAAAAGCAGCGGCTGGAGCGCCCACGCCGACGCCCACGATTTTCTCGCCGTCTACCCCGAAGCCCTGCGCCTGCAGCCGGACGCCCCCATGCACTTTCTGACCAACCCCCAGATGTGGAACGCGGGACCCGGCGGCGCCGACACCGAACGCGAGGGTGCGGACGACCTGTCCTTCCTGCGCGCAGTGATCGCCGATCTGCGGGCCCGCGCCGGGTTGGACCCCCGCCGCATTTTCTTTACCGGATTTTCCAACGGCGCCGCGATGTGTTTCCGCTTCGCAGGCGCCGCGCCCGACCTGGTGGCCGCCTTCGCCCCCGTGGCCGGTCACTTCCGCTTTCCCGCCCGCGGCCTGACCCGGCCCGTGCCCATGAGTTTTTTCTTCGGACGTCAGGATCCGCTCAGCCCGTATGAGGGCGGGCCGGTTGAACTTCCGTGGGGGGCGCGCGAAATACGTCCGCCCGCGCGCGCCTCCGTGCTGGCGTGGTCGCGTCTATGCGGCCTGGGCGAGGAGCCCCTGCACGTGCGGCGCATCGAAGGAGTCACCATCGAACAATTCGGACCCGACCCCGCCGGCATGGAAATCCTGTTCACCACCATCGATGACTGCGGGCATACCTGGCCCGGCGGCCATCGCCTGCTGCCGGAAACCTTTGCCGGCAAAACGTCAACCCGCGTCAACGCCACCGCGGAAATCTGGGATTTCTTCCAGCGGCATCCCCTGCCATGAGCCCACTGCGCCGACTTTCCGGAACCGGCCTGCTGGCCCTGCTTATCGTCTACTTCGTATGGGGCGGCACCTACCTTGCCATCCGCTACGCCGTGCGCGATGGCAGCGGCTTTCCGCCCTTTTCCATGGCGGCCAGCCGAACCCTGCTGGGCGGCGCCATCCTGCTCTTCATCGGCCTGCTATGGAAACAGCGGGTGCGGTTGTCCCGCACGGAAGCGTTGTGGCTGACGGTGTCCGCCGTGCTGATGTGGAATGGCGGCAACGGCATGGTCACCTGGGCCGAGCAACGCGCCCACTCCGGTTACGCCGCGCTGGTGGTGGGCACCACGCCCATCTTCAGCGCGGTAATCGAATCCCTGTTTAATCGCCGCCGGCCCAGCCGCGGATTGATCGGGGCCCTGCTGGTGGGTTTCGCGGGACTCTTCCTGCTGACCTGGCCGGTCATCCGGGCCGGGACACGCGGCGACACCGTGGCTACGCTGGCCCTGGTGACCGCGCCCTTCTGCTGGAGCCTGGGCTCGACCATCCAGCAGCGACACCCCATGAATCTGCCCGTGGTGGTTAGCGCCGGTTGGCAGCAGGTGATCGGCGCCCTGGGTTTTGTGCTGCTACTCGGCCTCGCCGGCGAACCCGTGCCCCACCCTTCGCCCGCAGCCTGGTGGGCCTGGGGCTACCTGGTCATTTTCGGATCGGTGCTGTCCTTCACCGCCTACGTGATCGCGCTGCGCCGCCTGCCCATGCCGGTGGTCATGACCTACGCCTATGTGAATCCCGTCATCGCCGTCCTGCTGGGCTGGTTCTTCCTGCACGAGGACGTCACCCTCACCACGGCGTGCGGCATGGCGATGATCCTGACCGGCGTGGCCGGCGTGTTCCGGCAGAAGCACTCTTCCACATAAACCACAACGTCGGCGCCGACCTTGAGCCCGTTCCGCCTGCCCCAAAAAAGCGCGCCACGTCCGGTATTTCCGACTCACGAAGACTGTGCTAGCGTGCTTCACCATGTTCACAACACGCCACCTCGCCCCGCTTGCCGCCACCCTCCTGCTGACCGGCTGCATGTCCAGCCCGCCCGCGGCGGTGCGCAACAACGACCTGCTGCGCGAACTGTTCTATCCGCCCGCCATCACGCGCGGGAGCCTGGGTCCGGACACCGCGGGCGCGACCTTTGATCACAGCGTCTACGCCGAATTGCTCCGCAGCGTGGTGGGGACCAACGGGCTGGTGGATTACACCCTGGTAAAAATGCGGGAGCCCGAACTGAACAAGTACCTGGTTTCGGTGGGCGGCGTGAAGGTGGAGGATTTATCCCGCCACGAACAGCTGGCCTTCCTGATCAACGCATACAATGCCTGCTCGCTGAAAATGATCGCGGAAATCCCCCGCATCCGCTCCCCCACCGATGTCCCCGCCTCCCGCGGCTGGACCCAGCCCAACTGGGTGGTCAACCGCTCCGGCGTGAGCCTGGAGGATCTCGAACACCGGTGGATCCGTCAGCGCTTCGGTGATGCCCGGGTCCATTTCGCCCTGGTCCATGCCGCCGCGGGAAGCCCGCCCCTGCGCCGCGAGCCCTACACCGGCGCGCTCCTGGAAAAACAACTGGATGACCAGGCCCGCCGCATGCTCGCGGACCCGCGCTACCTCGCCTGGGACAACACCCGCACCACCCTGCGCCTCAGCGCCATCTTCGACCGCTACCGCAGCGACTTCGCCGACAACGAACGCGACCTGGTCCGCGCCCTGATCCCCTGGATGCCGGAATCCGTGATCGAAGCACTCAAGATTAATTCCGTCTTCACCATCGAATACATCCCGTTCGATTGGAAATTAAACGGGACGTGGTGATAGGTAGTTGCAGGTTCCACGTTCCAGGTTCCAAGTCACAGGGTTGATCCTCACAACTTGCAACGTGCAACCTGGAACGTGGAACTATTTAACCCACGCGGTGGTTCGTCCACCCACCACGCTGAAGCGGATGGGTTCCCCGCGGGATGTACGGGCGCCTTTCACCTTGCCCCAGCGGTGGTGAAACAACCAGGTCGCGGGAAATCGTCGCTCATCGTTGTTGGCTTTCACGGCCACTCGCACCACGTCCAGCATCGCGGCATGGATGCGCATCGCCTCAGCTTCGGTCAACCGGTGGGCGCGGTGATGCGGAGCCACCCGGGCTTGATAGAATATTTCGTCCGCGATCCAGTTGCCCACCCCGGCGGCAAATGACTGATCCAGCAGCACCGCCTTCACGGGCGCCCGGCGGGCCCGCAGGTCGGTCACGAAACGCGCCACCGGTACGTGGTCCAGATAGGGATCAAACCCCAGTTCGCTGATGGGCGGTTCGCGCCGCGGATCGTCCACCAGAAGAGCTCGTCCAAAGCGACGCGGATCGGCCAGGGCCACACTGGTGCCGTTATCCAGATCGAGGTCGAGCCGCCAGTGCCGGGGCGCCGGCTCACCCGTCTTCCGGTACTGCAATTCCCCCGTCATGCCGAAGTGCATGACCAGCCACGGACGACGGTCCGACTCCAGCCACAGGTATTTCCCGCGCCGACCCGCCCCGACAATCCGACGCCCGCGCAGGGCTTTCACGAACTGCGTCGGCGCCAGGCCCGGCATCATGATGGGATCGCGCACCGCACGCACAGCCACGATGCGACGCCCCTTCAGCCGGCGCACCGCCTCCTTGCGTGATTTCTCGACCAGCGGCAACTCAGGCATTTAGTTCACCACGGATAAACACCGATAAACACGGATGGGATCATTTTTCCGCCCGAAATCATCCGTGTCCATCCGTGTCCATCCGTGGTTCATTCTTCTTCATCTGCTCCGCGCACCACATGGCCTGGCGGGCCAGGCCCATCAGGATGTTCACGTCGGCCTCGCTGAGGTAGCTGCGCCCGAAGATGCGGCGGAAACCCATCATCATGTGTTCCAGCTTCTTGTGGTCGCAGAATTTGATGTCGACCAACATCTCCTGCCACAGCTGGAACAAGCGCTCCCGCATGACCACGGGCGCTTCGGCGTGAAACTCCTGGGGCGGCTGGTACTGCTCGGTGGCCAGCCATAACTCATAGCAGCACACCATGACCGACTGGGCCAGGTTCAGGGACGAATAGGCGTTGGTGCTGGGGATGGTCACGATATGGGTGGCCCGCTTCATCTCTTCATTGGACAGGCCGTGATCCTCGGGGCCGAACATCACCGCCACCGGGTGATTCTGCGCGCTTTCCAGCAGGCGGGGCGCGACCTCGCGCGGGGACTTGGTGTGGCTGCGGTACAGGCCCTTGAGCCCGGTGGTGGCCGCGACCACCGCGCAATCGTTGATGGCCTCCTCCACCGTGTCCACCTGGCGCCGGTTGGCCAGCACGTCGTCCGCCGCATGCAGGGCGTATTTCTGCGCCTCGTTGAAATCGAGGTCGGGCTCCGGCTTGACCAGCCACAGGTCGGCCAGGCCCATGTTTTTCATGGCCCGGCACACCGCGCCCAGGTTGCCGCCGTAGATCGGTCGGACCAGCACGATGCGGATGTTGCGCAAGGGATTCATGGCCGGAGAGGATCAATCAGATGCGCCGCCGGATCAACACGGAAGAACGCAAAGCCCTCGACGGGCGGGCGGATTTTTTTATGATGTCGGCATGGCACGTCCCCAAAAATCCAACCTGACCCCGGAACAGAAAGAGAAATTGCTGGCCGACCTGCGGCGCGATGTGACGCGTCGGCAGAAGGGCTACCGCGAACGCGCGCTGGCCCTGTTCCCCCACGTGTGCGCGAGTTGCGGGCGGGCCTTCGAGGGCGTGCGGCTCAAGGAGCTGACCGTTCACCACAAGGACCACAACCACGACAACAATCCGCCCGACGGCAGCAACTGGGAACTGTTGTGCCTGTATTGCCACGACCATGAGCACGAGAAGTCGCTGATGGCCGGACTGATCGACGGTTCGGGCTCGGACGAAAAAACGGCACCCTCCATTTTCTCGCCCTTCGGCAATCTGGATCAGTTGCTGAAACCGAAGGAGCCAAAATCCTGATGCGGCCCGCGGCGGAGCGCGGGCCCTACCTGTTCAAAACCTGGTAGGGACGGCGCTCCGTCGCCGTCCGTTATTGCTATATTCGCCCCATGCAGTCCCCCGTTTCCAGAAAACGTCTTCCACACGAAGTCCCGAGCTGGGTACCCGACGGTTCCATATATTTCATCACTATCAATGCCAGCCCGCGCGGATCAGATGTACTGCTGGCTCACGCAATCGCTTTATGGGACTCCGTTCAGTTCGTTTCCAAACAAGGACGCTGGTGGCCACGCCTGTTTGTGGTTATGCCCGACCACGTTCATGGATTGTTTTATTTCAGTCGCGAAGTCGGCATCCAGAAGGTGGTACGGGATTGGAAACACTACACCTCTCATCACCTGGGTATTCCGTGGCAGCGCGATTTCTTTGAACATCGTTTGCGCAACGATGAATCCCTGGACGAGAAATCTCACTATATCCGGATGAACCCCGTGCGGCGGAGTCTATGCACTACGCCGGAGGATTGGTCGTTTACCTGGTCACTCCGATCAAGCTAGGAACGGCGATCAACGTCCCGGCCCGCGGCGGAGCGCGGGCCCTACCTGTCAAAACCTGGTAGGGACGGCACTCTGTCGCCGTCCGGCCCAAGGTGTGGTAGGTTACTACATGATCCTCCTACGACCACACGCCGGGTTTTGCGTCAAAATGTTGCTCCTGCTCCTGCTGGGCTCACCAAGCGCCTGGGCCTGGGGCCCGGAGGGCCATCAGGTGGTGGGCATGATCGCCACGAATTTTATGACCCCGGCGGCGCGCGCCCGCGTGGAAACCCTGCTGGCGGGAGAGTCCCTGGGGGACGTGCGGGTCACCAGCTGGGCGGACTACCTGCGCGGCAACAAGCGTATGCGCACGGTGTTTCCCGACAACGACCGCTGGCACTACCTGGATGCCGACGTACACGGCGAGGCGGAGGCCTTCCAACCCACCGCGGACGGCAACGATGTGGTCAGCCAGGTGGAGCGCTGGCAAAACACCCTGGCCGACGTCCGCCGATCCGGCTTGGAGAAACGGGATGCGGTGCGTTTTCTCGCCCACTTTGTCGGCGATCTTCACCAGCCGCTGCACTGCGCGCATCGCGAGGAGGACCGCGGCGGGAACCTGGTCCCCGTGCAGTCGTTTCACGGCGTCTATTTTTCCATCACCATGGAGACGGCCAGCAACGGCCACCCGAACTTGCATCGCGCGTGGGACGACTATCTGGTGTTCGAAGACATGGCCGGCCAGGACGTGACCAACTTCGCCCACCGCCTGGCCTCTACCATCACTCCGGAACAGGCCGGCGCGTGGTCGCAGGGCCGGGCCCTGGACTGGGCCCGGGAGTCCCACCAGTATGCCGTGTCAAACGCATACCGCTTCACCGACGGCACCGCCATTCCCTCCACCAACGCCCTGGTGCCCCTGTATCTGGATGAAACCAATTACGTGGCGGGGAATGCCATCGTGGTGGGCCTGCAACTGCAAAAAGCCGGCGTCCGCCTGGCGCACACGCTCAATGCCGCGCTGGATGCGCCGGCGCCCTGACGCGCACCCTTGGGCTTAAGGTGGAATCACGGCAAGACGACAGCTCAGGCCGGGGGCATCCGTGGGCAACACGATGGAGGTAACGCTTCCCGTCGGACACAGCAATCCGGGCCAGGTTGACCAAGCCTCTGTATCGGCCAAGTTGGTGGTGCTCTGAACCTGATAGTACCGACCGGACACGGTGGCAAATTGGACCGCCCCAGACGTCGATGCGGAACGAATCGTGAATACGTCCACTGCATTTGTGGGGGCGGTGCCGGCTACAAATTCATCCGCATTGCACACCCCATCCCCGTCCGGGTCATCGCCGGACCGCGATTGATCGGAGGCCATGCCCTGCGGGTGCATAAAATACCGCTGCGTCCATTGATCAGTCGGACCATCGCGATCGGCATCCTCGTCCGGCAGACCCACCCGGGCTCCGAACAGTTGAACAAAATTAAAGCCATAATCTCCACTGCCATTGAGCGTCCCCGTCGCGGTATCCCCCAGGAAATTCCCGGACAGATAACGGTCCGGCCCGGAAAGCCCACCGCTGGCCAGCACGCCTGAAAGATGCAGGGTGCCCAGAGAGCGAATGCCCAGCGGCGCATTCAAGCTGTTCCATGGAATGGCCACCTCCCAACGCTCGGTCGAGCGGTCACCGTCGTCATCCTCGCCCACCGTGAGCGCGTTGCCCATTCCATCAAATTGCGCCAGACGCGCCCCGCGCAGCGGAACCGCAAAGGCATCGAGGGCGGAAAGACGATACGCACCCTGCCCGAAGTCGTACCCGCTCCCCAAAATGAAATGCGGATACGTCCCATCACCGAACTCATCGCCCAGCACCAGGGCCACATTCGCCGCGGGGGTGAAAGATACATTGTGCAGGTTGCCGAGGGCGGCCGGATTTCCGCGCAGGCTCCATAGATTGGATACACCATCGGCCAGGGTGTCCACGCTCAGAAAAAGGATCATCCCGTTATTGGCGCCGTCCAATTGGCACCCCTCCGCGCCCACGTACAGATTCGAAGTGTCGTAGTTCACATAGACCCGTCCGAAACTTCCGAACCCACCTTGATTGGAAGAAACAAGCGCGCCGCCTGCCAGCTCCAGATCCATGCTTTCACCGGAACGATTCTGGCCCGATCCGGATGCGCCCAGCAGTACGGGTGAATTCGGCATGGCATACGCGCGCGCCGCGGAATCGGCCGCCCGCGCACGCACCGGGGCCTGCCAGTCCTGACCCAGCCCATCGTCCAACACGCCGTATTCATTGAGGAAAACCCAGTTCAAACGACGCACACCATTCGGCACGTCACAGGATGCCGACCACATTCCGTTCCCTTCATTGGTCATGGACACATCATGCGTCTGCTGCCAGCCATCGTAACCGACATGCAGCCAGAGCGACGTGGAGCCAGCCAACGCGTTGCCCTCAGCTTGATAGGCAATTATGGCCGGGCCCTGCTCATAGAGGATCGCGGGGCGAACCGTAACCCGGCCCGCCGGATAGGCCAGCGTGCGTCCGGGACGCACCGGCACCACCTGATCTTGCAACTTGGTCCACACGGTAATCTGGCTGGAGGGATTGTGGACCTGGTTCGAGGTAATGACCATGGCCTGCGCCGCCGTCAGGTAGTCCCGCAACTCGCCCATGCCCGCGTACCAGATATCGCCGCAATCACCCAATTTCGTGGCCAGACTTTCCATGTAGGCCCAGCTGTTGTTGGCATAGGTGTTGTCGAGTTCGTAGCTGTGGCCCCAGATGAACAAGAGCGACAGGTTTTCCCCGCCGCGCCCCAGCAACTGATCGGCAAACCCATCGGCATCCGCGTGGTGGCAGGTGGGATGCCACTTGCGATAGTTGGGCGGGAAATAATCCAGCGAGTTCGCCGCCTGCACGGTCCGGCTGCACGTCACGCCCTCCCCGGCCAGCAGGTTCATGACCCGCCGGTCGTAGCCGCCCATGGGATAGGACATGCTGTTGACGGCATACCCGGCGAGGCCACCCAGCACATAGCGGCAGTTCCCAACCTCCCAGCGCACCGCGCCGTCGTCGATCTGGGTCAGGGTGGGATGGTCCACCGTGTGGATGGAAATTTCGTGGCGGGCCAACAGCGTGGGCACCTCAGCCGAGGTGAGGAACGTGCTGTTATTGAACCAGCCATTGCACAGATGGAAGGTGCCGCGAATACCGTGGCGATCAAACAACGGAGCCAGCCCGCGATCCTGGTCATGGCCATCGTCGTAGCTCATCACCAGCGCCTTCCAGCGGCCACCTGGGTAGGCGAAGCGCATCGGGTCGACCAGGGTTCCGGGATCGGCCCGCACCCCGTTCACGGCCACCGCCGAATCCTGGTCAATCAGGTATGGCACCGGCCCGGCATTGATCTGCACCAGATTGGAGGCGCCGTTTTGCACGGCCAGTCGGAAGTTGCCTTCGTTGGACAGAAAGTCTGCTTTGACCACGCTGGTGAAGGTGCCGGGTTTCACCAGCTGAAAGGCGACATTGGCCCCGTCCAGTACATCCCCCCACCCTGTCCCCAACACGGTGGGCGTCCCGATATCCGCCAGCGAAAAGACCAACGTGTGATCGTTCACAGTGGCCAGCGTGGCGTTGTTGTTCCAGCCGTTTACCGTACCGACCAGGGCCACGGACTGACCCTCGGCAAACTCGCTCCACGCGGGCAGGTTGGTGACCACCACGGTCAGGCTGGTGGCCCCGCTGGACCACGGAAAAGCCATCATCAAAAAGAGGCCCAACCGACTCCCATAGTTCTTCATGGCGGAAGGGTAGACCCTTCGCCGAAAACGCGCAGTGACATGGATCACTGATGCGCGGCGGGCCGGGGCACGTCCCGGTATTGCAGGCTGTCCGCGAGATCGCGATCCCGGGTCAGGTGGTCCAGCCAGTCCGAATCCACGACGGGAAAGCCCCGGTTGAAATTCACCACACCCTGCCTGCGTAATTGCGCAAACAGACGCGTGACATGTTCGCGGCTGAGGTTCAACACCGAGGCCACCTCCGGCTGGCGAACCTGAGTTTGGATATGAATCCGGCGGCCCACTTTTTTCCCATTCTCTCGGCACAGGTGGTGTAGATAAAACGCCAGCTCATGCAGGCCATCGCCGGCCACGTTCTGGTGGATCAGGATGCGGGTGATCTCGGACAGAGCCCGCAGCAGGCGATCGCGCAAGGCGGGCAGGACCAGGAAAGACCGCAGGAAATCCTCCACCGTCACCACCGCCACCTCGACCGGAGTCAGGGCCAAGGCCGTGGTATAGCAGGTGCGCAGCATGATTTCCCCGAATCCAAACATCTCCCCGCGCCGTACGATGCTCAGGCGGGCGGGCTCCGCACCGGGGCGACATTCTTTTTGCAGCAGCACTTCGCCCTGCAATACAAAGTAAACACCGCGCGAAGGTTGCCCCTCCTGTTGCAAGCAGGCATAGGAGCGAAATCGGCGCACCCGGCATAACGGGGCCAGTACGCGTGCTTGCGCGGCTGTACAGTCAGACAGGAATGCGATTTCCTTGAATCGCTCCACGCCCAGACCTTCGTCTGCGGCATTCATGCCGTGGTCCTGGGCGGCTTGTTTGTTGCCATTTTCTTCCGCACCGGATCACGCCGCGCCACCCGCTGGTCCGGGTCCTCCAGAAACTTCACCTTGCCGCGCAGCACGCAGCCGCGCCGGCCGGGCACACACTCGACCTTGAGCTTGAGGCATTGCTCGGACGGGTGATCAAGATGGGCGCAGAAGAAGCTCATGATTTCTATTCACGGACCGCACCGCGGCGGATGCGGTCCCTCCCCTCTGCGCGCTCGGCATCTCCGCGGCGCAATTCCTACGCACTCGCATATTCGCCCACCGGCGGGCAACTGCACACCAGGTTTTTATCGCCGTGCGGATTGTCCACCCGCGACACGCTGGGCCAGAATTTGTTGGCGCGCAGGCCGGATTGCGGAAAGGCCGCCAGCTCGCGACTGTAGCGGTGCGTCCACGCGTCGGCGGTAACCGCAGCCGCGGTGTGGGGCGCGTGCTTGAGCGGGTTGTCGGCGCGATCCAGTTGGCCGTCGATGATGGACTGGATTTCGCCCCGGATGGAAATCATGGCGTCGCAGAAACGGTCCAGCTCCTCCAGCGGCTCGCTCTCCGTGGGCTCGATCATCATCGTGCCCGGCACCGGCCACGACACGGTGGGCGCGTGGAAACCGTAATCCATCAGCCGCTTGGCCACGTCCGTCTCGTCCACCCCAGACTGCTCCTTCAACGCGCGCAGATCGAAAATGCACTCGTGGGCCACCCGGCCGTTTTTACCCACGAACAGAACCGGGAAATGCGCCAGCAGCCGCGACTTGATGTAGTTCGCGTTCAGGATGGCGTAGCGGGTGGCCTCGGTGAGCCCGTGCGCGCCGAGCATGCGGATGTAGCCGTACGAAATCAGCAGGATGCTCGCGCTGCCCCAGGGCGCGGCGGACACCGCGGAAATACCTTTCGCGCCGCCGGTTTGAGCCAGCGGATGGCGCGGCAGGAACGGAGAAAGATGTTTGGCCA